>CAZYUX010000058.1:0-4405 GCA_964650745.1 uncultured Puniceicoccaceae bacterium
CATCGTTATGCTTTCCAGCCTGATCTTCATCCTCATTCCCCGCATCCGCCTCGACCAGGCCATCCCTTTTCTCCAACTCGGCGGGCAGACCGCCCTGTCCGGTTTTTCCGATAACATCAAATTCGGCGACGTGGTGGAAATCGCCGAAGATGACACCGTCGCGATGCGGGTGGATGTTTCCGCCGGGAGAACGCCCCCGGCGGAACCATACTGGCGCATGGTGGTTTTGGATCATTATAACGGGGAAGGTTTCGAGATGTCGCCCTCGGCGCGTTCGTCCAACCGCTCTTTCAACGGTCATGCCTTCACTCATCCCCTCGGACCGGACCAGCTGCACCCCCCCCGCAACGGCGCCAAGTGGACTTTTTACATGGAAGCCGGCATCAGCAAATACCTGCCTTCCCCCGGCGCCTTTCGGCTTCTGCGGTTTCAAAACAGCGTGGACGTGAACTTCAATTACGGCATGCGCCTGATAGCCATGCGCAACCTGCCCGCCAGCGTGCTTTTTTTCCGGTTTTTAGACGGCGAACCACGCGGCCAGCTCCCCCCCACCGAAGAAGACAAACCATTAAAAAAAATTCAACCCGGCCCGCGCCCCGTCGCCCCGCGGCAGTTAAAAAGCCGCCTGCAATTCATATATCCACAAACAACCCTCATCATCCCGGGCGGAAAGCGCAACCTTGAAGCGTTAAACGGAGCCGTGGCTGAAATTCGGCAGGGAAAAAATCTGAACGCCCGGGAATTCGCCCGGCGCGCCTCCGCCTGGCTGGCCCGCCGCCACGGATATTCCACAAGCACACGCATCCCCCCCGGCGAGGGGGATGTCCTCGTCCGATGGCTCGCCTCGGACCGCCCCGGCCACTGCGAACTTTTCGCCGGAGGGCTGGTGCTGTTAGCCCGCGCCGCCGGGCACCCCGCCCGCATCGTCGCCGGCTTTTACGGCGGCGCATGGAACGGCTTCGAAAATTACTACATCGTGAGAAACCGGGACGCCCACGCCTGGTGCGAAATCCAAGACGCCCGGGGCCGGTGGTTCAGGGCCGACCCCTCGGCCGGCTCCGGCGCCCTCCCCGGCCAGGCCGCCGGCGAAAGGCGATTGAGCGTCGAACGCGGCTGGCAAGCATACTTCGACAGCCTGCTTGTCTTGTGGTACCGGCGCATCGTCAATTTCGACAAAGAACAACAGCATCAGCTGGCCGCATCCCTTAAAGAAACCGGAAGCGATTATGTCAGCCAATGGCGGGAACGCCTGCGGACATGGGCGGATGCGCTCAAGACATGGCTGCTTTCTCCGTGGAGCGGCGCCAAACTCCGGACACTGGGCCGAAACCTTATAGTGGCCGTGTTCATATGGCTGATCTTGCGGACAGCCCTGCGCGAATACTGCATACTAAGCGGCAAGTGGAATGCTCCAGGCGCCCACCCCGTCCGGCGGCAGGCCGGCAAACTAATCTTGCGCTTCAAAGAAGCGCGTGAAAACCGCCGCCGCAACGGCGCGGATGAGAATGGCGCTTTCCAGCCGGAAAAAGAAAAAATCTACCAGGAACTGCTCAACCTGCGCTTCGGCAACGCCTCCGGATGGTCCGATCCCCCCGGCGTTTTCCGCCGGGCCCGACGCGCTTTGAAAAAAAACGCCGGCTGAACACGAATCCGGTCCGCCCATAAAAAAAGCCCGGCGGCTTTTAAACCGCCGGGCCGGGTTAAAAAATCTCAAGTTAAGTTTACATGTTCACCGCCAGATTGTCCCGCGCCGGTGAATCCTCATCCTCCATGGCCGCCCCGCTCTTCTGCTTGACCGGGCCTTCCATGTAGAACTCCGAATCCTGCTCCAGGAGGATATTGACGTCCACCTCCTTGATCACATCCAGACCCTTCACCTGCACCCGTCCGGTATTGATCAGCTCAATCACCGGCACCTCCGGATAGTTTTGATTGTTCAACACCACCGAATGCGGGAACGTCAACGGCCGGTCCAGCGTGAATACCGGATACTGCCCGCCGTATTCCTTGGGCAACTGGGAGAAGAAGTGCGCCGGCCGCCAGTCATTGTCAATATGCAGGATATTCAACAAATCTCCGTCCATCTCCGCGATGATATATTTTTCCATGGCCGTCACTATCAGCTTGCCGCCGGTCTTAACCTCAACCGGATTGCCCAAACTGCCGATAATTCCGCCGACTTCCAGATTCGTGTCGTTCTCCGCCACGATGTTCCACACCGGGCTGACATCAATATCCACCAAGTTGCCGGTCTCAATCATGACTGTCACGTCGTTTCCGGCCTGCACCGAAAGTTCACCCAGATTGATGCTGCCCGCGCCCGTGTTCGACAGAGCCACATCCGCATCCGCGCGCACGACACCGTCAACATGACCTCCGGCCGTATCCGTCCAGTCGAAGTTGATGTCGCCGCCGCTTGTGGCCAGCGACACGCTGTGGGCGTCATTAAACAACCCGTTGAACTTGCTCTCGGCATCCGCATTCGCGTCCGCGGCATCCACTTGGCCCACGTTGATGGCCGCGTCCGCCGTGACCATCACATCGCCGTTTTGCGCCGTCACCACATTCAGATTCAGCGCGTCGCCTTCTTCCGATTCAATGGATATATGGGCGTCTTCGCCTTCCGTAACCGCCCTCACGTCAATCACGTTTCCGTTCGAACTCTCCAAGGCCAGGTTGATGGCGCCTCCGTCATCCTCCGCGGTTTGCGCGTCCACATCCGGCGTGTCCACATCCAAGTGGTCCGCCGCCGTTCCTATCTTCCCTGCGGCCGTCAGTTGCGCCATGCCGTTCTCCGCCACAAGAATCCCGCTTCCGCCGATGTCCTTGCCGGAATTCACAACCGCGTTTGCCGTGAGGGACGCGACTTCTCCCTCCACCATCACGTCGCCCGTCATCGTCTTCAAGTTCGCGTCCAGTTCGGCGGTCACATCACCATTGATATTCAGATTGTCATTGGCGGAAACCTCAACCGCCGCCGTGGCGCTTGTCACGTCGCCGTTCAACACCACGTCCGCGCCGCCGGCTATGGCCGCGGCGCCCGTGACATTCAAATCGCCATCTATAACCACATCGCCCGTGGACTTCACATTCCGGCCCGCGTTCAATGTTCCGGTTGCCGTCACATTACCGCCGATGGCAAGCCCATCCGCTGCGTCGGCGGTGTAGTTGACACACGTTACGGCTCCGGTGGTCTCAACCGAGCCGGTTTCGGCCAGCAAGACCAAATCCCCTGAGTTCACATCACCGTTCTGGGTCAGATCATCGCCCGCCGTGGCGGTGATGTTCCCCGTTCCAGACACAATGTCGCCGCCCAGAACCAAGTCTTGGCCCGCTGTCAAAGTTGAATCGGCCTGGCAGGTTATTTCGGCCAGAGTGGCGTCCTGTCCGGCATCCACCATCACCGCGTTCCCGGCCGTCAGCGCGTTGCCATTCATCAGCGTATCACCGCCCGACAACAGCGTGATATCTCCAGCAACCGCGGTGATTTCCGCTCCGGCGCCAATGTTTTCTCCGGCGTCCAACGCGGCGTCCGTGTCCGCCGTTACGGCAGCTCCGGTCGTAATCGTTCCCGTTTGGGCCGTCAGCAGGATATTCTCCGCCGTCAGCACTCCGTCCGCGCCAGTGATCAGGTCATTACCGGCTGTCACCTCGATATCGCCGTCAACACCGTCGGGATCCTCCTCACCGGCCGCGTCCGCCGGGCCATTGAGAACGGCGTCCTGGCCTGCCGTGACCGTGATATCGTCACCCTCGGCCCCGCCGCTCGTCATCATCGCCAGCACGGCGTCCTGGCCGGCGTCAACCATCACACTGCCGCCCGCAACCAAGTCGCCTTCCGCTTCCACGTTGCCGGAAGCCGCAATGCTGATATCGCTGTCAGCTGACAAGTCTCCCGCCTCCGCCGTCACGAAATCTTCTCCGGCCTCGCCCGTGATATCAATACCGGCCGTCACGGCGTCATTCACGACCGTGCCGCCGCCGGACATCAAGTTCACACTGTCCGTGGCATCCACCGTGCCGTTCAACACAAGGTTCAATCCCGCCGTCAAATCGGCATCGCCGTTTTGAGCGTCTACCACGGCCAAATCAGCGTTCCCGCCAGCCGTGACAGTCACGCTGGTCCCGCCGGTCAAAGCCCCCGTCGCCGCGATATCTTCTCCGGCGTCAGCTATGACTTCGGCGCCGGCCGTCGCGTCGCCCGCGACGTTCATGCCGCCGCCCGCCGTCAGCAAAACCTGGTCCGTGGCATCCACATCACCATTCAAAATAAGCTGCAACGCGGCTTCAAGATCGGCATTCCCGTCATTGGCCATGACAGCCGCCAGTTCCGCGTTCTCTCCGGCAGTTAGCGTCACGTCGTTCCCGGCCGTCACGAGCGCTTGCGTCTCCGCGTCTCCTCCCG
>CAZYUX010000058.1:4505-13505 GCA_964650745.1 uncultured Puniceicoccaceae bacterium
CCAGCGAACACCGCGTCGTTCCCCGACGCAATATCCAGCGTCCCGGCCGCGGCTTCCACCGCCGCCGAACCGTCTATGTCCGTCCCGGCGCTCAACGCCGCGTCCGTGTCCGCCATGATGGTGTTGTTGCTGTCTATGCTCCCGGCCACCGCCGTCACCGCGATGTTTTCCGCCGCCAGCGTCCCGTCCTGAACCAGGTTGTCCCCGGCTTGCGCCAGAATGTCCCCGGCAGCCGCGCTCACCGCGCCGTTCAAATTCATGTCTCCAAGCGACATCAGGCTCACGTCCCCGGCAGCCGCCGTCACCGCCGCCAGCGAAGCGTCGCCTCCGGCGTCCAGCGTCACGTCGTTCCCGGCCGTCACGAGCGCTTGCGTCTCCGCGTCTCCTCCCGTGTCCATCAGCACGTCCGCTCCCGCCGTCAGCGTCCCAGCGAACACCGCGTCGTTCCCCGACGCAATATCCAGCGTCCCGGCCGCGGCTTTAATCGCGGCAGTTCCGTTTATGCCGTTGCCGGCTTCCATTGTCACGTGGTTCGCGCCCGTTATGGTTGCGGCGCTTTCGATATCCCCGGCGTCCGCCTTCAAGGTGATATCCCGGCCAGCCAATGTCCCGTCCTGCTTCAGGTTTCCTCCCGCCCGGGCCACAAGGTCGGCTCCGAAGAGAGCATTAACCGTATCGTTTAAAGTCATGTCTCCCAAAGCGGTCAGCTGAATATCGCCGCTAAATGCGCGCACGCCGGCCAGCGACATGTTTTCGCCGCTTGTCACCGTTATGCTTCCCGTGTAAACAGGGAAGAATCCGGCTTCCAGCATTTCGTTCATTGTAATGTTTCCGCCAGCGTCCAAAACGATATTTCCATTGGCGTCCACTTTGACATTGCCGACTAAATCGCCGGCCGAGTTGACCGTAATGTTACCGTCCGCGGTCTGAGCCGCGCCCGCCAGGGTCAATTCCGCTCCGCTCACTTCCGTGAAGAGAATATCCGACCCGCCGGTTCCGGTGTTGTTCAAACTTGCGGTCACTTTATCCGCGCCGCTGTTGTTGGCGATTGCGATGTCGTAATCGGCGCCGCCGCCGGTTTGCGCGGTTATATCGCTGGAAGACAAATTAATATCAATGTCTCCGGCGCCGTTCAAAACCGTCACGGGAGCGGCAAGATTGGTTTCACCCGCCACCCCGAGGATGTCCGTGGCTGTCACGGTTGCGGTTCCGCCAGCGGTGACAATTTCGAATGTCAGATCATCGGCGTCCTCCACCGTCAAATCGCCGTCCACCGCGCCTTTTATGTTGTTGACAGCAGTCAAGAGGTCCGCCCCGCCTCCGGCGCCGACTTCTAAAGTGTCCGCTGTCACGAGGTCGGTTCCCGCCGTATTTCCGGTGATGTCACCCATCGCCGCCAAAGCCACCATATCATCCACTGCGGTCACCGTTTGGTAGTCCAGGTTGCCCTGGGTCACATCAATCATAACATCTCCCCCGCCGCCGGCCACGACGTTGGCCGCCGTCACATCCGGCTGGCTTGTTACCATAATCGAACCGTCAAAAGTGGACACCGCATCCAGCGCTGCTCCCAGAGTCAGCGGGCTGCCGCCTTCGTGGATAAACGTGATGCCTCCAGCGCCGCCGGTAACATCCGCGTCCAAGGCCGTGCCCGCGGCCGTGTCATTTGAGCTTTTGGCCAGGATGTTTCCGGCTGTGCTGGTCAAGGTGATGGTTTCCGCCCCTTCTATTTCCACCATATCGGTGTTGCCGATGCCCGCGGCCGCCAGCAGGGTCACCGTCCCGGAAGCGTAGCTGCCTCCGTTGATGCTTCCGGCCGCCGAAGCGTCCGCGTCCGCCGTCGCCGTTATTCCGTCAACAAACGCGCTCGCGACGGCGTCTTCGATGCTCCCGTCTGCCGACGTCAGCTGCACGCCGCGAACCGACGTGACCGCCGCGTTCGTTATGTCGTTCAGGGCCTCCAGTTCCGTCCCTGCAAAATTGGACATATTGTCAATAGTCACGTTGTTAATGGAACCATTCGGCGCCTCTATAAGGATCGGCTGCCATCCCGCCGGCGCCGGATCCAGCGGATGGGGATCTATCGCGGCGTTCCGCGGATCGCCCGAAACCGTGACATTCGCAACAAAAGCATTTTCGGAATGAACGATGACGGTCCCGCCTTCATTATCCGGTGTCGCGGGAGTGTCAAAACCGGCAAGGAAAGCGCAATCATTGATTTCCTGCTCGGCCACCGCGATGATATCACGGCCCGTCACCGCCACGCCAGTGATCTCCTCCTGTGACTCGATCACCGTGTCTTCGCCCGAATAAATGCCCAAATTGCTGACGAACAAATTCGATTTAATATTAACGTCGGCGTCGCCGAATATTTCCACTCCGGAAATAGCTCCCGTGCCTGTGGATGTCAAAGCAACGTCTCTTCCGGCATGGATAACACCTCCCGTGATATCGCCGTCTCTTGTCTTCAAGGACACGTTCTCCTGAACATGGATGACATTGCCGGTTATGAAGCCATACTTGGACGCAACATCCAGAGAGCCCGATCCGCCAAGGATATCTATCGTGCTGCCCACCAGGGAGCTGCACGTGATGTTCACATCGCCGAGGCTGTTAAACGCGCTGTCCGTAATATCGCCGGAACCAACGTAATCGCCTGCCGCGTCCCCTATGTCCACGGTCAGCAAATCACCTGTGTGGGTGAGGGTCACACTGCTGGACTGCATGTCGCCGTCAGCCGTCAGAGTCACCGGCCGGGAGCTTTCGATAACCGTGTTAATAATGTCGCCGTTAACCGCGGGGTCGGCGTTGGCGGCGGTAATCTCCAGCGGGTTGGGGTTGCCGGGAACGGTGTCAATCAAAGTGAAGCTGCTGTTGATGATGTCCCCCCCAATGCTCTCAACCGTCATGTCTCCGCCGATGCCGAGGGTTCCGATGACACTGTTGCTGATCCCCCCGCCTTGGGTGGCAATATCAATATCCGCGGCCTGAATGGAAAGATTGGAAAGATAGCTTTCATTGCGGACCGTGTTAATGTTGACGGTTCCGAGAGACTGGATGTTCACACCGTCAATGCCCAGGCCGGCCGTAAGGTTCATGTTGCCGCCAATCAGCGGGCCGGGACCCCAGATGACACCCTGTTTGGTCGTCAGCCCCGTGCCAAAATTCATTCCCGCCCACAGGCTGATGGAACCGACGCCATCGGCAACAACCGGCGCGTTGAGGTTGATGTCGAATCCGGCCGCCAACTCCAAGCTGACATTGGAGTCGCCCGTTGCAACGAACAGGGAAAACTCGTCGTTGACGGTAATGGAGTTGGTGGCTTCGAAACGAATCGTCGCGCCAGGCCCCACTCCGGCAAGCACCCCGCCGCCGGACACGTCAAATTCCGAGTCCAGCCCCGCGTCATCACCCCAGGCTTCCTCCAAATCTCCCGGGGGAGTGAATACCGCGGTGTTTTGATCCGCGTCCTGGAAAATGATGTTGGCGGGGTCAAACAAGACGCTGGCGCTCTGGATATCGGCCCCGTCCGCGTCAATCACCTCGCCCGAAAACTCGACAAAACCGCCGTCTCCGCCCACAGTGCTGAACGAAGCGCCTTCATAGGCCACCGACGCTGCCGCCGTTTCGCCGCTGGCGTCCGGCACGTTGACGATGATGTCGCCCCCGCCTTTGGCCTCCACGACGCTCGAGGATAGAAAGACCGTTTTGCCTTCCGAGTCGAATTCGATGTAGCCGCCCGAGCCGCCGTCCCCGGCATTGGCCAGCACCGCGCCCGAGTTGCCCGTCCGGTTGCCCTTAAGCAGGACCGAGCCGCCATTCCCGCCGGCATTTACGGCGGAAACGTCAATCATTCCCGTGTTGATGGCGTCACCGGAAATCCCGGAGACGTCAATTGAAATGGACCCGCCGGCGGCGCGGTCAATCTCAACCGGTCCGTCACCGGCCACCAGCGAAACATCCCCGCCGGCCGCTGCGATCTTGCTCCGGTTCTCCGCCTGCCGGGCGATCAGCGAGACAAAATCATTCGCCATCACCGCGCCCTCGTTAATCACCGAAGCCGGCGAGCTTCCGGTAAAGTTGTAATCGCCCGCCAGAAAATCGGGGCTGCTCAGGTTCAGTGTCGTCAGAATCAGCGAGTTGGCGCTCACCGACCCGGACGCCCCGACAAACACGCCCATACTGTTGGACACAATCAGATTGCCGTTGGCGCTGAGGCTGCCATAGATGTCGCTCGGCGAGCCGCCGAGAACACGGTAGAGCGCCGATGCCGCGCTGGTTGGCTGGCCCACGCTCACGGCATTGTCCGCGCCGATGCTGAAGCTGTCCCAGTCAATGATGGACTTGTGTGTCATTTGCGTGATGTCCATCGTCACGCCGTCCGTCTGGATAACGGCGCTTCCATGCTGCTGCACCGGGCCCGCCGGCAGGACGGCGAATCCGGCCGAAGGATATAAAGTCAACAAAGCGGCAAAGAAATAAGCGTAAGCTTTTTGCCACGCGCTGGCTTCCAGCACAGTCTCGTTTCTTCCGCGGCGATGCTTGGTGTTTTTGTTTTTCATGCTTTTAAGCGGATTGGCGGTGAATTTTTTTGTGGTTGATGAAACTCTTTGTTGGTTTTCGTCTGACAACATCTTTGCGGCAGTTCCCGTTTGCCAGTTTTAGTATTGCAGCTGGAAGGAGAAGTGGAGGCGCCCGTCCCGGTCGCCGTCCGAATCCCCCGTTTCATAGTTTTTCACATTGTTCAGAGGGATGCCCCAGTCCAGCTTCAGCTGCGAATAAGGCGTCAGTCCGGCCCGGAGGCCCACGCCCATCGCGGCCAGCTCCTTGTCCTTGCGCACCCCTGATGCTTTCAGGATTTCCCTTTCCTGGAAATTGTTGTAGGCTACGTAACCGTAATCGGCGAACGCGATCGCGCGCACCCGGTGCATCCGCCAGTCCTCCGGATGCTCCTTGAGGTATGCTTCGTCCCTTTCCATATACGGAATGAAATTCGCCCAGATCGGCGTGCTGTATTCCAGCGTGGCGTTCACGCCGATGTCTCCCTCGCTGAAGTATTCCGGGTGGCCGCGCACCGTGCCGAACCCTCCGACGCGTTTCATCATCGCCGCCGGCAGATTGTCGCTCGTCCATTGCGAGTCCAGCCGGAAGAACAGGGTCGAATTGCCCAGGAAATCATCCGATGCGGCGATCTTCTGGAACCTCGCGCATTGCGCCCGCACGATGGTGAAATTGCCGTCGACCCCCATGGACTCGCCCTCGCGGCTCATGTAATCCTCTTCGGAGGAGGCTCCGAGCCGGCCCGATGAATTTGTCATGTACGTCAGGCTGCCGAAATTGCGCCCCCCGAATTCGTCGTATTTTTTGGCCGCGTAACTCAGCGTTACCCGGGGCATGCCCAGCCGGATCTCGTCCCCCCAGACGCCTTGGTCCATGAACATCGCCAAAGTCTTGGTCTTCTGGAACAGCAGCCCCGCCGACAGGTCCAGCGTCTTCTCGTCGTTTTCGCACAAGTTCCGCTCCAGCTGCATGCCGTAGAAGGCTCCGTCCCCGTAGATGTCCAGCCCCTCGAATATGTCATCCAGGTCGGTTTCCGAGACTCCGCCGAACACCGACAACCCGTAAACATCGCCCAGCGGCAGGTGCAGCCCTCCTGAATAGGCGTTAATGTCATTCGTGTCGTGCGGATCCGTTATCCAGTCGAAAGTCAGCGTCTCCTCCTGCAGCACAAGGTTTTCCAATTGCACGCTCAAGCGCGAGCGCCAGTCCCCCGTCTCTTTCGTTCCCGTGTTGCTCATGCTCCACGCGGCGTGCACCGGGAACCGGTCTTCCACCGCCAGGTTCACGTCCACGATGCGCTTGCCTTTGGCGTCCGTGCGCGGCTTCAGCTCCGTGTCAACATTCACCCGCGGTTTCAGGTTCAGCTCGTATAAATCCTCATGCAGATCATTGTAGTTGAAGTGCGCCCCCTTGTCCCAGTCCACTCGCTTGGTCACCTGCTCGTCCGTGTGCCAGCGGTTTCCCGACACCGTCACTTCGCCTTTCTCTCCAACGTGCACGCGCAACTTGAGGAAACCCAAATTCAGCGACTGTTTATACACGGACACCGTCGCAAACAGGTGCCCCGCGTCTTGCAGCGCCTTCAGAACCTTCTGCCGGAACGCTTCCACGTCCCCCTGCGTCATCGGCGCATACAAAGCTTCGTTTTCCCAATCTTCGAACTCGTCCAGCTCATAGACCGGAACACGGTCGCCGGTGACGACCACCGCGTTGACGTCGTAAGCCTCCCCGCCGCCGGCTGCGCCCTCTTCCGGCTGGGCCGGCAGCGTTCCCGCCGCGGCCACGATCAGCGCCGCCGCCGCAGGCGCCGCTGCCAGGCGGCGGTTGTTTAACCAGGACAGGGAGAATGGTTTGCGTAGGAATGACATGGCTCTCATGTTGGTTTTCTTTTCGTTGGTTTGGTTTAATTTCAAATCTCTCATCCGGCCCCGGCTTGATTACCGGCTGCAAACGGCCCCGTAAAAACGGCGCCTCCGCGCGCCGGCGGAACGCGCGCCCCATGCAGGGGAAATGCTCCTGCCTGCGGCCGGTTCAGTCATTTCTTCAAGTTTGGTAGTTGATCGAACGTTAAGAGCGAATTTTCAATCCGGAAAATAGGATTTCGTGATTAGGGAAATGACAAATTCCCGTTAAAGGCAAGCCTATTTTTTCCTCTTATTAGAAAAAAAGCGGCTCGTGTCAACGCCGGACAATTGCCCCCGCGCGCCTCCCGAAAAGCCCCGCTTTCCCCCTGTCTGCCCAGATTGGCATTCATTTTCCAGCATCCTTTAAATTCTTTTCGCATCCCCGTCAATCCTTTATCCGGCCTTAATTTTTATCCCCAAATCCCCGCGCCGCCCCCCTTTTTTTGGGGAAAAGGCTTCCGCGCTCTCATGGCGAATCGCCATCCCGGGACGGAGGCTGAAGAGGCCCGGAAACAGAGGGCGGGGGGGGGATTTCCGCCTTGCCGCCGGCGCCCAGCTCGCGGAATTTCCGGGCGCCGGGCAAAAGCCGCCGTTCGAGAGAGCTAACGGCTTTGTTGTAAGCGTCAGCCCCTTGCCGCAGCCGCTGGCCAAGGTCCGCCATATGCCCGGTGAACTGGCGGATGCGCTCATACAGCTCGCGGCCCAGGTCCCGGATGGCCCCGACATGCTCGGCGGCTTGCTGCTGGCGCCAGCCGTGAGCCACGGCGAAAAGCAGCGCCATCAGCGTGGTGGGAGTGGCGGGGATGACACTGTTTTTCGCGCCAAACTCCAGCAGCGCGGGGTCCTGTTCGAGAGCGGCGCTGAATAACGCCTCGTTGGGAAGAAAAAGCAGAACCATCTCCGGAGTGGAGGAAAACTGCTCCCAGTACTTTTTCCCGCTCAGCTCTTTAATGCGGGCGCGCAGGTGGCGGGCGTGCCGGGCGAAAAGCTCATGGCGGCGTTCGGGATCATCCGTCTCCAGGGCTTGCAAAAAGGCCTCCATCGGTGTTTTGGCGTCCACGATGACGCGCCGGCTGTTCGGCAAATTGATGATCATGTCGGGCCGCCCTTCGGGCCCGGACTCCTGCCGGATGAAATCGCAATGATCGAGCATCCCGGCGAACTCGACGGCGCGGCGCAGCTGCATCTCGCCCCAGCTGCCGCGCACGCCGGGCCGCCGCAGGGCTCCCGCCAGATTCCCGGCCTCTTTTTGCAGGAGCCGGTTGCTCGCCAGCAGGTTTTTCAACTGCTCCTGCAAAGCGCCTTGGGACTCGGCCCGCGTCTTTTCGATGTCCTGGAGCTTGCCGTCCACTTTTTGCAGGGATTCGCGGATGGGGCCAACCAGATGCTCGATGGACTGCTGCCGCCGTTGCAGATCCCCCTTGCCCGCTTCGAGGGTCTGTTCCAGCGCGTTTTTGGCCAAATTGAGAAAGGCTTGATTATTGCTTTGCAAGGCTTCTGAAGAGAGCGCTTTGAACGTGTTCTCAAATTGCGCCCGCAGTTCTTTCAATTCGGCCAGTTTTTCTTCCGCCGCCTGAATTTCGCTTTCCCGCCGGGTTTCCAGCGCGACGATTTCTTTTTCAAGTTCGCGCTCCCGTTTCTGGCGGAAAAAAAAAGCCGCCCCTCCGCCGGCCAACGCGCCCAGAATAAAAAATATTATTGCTTCCATGACAACGGCAATGGCGCGGCGTTCAGGAACACAATTGGAACTGCAAAAGACAACTCCCGGCTCCGGCCGTCACACATCCGGGGCAAAGAGTTTTTTTTCGTTCATCAGCTGGTCCTCGATGGAGGCGTTGACGATGGATGAGATGCTCCAGTAGATGACCACGGCGTTCGAACTGGCGTCCTCTTTGGCGGTGGCGTTGATGCGCTCGACAAAGCAGGAGTTGACGACCCCCAAGGCGCGGTAAAAATCATCCAGCCCCTTAAGATCCATGTCCGGCTTGCCGCCGCGCTTGCAAATAAAGAACTGCTTGATGAGATAGCCTCCGACCGTGCGGAAGAGGGTGTCCTCATAAGTTGAAAAAGGCAGGTGAAAGTTGGCCAGATTTTTCAAATGGGAAAGCACCGGACATCCGCTGGTGGCCATGAGCAGGCCCATCATCGAGTTCAGGCCGGTCTGCACGTCGCACTCCTTCCAGGTTTCCCGCTGCGGGGATTTCACCTCGACCCGCGCCGTCTCGACAGAGGATATTTCGGAAAAATCCTCGATGACTTTCTGCAGGTCCACGGCCGGGGGGCAATGTTGTGTCTTTTCCGCGGAAAGGGGGCAATTGTCACACTGGTGGAAACCCAGCTTGGTCCACCCGGCATGCGGCTTTTCATCCTCTTCCCTGGAGTAAACCCGGTCGGGGTCGATTTCAAAACGCAGCACTTTGCCGCTTTTGAGGTTGAACGTGTATTGAATCATGGTTTGGGACGGTGGCGGTTTTACGCTTGAGGAAGCTCTGAAAAAAGAGTCTGTGGCGGGGGATTGTCCTTGGGGCGGAGTTTT
>CAZYUX010000059.1:0-13412 GCA_964650745.1 uncultured Puniceicoccaceae bacterium
AGGGACTTGATCTCCGCTTCTCCCAGGAGGTGGTGCAGCAGGTGGCCGAACTCGTGAAAAACGGTTTCCACTTCCCGGTGGGTGAGCCGGGCCGGTTTGCCAGGCAGGGGCGGCGTCAGGTTGCCGCAGATCAAGCCCAGGTGCGGCCGCCATCCGCCGTCCGGCGCGGGGCCTCCGGTCATCAGGTGGTTCATCCAGGCGCCCGCGCGCTTGGTTTCGCGCGGATGCCAGTCGGCGTAAAAGGAGCCCATATGGCGGCCGTCCCTGCCGAAAACCTCGTAGTATTTCACCTCCGGATGCCATACTTCGGGGCGGTTTTTTCCGGCGCGCTCCTCGATGGCAATCTGAAACAGCCGTTCAGCCAAACCGAACATGCCCGACAACACCTGCTGGATGGGGAAGTAAGGGCGGAGTTCTTCCTCGTCGAAATCGAAGCGCTCGCGGCGCATTTTTTCCGACCAGTAAGCCGGTTCCCAAACATCAGGCGGCTCCGCTTTCCCGCCCGTTTTCTCCGCCTTGAAAGCTTCCAGTTCGCGGTTTTCCGCCTCGAACCTGGCGCGGACGCGCTCATGCAAATCCTCGATGAAGCGCAGGGCCGCGCCCCCGTTTTTGGCCATGCGCCGCTCCAGGACGAGATCGGGGAAATGTTTTCTGCCCAGAATCCGGGCTTTTTCGTCCCGCAAAGCGAGGATGCGCCAAACCAGTTTGGTATTGTCATAGGGCGTTTCTTTTCCAACGGCCAGGAAACCTTCCATGAGCCTCCGCCGCAGATCCTCATCATCGAGGTGTTTCATGGCGGGGAGAAACGAAGGCATGTGGAGCGTGAAACGCCACCGGGGCCGCTCTTCCGTCCCCAATCCCTTGCGCGAAGCGTCCAGGCGGGCGGCTTCGCGGGCCGTTTCCGGCAGGCCGGCCAGGCGGGCGGCCTCGTCAACGACAAGCCCGAAGGCATTGGTCGCGTCGAGGACGTTTTCTGAAAATTTTTGGGTCAGGCGCGCCAACTCGTCCTCGATTTCCTCGATGCGCTTTTTTCCCTCCGCGGGCAAGCAGGCGCCGGCCTGACGGAAATCGGCCAGCGTTTCTTCAAGGAAACGCTTTTTAATCCCGCGCAGACGCTTCGCTTCTTCTGTTCCGGCGTAGGTTTTGATGATTTGCCAGAGGTTTTCATTGAGGGGGATTTGGGCATAAAAGGCCGCCACCTTCGGCAGCATGGCGTTGTAGGCCGCCCGCAGTCCGGGGGAATTGCACACGGCGTCGAGATGCTCCGCTTTGGCCCAAGCTTCCCCAAGATCTTCAGTGGCCTTTTCCAGGGCCAGCAATGTGTTTTCGAATGTCAGCCGCCCGGGATCCTGCCGGGCTATGGATTCGATGTTTCTTCGCGCCCGGGCCAGGGCGGCTCCGATGTCAGGCTCCACCCGGTCCGGTTTCAGCCGGGACCAGCGGATTTCAAATGTTTTATCGAGAAAAGGATGCTCCATCTTCGGGGATGTTTCGGATTTGACGCCGCCGTGTTATTTCCAGCTAATCAGGCTGCACTGGGCGGATAAGCCATGACAATGCAAAAACGCGGAGGCGCGCCATTATGTTTGTGGATGAAGCCGATGTCGAGTTGAAAGCCGGAGACGGCGGCCGGGGCTGCGTCAGTTTCCGCCGCGAGAAGTTCCAGCCCAAGGGCGGTCCCGACGGCGGAGACGGCGGCCGCGGCGGCGATGTCGTGCTCGAATGCGACGAAAACACCAGTGACCTCAAAGCCTACTATTACAAACCCGGCTGGCGGGCCGGCGGCGGAGCCTATGGTCAAGGCAGTCAAAAAGACGGCCGCCGGGGGAAGGACCGCGTGCTCAAGGTGCCGCCGGGAACCATCGTCCAGACTCCCGCGGGAGAGACGGTGGCTGAACTTCTCACGCACGGGAAGCGGAAAATCCTGCTGCGGGGCGGAGCGGGCGGGCGGGGCAACATGCGCTTTAAATCATCAGTCAACCAGGCGCCGCGCCGGGCGGACGACGGGCGGGCGGGGGAAACAGGCCGCTTCCGCTTCGTTCTTAAAACTATTGCCGACATCGGCCTGGCCGGTTTCCCCAACGCCGGCAAATCCTCCCTGATCAGCCTCATAACCCGCGCCCATCCCAAAGTGGCGGCGTATCCTTTCACCACTCTGCAGCCTTCGGTGGGCATGATCGAGTATCCGGAAGACTGCGAGCAACTGCGGCTGGCCGACATTCCGGGATTGGTGAAAGGCGCGCGCCTCAACAAGGGTTTGGGGCACCGCTTCCTGCGTCACATCGAGCGCTGCCCCTTGCTGCTGCTGCTCATTGACATGGCCGGCCAGGACGGGCGCGACCCGGTGTGTGATTATGCCGATTTATTGGAGGAACTGCGGCACTATCAGCCCGCTCTCCTGGAAAAGCCGCGCCTGGCGGCCGCCAATAAAATGGATGAAGAGGCCGCCGCCGAAAACCTCGCCCGCTTCCGCCGGAAATATCCCCGCGTGAAGGTCTGCCCCATCTCCTGCCTCTCCGAAGAAGGCATCCCCGAACTCAAAACCGCCCTCCGGCGCTGGGTTCGCGCCTCCCCGGAATAAAACCTGTCGGCTCCGCCAAATTCAGCGCTTCCGCCTTCTCCGCCGCAGCGGTGTTTTCACCGTGGACACGGCCGGGCTGACCTCCGGAGAAAAGGCTGCGCTCAAGAAAGTGTCGGGCTTCCTCATGGCTCCGTCTCGCCGGGCGCGAATTATGTTGAATGGGAAAGGAAACACAAATCAAATAAATATCCCATGAACACGAAGGAGAGACCGCCCAACATTTTGTTTATCATGGCGGACCAGCACCGCGCGGATTTCCTGGGGGCGGCAGGGATGACGTTCCTGGAGACGCCGAACCTGGACCGGCTGGCGCGGCGGGGTGTCCGGTTCACCCAGTGCGCCACCAATTGCCCCGTGTGCGCCCCCGCCCGCATCGGCCTGGCCGCCGGGCTTCAGCCGCTGCGGCTCGGCTCGCTGGACAACCAGTCCTTCCTGCCGCGGCGCGTCACGACCTATTACCAGCGGTTGCGGGACGCCGGTTACCGGACGGGCTGCGCCGGGAAGCTCGACCTGGCCAAACCGGACCGTTACCTGGGAAAGAACGGGGACCGTCCCGCCACTTACAAATGGGGTTTCACCGATCCCTGCGAGACCGAGGGCAAAATGAACGCGGGAAAGTATGACGAACCCTTCGGCCCCTACACGCGCTATTTGGCGGATAAGGGGCTGTTCGAAACGTTCCGCGCCGACTACCGCGAGCGGGAGGCCCGCGGCTGGATTAAAGACGCCTCCCATGATTCCGTGCTGCCCGCGGAGGACTTCCACGACGTCTATATCGGGCGCAGGGCCGCCGCGTGGATCGAGTCGGTCCCGGACGATTTCCCCTGGCATTATTTCGTCAGCTTCGCCGGCCCGCACGACCCCTTCGACCCCCCGGCGCAATACGCGGACCGCTATCGCCAAGCCGAGGTTCCGCCCGCTATCACCGGCGGTATCGAAGGCAAGCCGGACTGGATCAAAAAGCGGAACCTGGCGCTGGAGCCGGAGGAAACAGCCGTGACACGCCGCCAATACGCGGGCGCGATCACCGCGATTGACGATCAGGTTGGCCTGATTTTGCGGGCGCTTGAAAAACGGAGCTGGGCGGAAAACACGGTCATCGTTTACACCAGCGACCACGGCGAGATGCTGGGTGACCACGGGCTTTACCAAAAGTCCGCCGCTTATGAAGGGGCGCTGCGGGTGCCGCTGATCATCGCCGCTCCGGGCGCCGAAGGCGGGCGCGTTTCGGAAGCTTTAACCGAACTGATTGACCTGAATCCCACGCTGTGCGAGCTGGCCGGCCTGCCGCCCCAGGAAGACTTGGACGCCCGTTCGCTGGTTCCCGTGCTGCGCGGGGAAACGGATCTCCACCGCCGGGAAACCTTCAGCGCCATCCGCAACTTCCGCTGCCTCCGCACGCCGCAACACAAACTCATAGACAATTACAACGCCGGCCTGGAGCTGTATGATTTGGAGGAAGACCCGGAAGAGCGCCGCAACTTGGCCGGAGAACGCCCGGAAGTCCTCGGCCGCCTCATGCAACGCTTGACATTGGCCTGCCGTTAACCGACATTATTGCAGGTTTTAAATTCTTTTCCGACATAATAGTATTTTTTATGCCCAAAACCAAGACCGGCATCCACCGCGAGCCCAAGGAGCTGCTGCTGCTTTTTGAATTGAGCCAGACGCTGGGGCGGAGCATGGACCTGCGGGACGTGGCGGGGCGCGTGCTGCGCTCGGCGGCCGAGCACATGGGCCTGCTGCGGGGCACCCTGACTTTGCTCAACCGCAAAACCGGAGAGATCCTGATTGAGGCGGCCCACGGCCTGTCTTCCAGCCAGATGGGCCGGGGGCGCTACAAGTTCGGCGAGGGCGTGACCGGAAAAGTCGTGCAGACCGGCCGCCCCGTCACCGTTCCCGACATCGCCCGGGAGCCGCTCTTTCTCGACCGAACCGGGGCGAGGAAAAAGCTGCGCGAGAAAGAGATTTCCTTTATTTGCGTCCCCATCAAACTGGGCAAGGAAGTTATTGGCGCCTTGAGCGCCGACCGCGGGATGGCGCCCCCGAACGTCCTGCGAGAAGACCAGCGCCTGCTCTCGATCATCGCCTCGATGATCGCCCAGGCGGTGCGGCTGCGGCAGCAGGCCGAGGAAGAGCGCGAACAGCTGCTGGAGGAAAACATCCGCCTGCAAGAGCAGCTCAAAGGCCGGTTCCAGCCCGCCAATATCATCGGAACCTCCCCGGCCATGCGGCAGGTTTACGACCTGATCGCCAAAGTGGCCCCGAGCAAGTCCACCGTCCTCATCCGGGGCGAAAGCGGCACCGGCAAAGAGCTGGTGGCCTCCGCCATCCACTATCACAGCCCCCGCTCGGCGCAGCCGCTCATCAAAGTCAACTGCGCGGCGCTTCCGGAAACCATTATCGAGAGCGAACTCTTCGGCCATGACAAAGGCGCCTTCACCGGCGCGGCGGCCGAGCGCAAGGGACGGTTCGAGCTGGCCCGCGGCGGAACGCTCTTTCTCGATGAGATCGGCGACCTGCCTCCTCACATCCAAGTCAAACTGCTGCGCGTGCTGCAGGAGCGGGAATTCGAGCGGGTGGGCGGAACCAAGACCCTTTCCGTGGACGTGCGCCTGATCGCCGCCACCAACCGCAACCTCGAGGACCTCGCCGGTCAGGACAAGTTCCGCCAGGACCTCTACTATCGGCTGAACGTCTTCCCCATCCACCTGCCGCCGCTGCGCGAGCGCAAACCCGACATCCTCGAGCTGGCCAATCATTTCGCCGAAACGTTCAGCCGGGAGAATCATAAGGACATCCGCCGCATCTCGACGCCCGCCATTGACATGCTCATGGCCTACCACTGGCCCGGCAACGTGCGCGAGCTGGAGAACTGCATCGAGCGCGCCGTCCTGCTCAGCCACGACGAGGTCATCCATGGCCACCACCTGCCCCCCACCCTGCAAACCGCCGAAGCCACCGGCACCGTCCACCGCGGCGGCCTCCAGGAGGCCCTCGGCAACCTCGAGCGCGAGGTTATTCTCGACGCCCTCAAGTCGGCCCGGGGCAACATGGCCCGGGCCGCCCGCGCCATCGAAATCACCGAGCGCCAGATGGGCCTGCGGATGAAAAAATACGGGATCGACTACCGGCAATTTCGGACGAAAAAGTAGGATATATTTAAATATCCTACTTTTATGTTGCCGTTCGCGGGAGATCTCCCGCATCCGCATATCCGGCTTATATTTTATAAGATATTTATAATTAATAACTTATAAATATCTTTTTCCGCCGTTCGCCGGTTTGGCATGGACGATGCTTCAATGAAAACCGTTCATGGTTCCAGCCATTTGCGCCGCCGCGGAAACCGGGCGCAAAAGGAACCGCAACCAGGAGAATGAAACATGAAAAAGACCGCAAGACACCTGTTCCCGCTCACATGTCCGGGAACAAAACGGAAACGCTTCCGGCTCGCGCTCTGGATGAGCCTCCCCCGGCGGCTGGATCTTCCCCAAGGCCGCAAACCCCGCGGGCGGCAGCGATGGCCGCTTTATTTTCCAATCCTCATCAACGCGGCATAATTTTAAATCCTTTCCAATTTATCCATGAAAACAAAAATTTTATTGTCGGGAGTCATATTCGCCGGGCTGGCGGCGCCGGCGCGGGCCGCGGAACACGTGGACACGGGCACGACGGCGTGGATGCTGACCTCGACGGCGCTGGTGCTGCTGATGGTGCCGGGGCTGGCGATGTTTTACGGCGGGCTGGTGCGGACGAAAAACGTGCTGGGCACGATGATGCACAGCTTCGCCGCGATGGCCATCATTGGCGTGCTTTGGGCCGTCTGCGGCTATGCCATGAGTTTCGGCGGCAACGTCCTCGGAGGGTGGTTCGGATGGAATCCGGATTATCTTCTTTTACGGGGCATAGACGACACCATCATGGACGCCGGCGTTCCCGAATACGTCTTCGCGATGTTCCAGGGCAAATTCGCGATCATCACTCCGGCCCTGATAGCGGGGGCTTTCGCCGAACGCGTCAGTTTCCGGGGCTACTGCCTGTTTATCGCCCTGTGGTCGCTGCTGGTCTACAATCCGCTCTGCCACTGGGTGTGGGCGGAGGACGGCCTGCTCTTCAACCTGGGGGCGCGGGGCGCGATTGACTTCGCCGGGGGCACGGTGGTGCACATCTCGGCGGGAGTCAGCGCTTTGGTGGCCATCCTCTACCTGGGCGCCCGCCGGGGCTATCCGGAAGTGGCCATGCACCCCAACAACCTGACCATGACCCTGACCGGCGCCGGCCTGCTCTGGGTGGGCTGGTTCGGCTTCAATGCCGGCAGCTCCGTCTCGAGCGGCCTCGACACCGCCCGGGCCTTGACGGTGACACAAATCGCCGCCGCGTCGGGGGCGGCGGGGTGGATCCTCATCGAAGCCGTCCGGCACGGCAAGGCCACCAGCCTGGGCACGGCCAGCGGCATCCTCGCTGGCCTGGTGGCGATCACCCCGGCCGCGGGCGTCGTGCGCCCGGCGGGCGCCATCATCCTCGGTTTGGCGGCATCCGGCTTGTGTTACGGCGCCATCGCTTTGAAAAACAAGGCCGGTTATGACGACAGCCTGGATGTTTTCGGCATCCACGGCGTGGCGGGCATCGCGGGAGCGCTCCTGCTTTCGTTCTTCATCCGGCCCAGCTGGATGGAGGAGGCGGCCGCCCTCGCGGGCGGCTCGTGGACCGTCTGGAACCAGCTCGCCGTGCAAACCGGCGCCATTCTGCTGACAATGGCCTACTGTGCCGTGTGCAGCCTTGTCCTCGTCGCCGTGGTGGAAAAAACCGCGGGCATGCGCGTGCGCCGCGAGGAGGAAATGGCCGGGCTGGATTACAGCATCCACTCCGAACACGGCTACGGGCTGCTCAACCTCAATTAACCGAAACGCCATGAAACTCATCACAGCCATCATTCAACCGGACAAGCTGGACGCCGTGCGCGAGGCGCTGATCGCCGCCGAAATCACCCGCATCACCGTCAGCCGCGTCACGGGCCATGGCCGCCAGGGCGGGGAAACCCTTTACCGGGGAGAGGTCGTCGTCCCGGACCTGCTGCCAAAAGTCCGTCTGGACATCGCCGTCAACGACGAGTTCGTCCAAATCACCCGCGACACAATTTTGCAAACGGCCCGGCACGGGGAAGGCCGGATCGGCGACGGGAAAATCTTCATCGCCCCCCTCGAGGAGTGCATCCGCATACGCACCGGTGAAAGGGGCGGCCAGGCCATTTAAAAACAGCGCCGGAACACAAACGGGATTGCCATCACGGCGCCGGCGCAATTTTATGCGTAACAACAACTGAAACGGAAAGGTTCCATTACATGAGCAAAATCACCAAAGAAGATGTCATCAAATCGGTGAAAGACAACAAAGTCACTTTCATCCGCCTGTGGTTCACGGACGTGCTGGGGGTGCTCAAGAGCTTTGCCATCACGCCGGAAGAGCTCGAGACGGCCCTCGACGAAGGCATGGGTTTCGACGGCTCGTCCATCGAGGGTTACGCCCGCATCGAGGAGAGCGACATGGTCGCCATGCCCGACCCCTCGACTTACACCATCCTGCCTTGGCGCGCCGGCGGGGAAGGCGGCGTCGTGGCCAAGATGTTCTGCGACGTCATCAACCCCGACGGATCGCCCTTCGCCGAGGATCCGCGCTGGGTTTTCAAACGAAACCTGAAAAAGGCCTCCGACATGGGCTACACCTTTTTTGTCGGCCCGGAACTGGAATATTTTTATTTCAGAAACTCCAAGAGCACGGAAATCCTCGACGAAGGCGGCTACTTCGACCTCACGCCGCTGGACGCCGGGAGCGACCTGCGCCGGGAAACCATCCAGACGCTGAAGAAGATGGGCATCCACGTGGAATACAGCCATCACGAGGTGGCCCCCAGCCAGCACGAGATAGATTTGCGCTACATGGAAGGGCTGGCCATGGCCGACGCCGCCATGACTTACCGGCTGGTGGTCAAGGAAGTGGCCATGAAATACGGCGTTTACGCCACCTTCATGCCCAAGCCGCTCTTCGGCAAAAACGGCAGCGGAATGCACACCCACCAGTCCTTGTTCAAGGGCAGCAAGAACGCCTTCCACGACGCCAACGACAAATACCACCTGTCGGCGGAGGCGAAATACTACATCGCGGGCATCCTCCACCACGCCCGCGAGATCTGCTCGGTCATCGCCCAGTGGGTCAACAGTTACAAGCGCCTGGTGCCCGGCTACGAAGCGCCCGTCTATATCTCGTGGGCCAGACGCAACCGCTCCGCGCTGGTGCGCGTGCCCATGTACAAGCCGGGCAAGGAAAATGCCACCCGCGTCGAGTTCCGCTGCCCGGACCCGGCTTGCAACCCCTACCTGGCCTTCGCCGTCATGCTCGCCGCCGGCCTCAAGGGCATCGAGGAAAAATACGACCTGCCCGCTCCGGTCGAAGAGGACATCTTCCATATGTCTGAGGAAGACCGCGCCGCGCGCGGCATCGCGTCGCTCCCCGGCAGCCTGGCTGATGCCGTGGCCGTCACCGAAAAGAGCGAGCTGGTCCGCGAAGCCCTTGGCGAAAAGCTCTTCGACAAGTTTATCGCCAACAAAAAGATCGAATACGACAACTACCGTACCCACGTCAGCCAGTATGAATTGGATAAATACCTGCCCATACTCTAAATAAGCGCGGAGGAATTCACATACGGCGTTTTCACATGCAGCGACATTTACCGGACAACCGGCAATTGAAATCCGCCGGCCTTCCGCCGCCGCAGGGGTTGTATCATCCAGCGTTCGAGCGCGACTCTTGCGGTGTGGGCTTTATCGTGGACATGAAGGGGCGCGCCTCCCATCAGCTGGTCGAAGACGCCCTGCAAATCGTCTTGAACCTTGCCCACCGCGGCGCGACTGGTTTCGACCCCGACACGGGTGACGGCGCGGGCCTGCTTTTGCAATTGCCGCACACGTTTTTCGCCGCCGTATGCGGGGAGGAGAAAATCCCCCTGCCAGGCCGGGGCGAATACGGCGTGGGCTCTCTTTTCCTGCCCGCCGGTGACGCCGCGCGCCGCGAATGCGAGAAAACCATCGGGGACATCACCGCGGCGGAAGGACAGAGGATCCTGGGCTGGCGCACCGTCCCGGTGAACGGCGCCGGCCTGGGCGCGGCGCCGAAAGCCTGCGAGCCGGTCATGCGCCAGGTCTTTATCGGAGCCAACCCCAACATGGGCGACGGTGACGCCTTCGAGCGCAAGCTCTACGTCATCCGGCGGCTGATCTCGCGGGCCCTGCGCTATAACGGCGGAAAGAACGCTGAAAACTTCTACATCGCCTCCTTCTCGTCCCGCACCCTGGTGTATAAAGGGATGCTGACCGGCCCGCAGATGGCGGACTATTTCCCCGACCTGCGCCATCCGGCCATGGAATCGGCTTTGGCCCTCGCGCATTCGCGTTTCAGCACCAACACCTTCCCGAGCTGGCCGCTGGCCCAGCCCATGCGCTTCCTCTGCCACAACGGCGAAATCAACACCCTGCGCGGCAACGTCAACTGGATGCGCGCCCGCGAAGCCCTTCTGGAAAGCGACGTCTTCGGGGACGATCTGAAAAAAGTCCTGCCCGTCATCCGGGAAGACGGCAGCGACTCGGCCATGTTCGACAACTGCCTCGAGTTTCTCGTCATGGCGGGACGCTCCCTGCCCCATGCCATGATGATGATGATCCCCGAGCCGTGGGAGCACCACGAGAACATGAGTGACGAGCGCCGCGCCTTTTACGAATACCACGCCTGCATGATGGAGCCGTGGGACGGCCCCGCCTCGATTGCTTTTACCGACGGCCGGACCATCGGCGCCGTTCTCGACCGCAACGGCCTGCGCCCCTCCCGCTACTGCGTCACGCGGGACGACCGCGTCATCATGGCCTCCGAAGCCGGCGTGCTGCCCGTGGCGCCCGAGGACGTGATTTACAAAGGGCGCCTGCAACCGGGACGGATGTTCCTTGTGGACATGAAAGAGGGGCGCATCGTGGCCGACGCCATTATCAAGCACCAGATCGCCAAGCTCCAGCCCTCCCTCTTCTGGCTGCGGGACAACCTGGCGCGAATGGAAGACCTGCCGGAACCGGGCCGCGTCTACGGCGTCGAGCACGAGACCGTCCTCCAGCGCCAAAAGGCTTTTGGTTACACTTGCGAGGACTTGCGCTTCATCCTTGGCCCCATGGCAAAGGAAGGCCTCGAGCCGCTCGGCTCGATGGGTGACGACACCCCTCTGGCCGTTCTCTCGGACCACCCCCAGTTGCTGTATAATTACTTCAGGCAGCTCTTCGCCCAGGTCACCAACCCGCCCATAGACGCCATCCGCGAGGAGATTATCACCGCCAGCGCAACCTTTCTCGGCTCCCAGGGAAACCTGCTCAAGCCCTCGCCCAAGCACTGCCGCCGCATCCGGCTGGAAAAGCCCGTCCTCGAAAACCGCGACCTGGAAAAGCTCCGGCAGATCAACGAGCCGGGCTTCAAGGCGGCCTCGCTTCCCGTTTTATTCAATCCCTATGAAAAAGGCGGCCTGGAAAAAGCGCTGGACGAACTGTTCGCGAAAGCGGACGCCGCCGTCAGCGAAGGCGTCAACCTCCTGATCCTGTCCGACCGGGGCTTGAATGAAAACCTGGCCCCCATTCCCGCTCTCCTGGCCGCGGCGGGGCTGCACCATCACCTCATCCGCAAGGGAACGCGCATGGGCGTTTCCCTGCTCATAGAGTCCGGCGAGCCGCGCGAGGCGCATCACTTCGCCCTGCTCATCGGCTTCGGGGCCGACGCCGTCAACCCCTACCTCGCCTTCGAGTCGCTGCACGACATGGCGCGGACCGGCGAGCTGGAGACGGACTTCAATGCCGCCTGCGGCAATTACCTCAAGGCCTCCGTCAAGGGCATCATCAAAACCATGTCGAAAATGGGCATTTCGACCGTGGCTGGATACCGCGGAGCGCAAATCTTCGAAGCCGCCGGGCTGAGTCAAAAGGTTGTGGACAAATACTTCACCTGGACATCGTCGCGCATCGGAGGCATCGGCCTGGACACCATCGCGGAAGAAGTCCGGCTGCGCCACCGGCAGGCCTTTCCCGATAATGGCGGAGACGGTCCTCTGGACTCCGGCGGCCTCTACCAGTGGCGTTCCGAAGGCGAACGGCACCTTTTTCATCCGGAGACGATCCACAAGCTGCAGCTCGCCACCCGCCTGGGCAGCTACCCTTTGTTCAAGGAATACTCGATACTGGTGGATGACCAGGAAGGAAAATTGTGCACCCTCCGCGGCCTGCTCGATTTCCGCGAGGCGGCACAACCGGCCCCTTTGGAAGAGGTGGAGCCGGTGGAGGAGATCGTCAAACGCTTCAAGACCGGCGCGATGTCCTACGGCTCCATCAGCCGGGAGACTCACGAGGCCCTGGCCATAGCCATGAACCGCCTGGGCGGCAAGAGCAACACCGGAGAGGGCGGCGAAGACCCCGCCCGCTATATTCCCGGCAACAACGGCGACTCGCTCAACAGCGCCATCAAACAGGTGGCCTCGGCCCGCTTCGGAGTGGACAGCCTTTACTTAATCAACGCCAAAGAGCTGCAGATCAAGATCGCCCAGGGCGCCAAACCAGGCGAGGGCGGCCAGCTGCCCGGCCACAAGGTTTTGCCGGACATCGCCCGCGTGCGCCACACCACGCCCGGTGTCGGCCTTATCTCTCCCCCGCCCCACCACGACATTTATTCCATCGAAGATCTGGCTGAACTCATTCACGATTTGAAAAACGCCAATCCCGATGCCCGGATCAGCGTCAAGCTGGTCTCCGAAGCCGGCGTGGGCACCATCGCCGCCGGTGTGGCCAAGGGAAAGGCCGACGTCATCCTCATCTCGGGCCACGATGGAGGGACCGGCGCTTCCCCGCTGTCGAGCATCCGCCATGCCGGCCTGCCCCTGGAACTGGGTCTCGCCGAAACCCATCAAACTTTGCTCATGAACCGGCTGCGCGGCCGCGTCACCCTCGAAGCCGACGGCCAACTGAAGACCGGGCGCGACGTTGTCATCGCGGCCTTGCTGGGCGCCGAAGAGTTCGGCTTCGCCTCCGCGCCGCTGGTGGCGCTGGGCTGCCTGCAAATGCGCGTCTGCCATAAAAACACGTGCCCGGTCGGCGTGGCCACACAGGACCCGGAACTGCGGAAAAACTTCACCGGCAAGCCCGAGCACGTGGAGAACTTCATGCGCTTCATCGCCGCCGAAGTCCGCGAACACATGGCCCGGCTGGGTTTCCGCACGTTCAATGAGATGGTGGGCCAGTCCGGCAAACTGGTCCAGCGCGCCAATGTCAAGCACTGGAAGGCAAAACACCTCGATCTGTCGAATATGCTTTACCGGCCCGAGGTGGAAGCGGAGGCGGGCGCCTATTGCCAAACGTCCCAGCAGCACGGCCTGGAAAAAAGTTATGACCGGACGAAGCTGCTCGCCCTCTGCCGGCCCGCGATCGAGCGCGGGAAAAAAGTAAAGGCGGAATTACCCATCCGCAACACACACCGCGCCGCGGGCGCCATCACGGGCGGCGAAGTCACCCGCCGCCACGGCGCAAAAGGGCTGCCGGAGGACACGATTCATTTGAAATTCAACGGCTCCGCCGGGCAGAGCTTCGGCGCGTTCCTGCCGCCCGGGATGACGTTCGAGCTTGAGGGCGACGCCAACGACTACCTCGGCAAGGGCCTCTCCGGCGGCAAAATCATCGTCTATCCCCCGCGCGGTTCCCCCTACGCGGCGGAGCAGAGCACCTTCACCGGCAACGTCGCCTTTTATGGCGCGACCGGC
>CAZYUX010000060.1:0-13086 GCA_964650745.1 uncultured Puniceicoccaceae bacterium
ATCCGGAAGAAATAGACCGGCATCTGCAAGGCCGTTCCAGGCGCCTCGTGGACCCGCGCTTTGAAGCGGCAACCGCTCCCGAAACAGACGGCATGGAATGGAAAATCTGAATGAAGCCTTGCCCCGCCCGCGGAAATGCGCCTTCGTAAAGCGGCGCGAATTACGCCATGCCTTTCCAACTGACCAAAAGGGAGAAACAGACGCTGACGGTTCTGCTGATCCTGGCCGGACTGAGCTTGCTGGGGCTGCTTTGCTTTTGATCCCTCACGGGGCGACCTCGTAGTGGTAATCCTCGATGATGGGATTGCTCAGCAGGTCCGCACAGAGCTTGTCCAGAGACGCCCGGAATTCGGGCGTGTCCTCGCCGTCCATCTCGAAACCCACCGTTTTGCCAACGCGGACCTCGCGGGCCGCGGCGTAACCAAGGCTGGCCATCGCATGCCCCACCGCCGCCCCCTGCGGATCGAGCACGTTCTTTTTCGGCGAGATATAGACGGTGACTTTCACAACGGCATTGATTCTCCAAACCGCTCCCGAGGCAAGCTTTTCTTTCCCTCAAAGCTTTTCAGCAAGAAAATATTATCCGGAAAGTTGACAGGCCGGGCGAAATGCCGCTTATCTGGAGTTTCGTCATCTAGTTTCACCCCCGCCAAAACAATTCAAACCTTATGATCCAAGTCGCAAAACAAAATCCGGCCACCAGCTGGTGGAAGCCTTTTGAAACGGGAACGATCGCTGTCGCGGACAAGGGACCGTGGACGCTTATGGTCAGCGACGCCGCCGGCCGACTCTATTTCGAGAAAAACATCACCGGGCCGAAAAAAGTCCGCTTCACCGCCCGGGGCGCGGCAGGATTGCACTCCGTCATGATTGCGGACCGTGAAGGCCGGCTGCGGGACCGCGAGGTCTTTACACTTCAACCCAAAACGGAGATTTCATGTGACAAAGGCCCTTACGCCAAGCTGGCCCTGCGTCTCGAAAACCTCATCCGCGAAATCACCGAACCGAGGTCGCACACCGTTTCGGGGAAATTCTACAATTTGCTGGTCTGCTGGGGGCGCGACCACGTCCACGTCCTCAAGGCCCACAAATATCACATTTACGACGTTAAATCGGGGATCGAGTTCTTCCTCGAACGCCAGCGGCCCAACGGCATGTTCTGGGACGACATTCATCACAATAGCAACGCCCCTTATCCGACCAGTTTCGGCGAAGCCCTGGGCAAAGGCTATTTTGCCTACGAGGAAAACAACAAGTGGATCCTGCGCCGCATTCCCGTCGAGGCCGACGTCGAGTTTCTCTACACCGAAGGCGTCTGGTATGCCTGGAAAGCCAGCGGAGATGACGCCTGGATGAAAACCCAGCTGCCCAAACTGGACAAAGCATTGAAATACAACAACTCCCATCCCGTCCGCTGGAGCAAGAAGCACGGGCTGGTCAAACGCTCTTACTGCATGGACTCGTGGGATTTCGCCAACCCCCACTTCTGCAACGGCGACCACCGCTGCATCAACCCGGGCGACCCGCAGTTTCTCTTCCACTCGGACAACTCCGGACTTTACTCGATTTACTGGCGGCTGGCGGAGATGCACGAGGCCGCGGGCAACGCCAAACGCGCCGCCGAGCTGCGCAAGGAGGGCGAAGCCTTCCGCAAACGGGCCAACAAAAAACTCTTTCACGATCCCGTTTACGCCCACATGCTGCCGGAATACCCCATCCCGAACCTGAAAAAGCTGGTGGGCGACGACACCCAACGCATGTCACTGTCCACTGGATACACGATTAACCGCGGCCTGCCCACGCATGAGATGGCCGTCAAGGTTATCAAGGAATACCAGCGCCGGGGCCGGGCCAGGAAGAAGGAAAGCTTCGCCGAGTGGTGGAGCATGGACCCTATGTATGAGCCGCGCCAGTGGCCCGACCGCCACTGCACCAAAGGCGACTACATGAACGGCGCCATCTGCCCCATCGTCGCCGGGGAAATCGCCAAGGCCGCCTTCGACCACGGTCTCGAAAACTACGGAGCTGACATCCTCCAGCGGGTCTGGAAGCTCTCCGAGCGCGACGGCGGCAGCCTGCACCAGGCTTACCGGCGCATACCGGAAAATCCGCCCCCGCCCAAGGCCAATTTCAAAACCGCGGACCTCGAACCGTTCGTCAACGCCGGTCTGAAATACCGGGCGCGTAAGGGCGTGAAGGCATGGACGGACGAGGGCGCCAACGACATGCGCAACCTGCCAACCGGACGCCGCACGTTCGGCGCCATCCAGTTCAAAGTCATTGACCCGGCGAAGAACAAAAAACGTCCCGGCTGCGCCGTGCTGCGGCTTGACGCCGAAGAAAAAGCGGGGCCGCGCGAAGTCCTCGTGCCGGTAAAAAAACTCAAGGGCCAAAGCCTCTACTTTCTCCACAGCCAGGTTTTTTCCGGCGCCGGCGTCATGGGAACGTATGATGTCATCTACGGGGACGGAACGGAAGAACGCATCTTTGTCCGCAGCGGCCACGAAATCGGCCACTGGTGGGGCATCACTTTGAACGCCATCAAAACCAACCGGAACAACTTCCCCGAAAGCACCCGCATCGGCTGGCAGGGGCCGAATGGAACGTGGAAGAACGTCGGCCTGTTCATGTTCGGCTGGAACAACCCGCATCCGATGAAAGCCATTACGGGCATCCGCCTGGCCGCCGCCCGGCATTCGCGCGGCATTATGGTGGCCGCAATCAGCGTTTCCGACAAGCCGGTCAAGTTCGAGGAGCGCATCCGCTCCTACGGCCTTCCCGCGTCGTGGTCGCAAGCCGCCGTCTATTACGCCATCACCGAGGGGCTGGCCGGCATCGCGGATGAAGGCCGGGCTTTTTCCAGCGCCCGTATCGCTCCCCGCTGGGCCGCCACGGAAAGCAACAAGGCCGAAGTCACCCTTCATTACCCCGCATCGGACGGCTACGTCTCCTACCGTTATAAAAACGAGCCGCAAAAGCGACGCCTGACCCTCGACATCACCGGCAGCTTTGAAAACGCCCGCCTGCATTGCCTGCTGCCCAAAGGCAAAAAAGCCAGGCGCGTGACTGCCGGAAAACGCGAAATCTCTTTCGAAAACACCCGCATCGAACAATCCAACTACGCCGACTTCAGCCTTGACGAAATGCCCCCCGGCCCGATTCGGATCGAGTATTGAATGGCGCCCGCGAAGAGGCCGCGCTCCCCATGAGAGCGCTTCCGCTTTTCATTATGCGAACCGGCGCCGCGAAACAACTTTGTGAAATGACATAAGCCGCCGCGGCCAAACACGCGCATTTGGATTGCGTTTTTTCCGCCATTTCTCTCCAGTGAAAGCCATGACCTTTAAGGAAATGAATCTGCGCGTATTCAGGAAAAAAGAACTGCCGCATGTGCTTTTTCAGCCGCGGTTCGAGCCTTGGTTCGCATGGCACCAGCAATTCGGCACTCTCCCGAAACGCCTTAAAAACATGGAAATCCGCGGGGTTTACGATCTGGCGGGCGCTTCCATGCGCTACGGCGACTATTACACCGGCCAGCCTTCCCCTCTCCAAAGAGGTTTTGCCGAAGAAGCGCAAATCAAAGAAGAACGCCAAGGCGACAAAACACACAGACATTACCACACGCCTCATGGGACTTTGCGGGAAGTCCAGGAACTCACAGTGGATAAAACCTGGCGCACGGTTGAGTTCGCCGCCAAAACGGCGGACGACCTGCCCGCCCTGCGCTGGCTCCTCGAACGCCGCGCCGCAAGTTTCAGCGAAGAAAATTATAAAAACTGCGCCGAGTACATGGGCGAGCGCGGCATTTGCCAGTTCTGGGTTCCCAAAAGCCCCTACTTCTCCCTCGCCCAGGAATGGTTCCGCTATGAGGATTTTATCTACGCCCTGATGGACGCCCCGGAACAAATCGAAGAGCTGATGGACATCATAGACCGCTCCTACGATCCGCTTTACGAGCAAATTATCGCGTCGGGGCTGGCGCAAATCATCAACTTCGGCGAAAACATCGCCATGGCCTTCCTTTCCCCGGAGTATTTTCAAAAATACTGCCTGCCCTGGTATCACGAGCGCGTGGAACAACTTCGCGCCGCCGGCATTTTCTCGCACATCCACATTGACGGCGACTTCAAGCCCCTTCTGCCCTTCCTAAAAGACCTGCCCTTCGACGGCCTCGAAGCCCTCACCCCAAAGCCCCAGGGCGACGTCACCCTCGAAGAAATACGGGATCATATAGGCGATAAAATCCTTCTCGACGGCATCCCCGCCGTCCTCTTCCTCGAACACCATCCGCTGGACGACCTGCGCCGTTGCGCCGAGAAAATCGTGGACTATTTTCACCCCCGCCTGGTCCTCGGCGTCTCCGACGAGCTTCCCGAAGGCGGCGGCGAAGAGACCTTCGACCGCCTCTGCCAAGTCGCCCAATACTCCCTCACCGGAAAGTGGGCGTAGGAAACCGTTGTTAAAACGGGATATTATCATACAACCTTTTCATGGATTTACGGTTAGAAAAGCGGAACCGCGCGTGCGTGTGGACGCACGGCTGCCGGCTGAACCAGTCCGAGTCGCAGCGCATCCGCGACCAGTTGGAAGCGGCGGGCTATGAAATCGTGCCCTTCGGCGAAGCGGCGGATTTGGGGATCGTCAACACCTGCGCGGTGACGCGCGAAGCCGAAGCCAAGTGCCGCCAGTCCATCCGCGCCTTCCTCCAGCGCAATCCGGGGGCGTTCATGGCCGCCGCCGGGTGCTATTCGCAACTGAAAGCGCAAGCCCTCGCCGGCATTGAAGGGGTGGATCTTATTCTCGGCCACGAAAACAAGCTCCAAGTCCTCGGTTACGTCAGACCGCATAAAAATAAATCTCCGCAAGTTGTCCTCGAACCGCTGGAGCAAAAACCGTTTGCCATGCCATTCGAGGGAGGCGCGCCCATCCGAAAGCGCGCGAACCTGAAAATCCAGGACGGCTGCGATTTTTTCTGCGCCTACTGCGTCATCCCCTTCGCCCGCGGGCGCTCGCGCTCGCGGGACTGGGGAAACGTCCTCGCCGAAGCCCGAAGCCTGGCCGGCCGCGGCGCGCGCGAACTGGTCCTCACCGGCATCAACCTTGGTCTTTATCAATGCCGCGGACGCAATTTAACGGACTTGGCCGACGCCCTTAACGACATTCCCGGTCTGGCCCGGCTGCGGCTCAGCAGTATCGAAATGACGGCGGTTCCGGACGGCATCCTCGATCGCATGGCCGATCCCGGCCACGCCCTCGTCCCCCACCTGCATATCCCCCTGCAAAGCGGCTCGGACAAGATCCTGCGCCTGATGCGCCGCAAGTATTCGGTTTCTGAATACGCCAGCTTCATCCGGCAGGCGCATGAAAGCGTCCCGGACTTGTGCCTTGGGACGGATCTGATGACCGGCTTTCCCGGCGAGGCGGAGGAGGACTTCGAGGCCACCTGCCGGGTGTTTGAGGAAAATCCCTTCGCCTACAACCACGTCTTTCCCTACTCGGAAAGGGAAGGAACGCTGGCCGCTAAAAGAACTGACGGGGCCGCGCCCGTGCCCGTCCCGGAGCGCCGGCGCCGCGCCGCTTCCCTGCGTGAATTGGGCGCGCGGAAACGGGCCGGTTTTCATCAGGCTCATGACGGCCGTGAAATTAATGTGCTCTTCGAAAACCGCAAAAACGGCGTTTGGCCCGGATACACGCCCAACTACATCCGCGTGCACTGCCGCTCGGAACACGATCTCGCCAACCGCCGCGCCCGCGTCCGCCTCACCGCTCCGCAAGACACGTTTGCCGCCGGCGAGATCATCCGCCTGCTGGATTGAATGCGGTCACGCCGAATCCGGCGATTCCAGGTTCCGCAACTCCTGGAGAAGAGGATCGTTGGCGGTTTTCAAATAAGCGCGGTTTTTGCGGATGAGGTCACGGCGCTGAAGGGCGCATGCGCGGGAGCGGCCGGGGTCCGGCGGCGTGCCTTTGACGTAATCGAGAAGGATTTTCCGCGAGGTGCGGGCCACGTGGACGCGGGTGTCGGAGGCAGCGTAATAAATCAGCACTTCGCCGCCGGCGCGCTCCACCATGCCGTTGGTGAACACGACATTGGAAACGTCCCCTACCCTTTCCCAGCCGCGCGGGGCGAGCAAATGCCCGCCCGGCTCGCGGATGATCTTCCACGGCTCATTCAAATCGCAAAGAAAGGCGTAAAGAACATAGCGCAAACCCGCCGCCGTGCCGCGCACACCGTGGGCCACGTGCAGCCAGCCCTCCTCCGTCTCGAGCGGCGGCCCTCCCATCCCGTTTTTCACTTCCATAATGGTGTGGTAAGCCCGGAAGTGTATGATGCGTTCCTCCTTGATCACGGCGTGTTCGATGGACGGTGAAAGGCCCCAGCCGATGCCGCCGCCCGAGCCTGCCTGAAGAAAATCATCCTGCGGGCGGGTGTAAAAGGCGTATTGGCCATCCACGAATTTGGGGTGCAGGACAACATTGCGCTGCTGTGGAGAAGGTGTCCGCAAATCATTCAGGCGCTCCCAATGGATCAAATCCTTGGTGCGGGCAATCCCGGCGGCGGCCACGGCGCTCGAAAGGTCCCCGGGCGGAGCGGCCGGATCCTTGCGCTCCACGCAAAAGACGCCGTAAGTCCAGCCGTCTTCATGCCGGGTCAGGCGCATGTCGTAGGTGTTGATGCCGGGATTGTCCGCCTCCGGAATGAGCAGGGGCTGGCCCGCGAAATGGAAGCCGCCGGTGCCGTTGGCGCTTTCAGCCAGGGCGAAGAAGGACTTGCGGTCGTTTCCCTCGACCCGGCAGACCAAGATCACCTTGCCCTCCCGTTCAATGGCGGCGGGATTGAAGACGGCGTTGACGCCCAGCCGCTCCAGCAGCCGCGGGTTGGTTTCAGGATTCAAGTCGTAACGCCAGGACAAGGGGACATGCTCCGCGGTGAGGACGGGCCGGTCAAAGCGCTCGAACCAGCCTCCGGTCCATGAGGAATCCACTCGCACGGGCCGCGAGAGGACTTCCCGCTGGCGCGAAAGCAGGAGCTTGAGCCTTTGCTGATAGGAAGCGGACGGTGTCATAAAATCGTATGCGGGATTTATTGCCGTTTTCTCAGTTATAAAAGCATCCCGGTCAAGCTTGAAGAAACCGCGTAAATAGTTTTGCTTTATGCCTGCGCCCCGCGCCCGGCGGGGCGGCTCGCCAATGGAAACCGCATCCTCAACGCCGGTCCGGCTCCTGATTCTCACGTCGGCCACGGGCGGGGGGCACGACGCCCGCGCCCGCGCCTGCCGGGAATGGACGGAACGGCTTTACGGCTGCGGCGTGGAAACAAGGGTGGAACAAATCCTGGAAAACTCTTCGGGGCTCCTGCGTTTTGGAGTGAATTTCTATAATGCCGTGCAAAGGCGCGCGCCGTGCTTCCATCATGCTTATTGGTGGCTCGTGGAGGGTTTCGGCTGGTTGCAGGGCCGCCGGTTGTTATGGGGCCGCGCTTACTACCGGCGCTTGCTGGAAGATTTTCGCCCGCATATCATCCTCAGCCTTCATGACAGCACCAACCGCGGCTACTTCGAGGAGGCCAAAGCCGTTCTCGGCCGGGACGCCGTCAAGTGCGCGACTTACTGCGGGGAGTTTTCAGGAGGTTACGGCTACAGCCGCCTGTGGATTTCACCGGCGGCGGACGTCTTTTATTCCCGCAACGAGGAAGCTGAGGAATACGCCCTGCGGTTCGGTCTGAACCCGGGGAAATGCCGCGTCTTCTGCAACCTGCTGCCTCCAAAGTTCTTCGAGGAGGCTTTAACGGAAGAGGAGCGCGGGAGTTTCCTGCGGGAACTGGGGCTCGTGCCGGAGAAGTTCACCCTTTTGCTGGCGGCCGGGGGCTTGGGCGCCAATCACCACTTGTCCTATCTGGAAGCCCTGGCCGCGGAAGCGGACCGCGCGCAGGCTGTCGCCGTGTGCGGAAAGAACCGGCGCGTCTTCCGCCAGCTGCAAGAATGGGAAAAGAGCCATCCTGGTTTCGGCTTGCACATCGAGGGCTACAGCCGGCGGATGCACCGGCTGCTCCAGGCGGCGGACGCCGTGGCGGCACGCGGCGGCGCCAACACGGCGGCTGAAGCTTTGTTCCGCCAATGCCCAATGATTTTCGACGGCCGGGGCGGCGTCATGCCCCAGGAACGGCTGACTATCCGGTATTTCGTCAAACGCAAAGCGGCCGCGTTTATCCGTTCTCCCGCCGGGCTTCGCGCCACCGTCCGCCGGTGGGCGGATAATCCGGAAGAATTGAAACACATAAAAAAAAGACTGCGCAAGCTCCGCAGCCAGGATTCGCCGGAGATTTTCATCCGGGATATCGTTGAAATGGCCGCTTCCGCGGCGCTGATTCAGCCGGCGCCCTGACGGATCTTTCCGACATGACCCGTCCCGTGAAAGTCGCCTATCTCTTCACCACGTTTCCGGTGGCGACGGAGACTTTCCTGCAACGCGAAGTCCGGGCCATGCGGGAACTGGGATTAGACTTCGATTTGTATTCCTTGTGGGGCGGCGCGGATGAATTCGAAGGCATTCCCGTGCGCCGTTTTTCAAAGTGGAAACTGGCCGCCATGCCGTGGCGCAAGCTTCAATGGTTCATCCGCCGGCCGGGCGCTTACTGGCGGCTAACCAGGGCTTTTTTCGGAGAAAAACCGCCTTCGCTCCTCAACTTCGGGGAAAACATCCTGGGTTTCGCCTTCGCCTTTATTTACGCGGATTTCTTCCGCGGCGAAAAATACGATCTTGTTCACGCCGTCTGGGCCGGCGCGCCCGCCGCCGCCGCCTGCTTGATAAGCCGTTTGACCGGCATCCCTTTCTCCACTGGCGCTCACGCTTACGATGTTTTCGAGGACGGCGGCGACTGGTTTTTGAAAATGAAGCTGCGCGGCGCGGCGCTTGTTCACACCTCTTCGGAAGCCACCCGGAGCCGTCTGATCGAGCTGGGCGCGCCTCCGAATAAAACCGTCATGATCCGCCGAGGCCTGGACCGGCTGCCGCCGTTGAAAGAAAAGCGCCGGGAGATGAAACCTCTCCGCCTGCTCAGCGCCGGGCGGCTGATCGAAAAGAAGGGACACCTTGAACAACTGGAAATTTACGCCGGTTTGCGGGACGCGGGCATTTCTTTCGAGGCCCGGATTATAGGAGCCGGGCCGCTGGCAAAACGTCTCCGGGAGCACCGCCGCCGGCTGAACCTGGAGCGGCGGGTTTATCTGGTGGGCGCCCTGCCGTTCGCGGAGGTTCCCGCGCAGTTCGCCTGGGCGGATATTTTCATCTATACCGGCAAGGTGGCGGCCAGCGGCGACCGTGACGGCCTGCCCAACGTCGTTCCCGAAGCCATGGCTTATGGCGTGCCGGTAGTCTGCGCGGCGGCAGGCGGGCTGCCCGAAGCCATCGAGAATGAAAAGACCGGGATAATTCTCGATTCACTCGACCCGGCGCTTTGGATTTCCGCCATCCGCAAGTTAGCCTCGAATGACAGCCTTTACGAAAACCTGCGCCGCGGCGCCCGCGCCTGGGCCGGGAAAAATTTCAACGCCCGGAAGAACGCGGCCCGTCTGTTTTCCGGTTTCCAAAAAGCCGCCGGACGCGCCAATCCTGCGCGGCGGCAGCCGGTTCCGGACGCGGCGGATTAAAAAAAGGTTTGTCCCGCGGATATAATTCTACACTCTTGTTGAACACTGGCGGGACATGAGCGCGGGGATCATCATACCGGCCCGGGGGCAGGCGCTTCTGCTCAGGCGGGCTTTGGACAGCGTGCTGGAACAGGATTACCAGGACTGGCAGCTCGTCATCGCGGCCCGGCGGAACCTTAAAGAGGAAACGGAACTGGTGGCGGAGGCCTGCGGGGAACGTCTCCGCAAACGCTGCCGGACGGTGTATTTTCCGCCCTCGGCGGGCCGCGCGGAAGTGCTGAATCAGGCTTTGGCGGCCTTGGAAACCCGCTACGCGGTCATTCATGAGGAAGACGACACTTGGGATCCTGCCTTTCTACAGGAGGCAACCCAATACCTGGACCAAGCGCCTCCCCGGACCGGCGGCGCCGTGGCTCTGGCCAGTCAAGTCGTGGAACGCGTCGAAGACGGTGAAATCAAGACCCTTTCTGAAAGCAGCTACAATGGCGATCTCAGGCAGATCAGCCTTTTTGCCATGCTTTCACAAAATCTTTTTCCCGCCACGTCTTTTGTTTTCACCAAAGAAGCCTGGGAAAAAACAGGCAGATTCCGGCCGGCCCCCAGCCATTTGGTGGATTGGGACTTCAACATCCGTTTTCTTTTCCAGTTTGAAATAGGGCTGATCCACAAGGAACTGGCCCGGCGGCATTTCCAGGAGGAAACCCTGGAAACGATGCGCGGCACGGTGGCGGAAGACCGCAAGCCCTTTTTCTCCGAAAACCTGACGCGCAACCAATGGCTGCGCGAAGAACTGCAAAAAGGCAACATCAACTGGGGGGTGCTGGCCGGTTTGAGCCATGCCAACCGAATGATCGAAGAGCACGCAGACGGGTTGAGCCGGCAAATGGAAACAAAACTGGCCGAAATCGAAAAGCAACTCGAAAGCATTTCTTATTTTATCCGGAACATGGGGCCGCGCCTTCCAAAAATCGAATCACGCCTCCGCGCCCTGGACTTCTTAATCAGCAACCTCCAGCCCCGCTTCAATTTTCTGGAAAACAAGCTCTCACACTTGGAATATTTGCTTTCCAAAATGGAGAAGAACGTGTTGAAAAAAAGCCCGTGGAAATGGTTTTGACCAGCCGCCCGGCAGCGGCGCGGAACGAAGCCCATGAGCCGTAAAATGAAAAAAAGCACCGGCATTGTCATGCGGACCCGCGACCGTCCCCTGCTGCTGCGGCGGGCTCTGGAAAGCGTGCTGGGACAGTCCTGCCCGCGCTGGCGTCTGACCATTGTTAACGACGGAGGCGAAAAAGAGCCTGTGGACGCCCTGGTGGCGGAATATGAAAACCGGCTGGATGGCCGCGCCCGGGTTCTCCACCGCGAGACGTCCCAGGGCATGCAAAACGCATCCAACGCGGCTATTCGCCTGCTCGAGACGGACTATCTGGTTGTCCATGACGATGATGATTCCTGGGAACCGCCATTCCTGGAAAAAACCGTCCGGTTCCTGGAGCAAGCGCCTCCGGGAACCAAAGGTGTCATCACCCTGGCCCGTAAAATTGTGGAGAAAATCGAAAACGGAACGGCAACCGAAACCGAAAGAAGCAGCTACAACGGCGGCCTTACGGAAGTTAACCTCTTCCAAATGCTTGGAGAAAACCGCTTTCCCCCAATCTCGTTCGTTTTCGAAAAAGCCGCTTACGAAGCCGCCGGCCCCTTCCGGGAAGCATGCTCCATCCTCGGTGACTGGGATTTCAACATCCGCTTTCTCCTGCGTTTCGATATCGGTCTCATTCCGGAGGAACTGGCAAACTACCATTTCCGGACAGCTGATGATACTTCCGCCTACGGCAACACCGTCACCTCCGGCCTGGCGGAGCACGTTTATTTTGACAACCGGCTGCGCAACCAGTGGCTGCGAGAAGAGCTGGAAAAGGGCGCGCTGGGCCGGGGCGCGCTGGCCTGCCTGAGTAAAACGCTGAAAGACCAGCACGATTACGCCGCCTTGCGCGAAAAGAAACTCGGCGCTCTCGAACACGAAGTAAAAAGCCGGGCCGGCGCTCTCGAATTCCATCTCAAACAGCTGGAAGAAAGAATCACCCGGCTGGAAGCAAAACTGGGACCCATGGACTGGCTGGCGCGCAATATGGAACCCCGCGTCGTCAACATGGAAGGCATGCTCTCCCGAATTGCCGCCAAAGTCCTGCGGAAAAAGAAGTGGGGGATCTTTTAGCCATGAGCGAAACGGCCCAAGCCGGCATTATCATGCGCACCAAGGACCGTCCCCTGCTGCTGCGCCGGGCTATCGCCAGCGTGGTCAACCAAAACTTTCAGGACTGGCGGCTGGCCATTGTCAACGACGGCGGCGACCCCGCGCCAGTGGAAGCGCTCCTGCGCGAATACGAAGAGCGCCTCAAGGGCCGCGCCCGGGTTTTTCACAACAAGCCCAGCCGCGGGATGGAAGCCGCCTCAAACCAGGCGGTCCGGATGCTCGAAACCCGGCACCTCACCGTGCATGACGACGATGACACGTGGGAGCGGGATTTTTTGCGGGAAACCCTCGCCCATTTGGAAAACCCGCCCCATCCGGCGGTCAAAGGCTGCATCACTCACTCCCAAAAAATCGTCGAACGAATCACCGGAGAAAAAATCATCCAAATCCGCGCGCAGCCTTACAACAACGAACTGCGGCACATCAGCCTTTATGAAATGTTGTGCGTGAATAAATTCCCCCCCATCTCTTTCGTGTTTGAAAAAGCGGCCTGCGAAGCGGCGGGGCCGTTCCGGGAGGATTTGCCTGTGCTGGGAGACTGGGAATTCAACATCCGCTTTCTCCGCCGCTTCGAGATCAGCGTCATCCCGAAAGTTCTGGCCAATTACCACTTCCGGGAAAAAAAGGACACTTCGGTTTACGGCAACACCGTCACGGCGGAAGTTGACAAGCACGTTTTTTACGACAACCTGCTGCGCAACGAATGGCTGCGCGCGGACATCGGGCAAGGCCGCATGGGAGAGGGGTTTCTTGCCAATCACGCAAAACATCATTTCGCCCTGGCCGGCTTTCTATACCAACGCCTGCCCAAAAAAATATTAAAGTGGTTATAAGGTGAAGCACCCGCGAGCCAAATTGCTTGCCCGCTTAAAGAACGCTGAAATCCTCTCGCTGGACGTCTTCGACACCGCGCTGCTGCGCGGAACGGCCCGCCCGGAAGGGGTTTTCCACCTGATGGAAGAACAATTATGCGCGGAACGTGGCGGCCGGTTCCAGGGTTTTGCCGCCCTCCGCCAGGCGGCTGACGCCAGCGCCCGCCGCGCCGTGTGGGAATCCCGCCGGGAAAATGAGATTACCCTCGGCGACATTTATGAATCTCTGACAGAAAAAAAACCGGACTGGCGGGAACAAAAAAATCTGCTGATGGCGGCGGAGAAAAACCTGGAGCGGCGGCTGCTCCAG
>CAZYUX010000061.1:0-12993 GCA_964650745.1 uncultured Puniceicoccaceae bacterium
CGGGGTTTCCAGATCAGCCCTTTATCCTTGTGCCACGCCTGTTTTTCCCGCGTTAATTCCAGACAAGCTTCCTTGTCGAGGATGCGTGTTCCCGTATAAAAAGGCGCCGTTCCTTCGGGGGCGAAACCGCGCTTGTACCGGAAGATGCCGTCCCCCGGCGAATAACCGCCCCCAAGAACGTATTCTGTGAAGCCCCGCTCACGGGCCCACAAGGCGGTTTCGTGCTTGAGCAGGTCATTGGGGCGGTCCGCGTAAAACTCTTCCAGCGTTCCGCCCAGAAAGGAATAAATCCGCCGGGCCGATTGCAGCGCCAGTTCCGATGAAATGACACGCGCCGCTTTCCTTACGTGGATCAAGACGCAATGCCCTTTCAGCTCGCCAACGGCGCGCAGGAAAAACTCCGCAGGGAAAAAATAATAACTGCCGGCACGGCGGCGGCGCATGGTGCGGGTGTATATATCGCAAAAAGCCTCCAATTCCGATCCCGCTTCGTCGAACTCGACAGCCAAACCCGCCCGGCGGGCTTTTTTGACGTTTTTGCGCACCTTGTGCTCATAATTCATAAAAAGGTCTTCCGGAGACAGTTGAAGGGTCCGGACGATGTTATCCGATTTGCGGGCAACCGCGCCGGGATAAGGCAATAACTCCTTCCGCGCCAAGTGAAGGCGCAGGAATTCAGAGACGGCGCCCCGTTCGCGAAACCAATTCGCGGCGGCGGCCCAGAAGGCATCCGCCAAGGATTCCGTTTCTGGAGGCGCTCCGGCCTCGCTCCAGCAAAATGGCCCGCCGTAACCGTAAGGGGTTGTCACATCCGTCCGGCCCCGGCCTGTTTTTCCGGCCCATGGCAGTTTGTCTAATCCGCGCAGAAAAAAGGGATACAAGACGCGGGCGCCTGCCTGTTTCATGGTCAAGGCCCATGCTTCGCCTTCCGCCGGCTCGAAGAGCATCAGGTATTCCGGATGGGCGAAGACTTCCCGTTCCGGCCATTCCCGCCATATTTGCAGCCACCGGCCGCGGTCCTCCGGCGAAGCCGCTCTTAACGCTTCCAGAGCGCTTCCGGTTTCCGGCCGTTTCATCATTTGGCCGCTGTTTTATGTTCCGGGAAGCAAATGCGCGAGACCGCCTCCTCGAAGTCCTTGGCTCCGCTGATGATTCCAATTTCCACACGCAAGTAATAGAAAGGCAGCGCGGGACGGAAATCTTCCGGAATGCGCACGGCGTCCTTCTCGGTGGTCACGACCATTTCCGCTCCCTCGCGGAAAGCTTTGGCGAACAGGCTTTCGAGCTCCTCGTAATCATACCAATGATGGTCAATATACCGGCGCCGGAACTCGAGCGAAGCGCCCAGGCGGCTGATGTAAAGCTCGAAACTCTCCGGAGCGGCGATGGCGCTGAATGCCCCGACACGCTTGCCTTTCAACGCCGTCAGGTCCAGATGCCCGGGGCCATTCACTTCTTGCAGGTATTGCGCCCGGTGAGCGCACTCAATGATTTCCGTGCCCGGCTTGTGGCGGCGCACCCGGGCCTCGAGGGCGAGGTCGGGCTGGCCGGCGGACTTGGTAAAGAAGATGTAAGAGGCCCGTTTGAGCCGCCGCACCGGTTCGCGCAAAATACCCCGCGGCAGCAGACTGCCGTTGCCGAAAGGGTTGTTCTTGTCAATCATCAGCAGTTGCATATGGTCCTTGAGGGCGAAGTACTGGAAGCCGTCGTCGAGGATCAAAGTGTCGGCTCCGAAGCGCTTGATGGCGTAAACCCCCGCCTTCACCCGATCTTTGTCCACCAGCACCAGCACTCCCGGCAGATTTTTCGCCAGCATGTAGGGCTCGTCTCCGGCCACTTCGGCGTTCAGAAGCACGTTTTCGCCATCGCTAACCACTTTTGGCGGAGGCGGCTCGAGGTGGGAAAGCCGCCGCAGCCAGCGTTTGAGGATGAATTCTTTCTTGCTCTTGTAACCCCGGCTGAGGATGGCCACCTTGCGGCCCCGCTCGCGCAGGCTGCGGGCCAGTCTCTCGACCACCGGCGTCTTGCCCGTCCCTCCCACCGTCAGGTTGCCCACCACCACCACCAGACAGCCTAAATGCCGGTTGTGCAGGATGCGTTTTTGATAAAGCCAGTAGCGCGCCTGCACGATTCCCGAGAACAGGTGCGAGAGCGCCTTCAGAAACAGCGCGTAAGCCTTCACCCCCGGCCCCTTCCGCCGCCGGTCATAGATCACATCCACGGTGAACTCGGCGAACGCCTCGAAACGGCGCGCGATCCGCCGCCCAGCCCGCCGCGGCCAGCTTGTCTCTGCCTGATTCCGCATTCCGGATGCCATCAAGGTTACTCGTGCCTCCCCAAATGGATCAAAAAAACCTCTTTAGCAATGCCGTTTTCCGGCGCCGGAGAATCCCCTTCCGCGGCCCGGTTAAAATACGGTTTAAAACCATGTCTGGAATATAAAGAGCGCTGTTTTATTGGCATAACGCGAAAAATGTCCTACATTAACCGGCGCGGAATATGAAAATCTATATTCACACCGACATGGAAGGCGTTGCCGGAATGGACAACGCCGAAATCATGGAACGAAGCCACCCGCGTCACAGGGAAGCCGCTGAAGCCCTTATGGCGGACCTCAATGCCGCCGTGGACGGCGCGTTCGCCGGCGGCGCGGCGCATGTCACCGTCCTCGACAGCCATGGAGGCGGCGGCAACTTTCTCTTCGGCCTGCTGGACCGCCGGGCGGAAAATGACACCAGGCCCAATAAAAAGTGGTGGGGCATTTTGGATGACAGTTACGACGCCACCTTCTTCATCGGAGCCCACGCCATGGCCGGGACCATCAACGGCTTCCTCGATCACACCCAGAGTTCCGCCGCGTGGCATAACTATTCCGTCAATGGACGCCGGATGGGCGAGCTGGGACAGTGGGCCATGGCGGCGGGGGCCTTCGGCGTGCCGCTGGTGATGGTGAGCGGCGATGAAGCCGCCTGCGTGGAAGCGCGGCAGTTCTTCCACCCCGTCGAGACGGCCGCCGTGAAACGCGGCATCGGCCGCAACCGGGTCGAGTTGGTCCCCTCCGAAGAAGCGCGCGAGCGCATCCGTGAAGCCGCCCGCCGGGCCGTTTCCCTCATCCCGCGCGCCAAGCCCTACTTCCCCTCCTTGCCGCGGGAGATCATCCTCGAATACAACCGCTCCGATTACTGCGACGAAGCCGCCGCGCGCGGCGCCGAGCGCATCGGCGCCCGCGCCGTCCGCAAATTCACCAGCGATCCCCTGGACTTCCTTTTCTGACACCGGAAGGATTAGGAGCGGGATTATAAAAATGAGGGGGCGGAAAGGAACAGCCAAATAGAACGACATCCATTCATGGAATGGGTCCGCGGCCCGGCAGTTGGAAACACACGGCAACATGCGGCCGCGCCCTTGTCATTGCGGGAAGCGCAACGGCGCAACAATCCAGCCATCCTTGGCGCCATGAAAAACGAAACAGGAGGAGGATGCAACGGACCGCGGAAAACCTTGATGTGTTCCGCGCCGGCGATGCCGTGTTACCGGGGGTGGCCGATGGGCAGGATGTAAAGGGGGGCATGATGTTCCGGCAGCGCAAGGGCTGACGCGACTTCTCCGTCCTTGAAAGCGCCTACCGCACAGGTTCCCAAGCCGAGAGCCTCGGCTTGCAAATAGATGTTTTGACCAGCGTGGCCGGCTTCCATGTGGACGTAGCGCCGGGCGCGCTGACCGTAACGGTCCGCCGTGCGGCGGTAGTCCGCGGCTATGACGAGAATGACAGGGGCTTGAGCGAACCAGTCCTGGTGAAGGGCGGCGGCGGCCAGAGCTTTCCTTTTGTCGCCGCCCAAATGGGGAGTCAAAGCGTGGCGTTCCGGCAGGTAGCGGTAAACCCCCGCCGGGAGCCCCGCGCAGGTTTGCCCTCCCGTGACCAGGTATAAAAACAGCGGGTAGGTTGCGCCCGCCGAGGGCGCGGCGCGTTTGCTGCCGTTCTTTTCCGTGACTCCCTGGGCAGACCAGGCGATCCGGGAGGCTTCCTCAAGAGTGAGAGTTTTGTCTTGATAACTTCGTATGGAGCGCCTGCGTTGAATCGATTCGGCCACGGAGAGCCTTCCCTTGAACTCCGGTTTGGGCAAAGGTATGGGTTCTTTATCCATTGGGTTTTTTCCGGGCAGCGCCGCCGCCCATCCCGCGAGAAGAATGGCGGCGAGAACCGCTGGTTTGAAATTGTGTTTTTTTCTCATGACGGGTTTGTTTTGGCAAGTGCTGGAATAAGAGTTTGTGGTGTGGTCATCAATTGAAAAGTGGATTGCGCGGCGCGGGCCGTCAGGGCAGGCGTCCGGTTTTGCGGAAGTAGGTTTCGAGGATGGCGCGGCCAACGGGGGCGGCGGTGCTGCCGCCGTGGAAATTGTCGCGCGGGTCAGTGCCTTCGATAAGGATGGCCAAAGCGATTCGGGGGTCCTCGGCGGGTCCAAAGCAGATAAACCAGGCCAGGGTCAGGTCTTCTCCGTGAGCGCGAACTTGAGCGGTGCCGGTTTTGCCGGCCAGGCGGATGCCGGGCAAACGGGCCAGGCGGGCCGTGCCGGCGTAAACGGCTTGTTCCATGCCTTCGATGATGCGCTTGTGTTGGCGTTCGGACAGCCCGGAGGGTTTGCCGCCGTGGCGGACGGATGCGGGAGAGGGGTTAAACTCGAGCGTGGGGCGGGTGCGGGTTTCGTTGCGCGCAACCGAGGCGGCGAAGCAGGCCATTTGCAGCGGCGTTACCAGCAAAAAGCCCTGGCCGATGGACAGGTTGGCGGTGTCGCCCGGATACCAGTTCTCGTAGAGGCGTTTCATTTTCCATTCCGGGTCGGGCACGAGCATGTGGCGGGTTTCGCCCATCAGGTTGATGCCGGTGGGCTGGTGAAAGCCGAAGAGACGGGCTTCCGCGGCGAGGCGGGCGACTCCCGCCTTCAGCCCGGTTTGGTAAAAGTAAACGTTGCAGCTGTCCCGGATGGCCTCCTCGAATGTTTCCGGGCCGTGTCCGGCGTGCCGGTGGCACAAGAACTTGCGGCCGCCCACCTCGTAAAAACCGGGACAATCAATAACTGTTCCCGGACCGATTAATCCGGCGCGCAGGCCGGCGGCGGCGGTGACCAGCTTGAAGGTCGAACCGGGGGGATATAATCCTTGGCTGGCCCGGTTGAGCCACGCGCCTTTGCGGCGGATTTCCCGGTCCACGGAACGGGGAATATAGGGAGAAAGGTCGTTGAGGTCGTAACTGGGAAGGCTGACCATGGCCAGGACCTCGCCGGTGCGGACGTCGAGCGCCGCCGCCGCGCCCACTTTTCCCGCCATGGCTTTTTCCGCGGCCATCTGCAGGTCAATGTCGAGGCTGACCATCAGGTCTTCGCCCTTTTCCGGGGGGACGGACTCGCGCAGCTCGTACTGGCGGCCGGCGGGGTCCACGACCCAGATTTCCCCGCCCATGCGGCCCCGCAGGTGTTCATCGAAAGTTTTCTCGATGCCGGTGCGTCCGGCGAGGCCTTTGAAGCGGCAGGTGATCAAATCCTGGCCGGGAAGGCTCTCGCCGGAAAAGTCCCAGCTCGAAACCACGTAACCTAAAGCATGGACGGCGGCGGTGTGGCGGGGATAATACCGGATGGCTTCGGTGTGCAGTTGGATTGGCGAATTCACCGGAATGTTTTCCACCAGTTTGGCGTATTCACCGAGGCGCAGACCGCTGACGAGGGTGAAAGGCAGGAGAAGATTTTGCCGGAAATGTTTGTTGACATCATCCGCCTCTATCTGTTCCCGGCGGCCGAGGATGGTGTTGATGCGGCTGACACATTGAGACACGACGTTGGCGCGCGCGCGGCGGCGCAGGACATCGCGGTTGTATTTATGGCCGTTTTGCCGGGCCCTTTTAACCAGCCCGATGTATTCGCGGCGGAAGCGCGGGCGAAGCTCGTTCATGTAAACCACGGCCGAATAGCGGGGGCGGGTGCCCGCCAGAAGCCGCCCGTTGCGGTCATAGATATCGCCGCGCGGCCCGGGCTGGAGGATGCGGCGGTAGTTTTGGCGCTTGACCTTGCGGCGGAATTCCGGCCCCTGGATGATCTGCCGGTAAAAAAGACCGCCGGCAAGAACCGCGAACAAGATGGCGGCCAGCCAGAGCAAATGCCGCAGCCGCGGGTCGTCTTTTTTGTAAACCTCCACTTTCATGGCGCTTCCGGTTTTTCCGCGGCGGCTGATTTTCTCGTTCCCATGTGTGAGCGGGTTTTTCGGGGTGAGGATACAGGGGGACCGGCGGCGGGAGCAAGAGCAAGGTTTCAGGGATTGCGGGCGTGACACCTTTTCGGCGCGGAAACCGCCTCCGGTTCATGCGGCGCGAGGAAAAGCCTTTACAGCGGCGGCGCGCTTTTTTATTGCCGGAAACATGGAAAAACAATGGGAGACAGGAATCCTGGGCTGCGGCGATTTCTTGCGCTGCATGACGGAGGACTTGAAGAAGAGCCTGCGGCTGAAGGTCAAAGCGCTCTACGATCCCGATAAGCGCCGGGCCGAAAAATACGCGGGCCATCTGGGCGGGGAGGCCGTGGCGGACGAGGAAAGCATTTTCGCCGATCCGGACATCAAGCTGGTCTGTCTGTTCACTCCGCCGTGGGCGCGCAAGAAGCAGGTGCGGCGGGCGGCGGAAGCGGGCCAGCACATCCTCGCCACCAAGCCGCTGGGAGCGCATGTGGCGGATTGCGCGGCGATGGTCAAGGCGGCCGAGCGCAAGGTGGGCTGCGGTGTGCTCTACGGGCGCAACCAGCCCGTTATCGAGACTTGCCGGGATATCTTTGAAAGCGGGGAGATCGGCCGTCTGGCTTTATATAAGCAAGACTGGCTCCACCACTACCCCGAGTGGAACCAGTGGGCGCTCGATCCGGATAAAAACGGCGGGCCGTTCATGGACGCGATGATCCACAACCTGAACACCGCCCGTTACCTCATGGCCCGCCCGGCGGTCAGCGCCGTCTTTTTCTCCAGCAACCACGCCCATCCCGGCCTGTCCTGCAACGACACCGAATTTCTGCGGCTGGAATTCGAGGGCGGCGGCGCGGCCCACCTTTTCATCTCCTGGGCCGCCGACCTCGCCGTTTTCAGCAAAGAAGCCAATGACCGCGAGCATATTGACATCTTCTACATGATCACGGACCAAGGCTGGCGCGTTACCCGGCAGTGGGAAAAAGGCGGGCTGAAAATCAAAGCGTCGAAAGACGGCAAGGAAAAAAACTGGCCGGTCAAACACTTGGAAGCGACAATCTTTGACGAATTCATCGAAAGCGTGGAACGGAACGCGCCGCTTCCCCGCCGCCTGCCCGGCATCCGCGAAGCCTATGAGGATGTCAAACTCCTGCGCGATGCCGAAGCCCGCCTCGGCCGCCCTTTCCCCGTGGATCTCTCTCTGCCGTAAACCGGATCAATGCCGGTGCGAGAATCTGTCACGGCACAAAGGCGAAAACGGGAAAAATTGACACGGCCGCGCGGCGAGGAACACCGCATTGCTCGTGTTCCGTTATCAGTTCAAAATCAAGGATATATAAAAAAACGCCGGCGCGGAAAAACGGATTGGCATTGTTTTTGCATTTGACAGGCCGTGTTTCTCCTGGCGAGAGTCGGGTGTTTTTCCAGGGTATCGTCAGATCTTATCCGCGGCAGCCGCATCCAGAGATGATAAAAGCAGAAAATCTTGTTAAAGATTACGGACCCATACGGGCCGTGGACCGCATCAGCTTCAGCGTCAACAAGGGGGATATCCTCGGTTTTTTGGGGCCCAACGGCGCGGGGAAATCCACCACGATGAAGATCATTACCGGATTTCTCCCGCCCACCTCGGGCCGGGCCAGCATAGGAGGGCACGACGTGCGGGAAAATCCCATCAAAGCAAAGAAGCTTACCGGTTATCTGCCGGAGAACGGCCCCCTGTACAACGAAATGACGGTGATGGAATTTCTTCATTTCGTGGCCGAAATGCGGGGTTACACCAGCGCCGCGGACAAGCGGCAGAAAATCGGGCGGGTGTTGGACATCTGCCACCTGCACCAAGTCCGCCGCCAGCCCATCGACACGCTGAGCAAGGGGTTCCGGCAGCGCGTGGGCATGGCCCAGGCGGTCTTGCACGACCCGCCATGCCTCGTCATGGACGAGCCGACTGACGGCCTGGACCCCAACCAGAAGCGCGAGGTCCGCCAGCTGATCGCCTCGATGGCCCGTGAAAAGGCGATCGTGCTCTCGACCCACATCCTCGAGGAAGTTGAAGCGGTTTGCAACCGGGTCATCATCGTTGACCGGGGCAAAATCCTGGTGGATGAAAAGCCGCGGGAGTTCCTCCGCCGCCATCCGCGGTATAACGCCGTGATGGTCACCCTCCAAAGCGGCGAAAAGGCGGACATCAAGAAGGCCCTGCAAGAGCTGGCGGTGGTTGGCCGCGTCGAGGAGCGGAACGGAGGCCTTCTGGCGGTGCCGAAGAACAAGGAGCCCTTAAAAGAGGAGTTGTGGCAGCTGGCGCGGGACCGCCAGTGGCCCGTGCGCTCGATCGAGGAAGTGCCGGTGAGGATGGAGGAGGTTTTCTGGGAGCTGACATCGGGAAAAGAAAGCTGAACCGCGGGAGGTTTTTATGAGACCTATGATAGCTGTATTCAAACGCGAATTTTTGGGTTATTTCCGCTCGCCGGTGGCTTATGTGTTTCTGGCGGTGTTTTTGATGGCCATGGTGGGTTTGCCTTGGTTCCTGGGCGGTTTTTTCGAAAGCAACGAGGCCAGCCTGAGCCGTTTTTTCCTTTTTATGCCGTGGGTGTTTCTGTTCCTGATCCCGGCGGCGGGGATGCGTTTGTGGGCGGAAGAAAAGCGGTCCTCGACATGGGAGCTGCTCTTCACCATGCCCATTTCCATCCTGCAGGCGGTGGCGGGCAAGTTCCTCGCCGGGTGGGCGTTCATCTCGCTCGCGATCCTGATGACCGTGACCATGCCCCTCACCGTGGCGCACCTGGGCGATCCGGACTGGGGTCCCGTTTTCAGCGGCTACCTCGGGGGCATCCTGATGGCGGGATCTTATTTGGGCATCTGTTCACTTACATCCTCGCTGACCAAGAACCAGGTGATCAGTTTTGTGCTGAGCGTCATCATCTGCCTCGTGCTGGTCTTTGTGGGCTGGAGCGTCTTCAACGACCTGCTGCTTGGGCTGGGCTTCCCGGGCTGGCTGGTCGACACGCTGTCGAATTTCAGCTTCATGACCCACTTCGAGTCCATGATCAAGGGGCTGGTCAACTTGCGCGATGTCACCTTTTTCATCTCTCTCATTCTGTTTTGTCTTTTTCTGAACGTCCTCGTGCTTGAGCGCTGAATACGGAGCTCTCTCCGCCGTTATGAAAACCACAAAAAAATGGATCGCTTTTTTGCTTCTGCTCGCGGGTCTTGTCCTGCTGAATGTCACCGCCTCGCTGCTGCCGGTGAAGGCGGATTTGACGGAGGACAACCTCTACACCCTGTCCAAGGGGACGCGGGCGCTGCTGGCCAAAATCGAGGAGCCTGTCCGCCTCAAGTTCTACTTCAGCCGCGGGCTGGAAGACCTGCCGATCATGTTTAAAAATTACGCCACCCGCGTGGAAGAACTCTTGCGGCAGTATGTGGCGGCTTCAAAAGGCCGGGTTATCCTCGACGTGATCGACCCGAAGCCCGACACGAAGGAAGAGGAAGCTGCGGTGCGTTACGGGGTCGCGGGCAACAGCTTGCCGGGCGGCGGGCGGCTTTTTTTCGGCCTCGCCGCCTTGCAGGCCGAGCGGGAGGAGATCATACCGTTTTTCAGCTTGCAGCGGGAGGAGTTCCTCGAGCTGGACATCTCCCAGCTGATTTACAGGGTGCGGCAGTTCAGCCTGCCAAAAGCCGGCGTTTTATCCTCCCTCCCCGTCATTCGGGAATCCGCCGATTTCATGGCCGGGCCGGAAGAGGAGGACTGGAGCTTCGCGGATGAATTGCGCAATAATTTCGAAGTTGAGCCGATCCAGCCGGCGGACGAGGAAATTCCTTCGGACACGGATGTGCTGATGGTGATCCACCCGCAAAACTTCAGTGACCGCATGCTGTATGAAATTGACCAGTTCCTGCTTTCCGGCAAACCGGTTTTCATTGCCGTGGACCCTTCGTGCAACATACAAAAGCGGCACATGAGCCAGCAGCAGATGATGCAGTCGCTGCAAGGAAGCGGTCCCGAACTTTCGAGCGACCTGCCCCGCCTGTTCAAAAAATGGGGAATCAATTACGACCCGGCGAAAGTGGCGGCGGACATCAACTACGCAACCAATGTCAGCACGGGCCCCGGCGGGGGAGCCGCCATGATGCCGGTTTGGCTGTCCGTCACCGGGTTTGACGGGGAAACGTCGGCCACCGCGAACCTCGAGCAAATGCTCTTCCCTGAGCCGGGAAGCTTTTCCGTGCAGGAAGACGAGGACCTGGAGTTCACCGAACTGATCTCCACCACCCGGGACAGTGATGAGGTGGACGCCCGCATACTGATGTATTCCCGGCCGGAAGAAGTCGCCCGCCAAGTCGCGCCCACGGGCAAAAAACGCGTCCTGGGAGGCATTATCACCGGCAAGTTCCGCACCGCCTTTCCCCGCGGAAAACCTAAGGCGGAATCCGGGGAAGGGAAAAAACCCGAACCGGCGGAAGATGAGGATTCCACGCTGAAGGAATCCAAGGATGTCAGCACACTCGTCCTGGTGGCCGACGTGGACTTCATGGCCGATCCTTTCAGCGTGCGGGTGATTAACTTTTTCGGCAGAAAAGCGCGCTCGCCGCTGAATGACAACCTGGCCTTCGTCAGCAACATCATGGATTTCATCGGAGGCAGCCAGGACCTGATAAGCCTGCGGAGCAAAGGCTCCGCCTTCCGCCCGTTCAAGAAAGTTCAGGAAATCGAAAAAGAGGCCCAGCGGAAATACCAGGAAAAGCTTGAAGAACTGGATGAAAAGCTGAGGGAAGTGCAAAACCAGCTGCGGGAATACCAGAACCAGCAGCGCGACCAGGGCCGCCTTGTCGCCTCGCCGGAAGTCCGGCAGGCCATTCAGAAATACCGCCAGGAGGAGGCCCGGATGCGTGCCGAGCGCCGGGAAATCCGCAAGAAACTGCGCGAGGACATCGAGCGGCTGGAATTGCGGCTTGCGCTGTTCAACCTGCTTGCCTTTCCCGCGCTGGTCGGCGCTTTTGGAATCGGTTTTTTCATCATCCGCACAAAACGCCAAAGAGGATAGTCCGCGATGAAATTGAAACCTTTGATTATTGCCATCGCCGTGCTGGCCATGCTGGCGGGCCTCGCTTATTGGGCCAGGCATAAGCCCGCTTCCACGGACGGCGAGAGCCACTCCCTGGTTGGGGAGAACCTCTTGCCCGCCGAAATTGTGCAAAAGACCGGTCACATCGAAGCGAGCCAAAAAGACGAGGAGAACGTCATCCGCCTCGTTAAAAACGAGGACGGGAAATGGGTTCTGCCAGACTACCACGGAATGCCGGTGAATTTCAATAAGCTCAACGGCATTATCAAAAACCTGAAAGATGCCGAGGTGTTCCGGTGGGTGACCGGCAAGCCGGAACGCGCCGCGGATCTGGAACTGGGGGAAAACAAAGTCATCCTGAAAAGCTCGCCGGAAGGCCAAGTCCTCTGGCAAATCGAGACCGGCAAACGCGCCAAGTCCGGCGGCGTCTTCATCCGCCTTGGCGAAAAGGAGGATGTCTATTTGGCTGACGCAAACCTCTACGTGGACACGAGAATCGAAAACTGGGCGGATAAGAAGATCCTGGAATTCACCAAGGACGATGTGGCCGGGCTGACCATCGAATTCCCGGAAGAACCTGACAGTTTCACCATATCGCGGGGATCCAAGGATGATTCATTCACTTCGGACCAGCTGGCTGCGGACGAGCAAATCAAAGAAAGCGAAGCCGCGCGCGTCATTAATTCCTTGATCAACGCCCGTTTCAACGAGGTTATCGAAGACCGGGACGGCCCGGACGCCGCGGGCGCCCGGGAAAACGCCCGGGCCTTCACTCTCAAACTTTTCGACGGCGACGTTTACACATTGAAAATTGGCCGCCGCCCGAAAGACTGGACGCCCCCTGAAGAAACGCCCTCCGCAACGGCGGAGGCGCCGGAACCTGAAAAGGCAACGGAAACCGCCAAACCCGGCGAGGAAGCGAAACCCGAAACGCAATTCAATGAACCCGGGCCGGTCTGCATCTTTTACGAATGCAACAATCCGGAATTTTTATGGAATCCGATTCTTGAAAAATTGGTTTTGGCTTTTCCCGACTACGTCTACAACAACCTCCCGGAATCCCGGGATATATTGACCGAAAAAAAACAGCAACCCCAGCCGCCGCGGGCGGAAACGGAACCACCGGAAACGCCAAGAGTGATGATGGATCCGGTTGAGGTGGCGCCGGACACCGGTGAACCGGCGGAAGCCGCCGGCCCCGCGGAAAAAACCGAAACACCGCCGGAAAATCAGCCGGAATAAAAAAACGCCTTTTTGTCCCCGTCAAAATAAAGGCTTCCCGGACCAGCAAATGAAGACGGTTCCACCCCTGTCAACCGCAGAGGATTGTGGAAACCCGCCGCGGTCAGTCCGTCAAGGTCAAGCCACCCCAGCCGCGCGAGGTAATTCATGCACTGCATCATCGTCGCGGATGATCCCGCGAGGCATTGCCTGGCGGGATTGATGATCCGGCCCGTTTTCTCCAGCACAACATCGCCGCCCATCGTCTGATACCGTCCCGGCGGCAGTCCCGCCAGGGGCGAGGCGTCGCTAACCACGATAACGCTGGCCGGACCTTTCGCCCGCAAGACCGTTTTGATGACTGGCTGCGGCAGATGGTGGCCGTCGGTGATGATCATGACGGCGAGACCGTCACGCGCCAGTCCAGCCCACATCGGATTCGCGTGCCGGGGCAGCATGTTGGGCAGGCCGTTCCCGAAGTGCGTCA
>CAZYUX010000062.1:0-2096 GCA_964650745.1 uncultured Puniceicoccaceae bacterium
CTTGCGGGCTTGCTGTAACGTGCAAGCCACGGCGGGGGCCGTCGTCTCAAAACCCGCGCCAAGGAAAACGATCCGCCGCGCCGTCTGGCGTCTGGCTTCCGCCAGCGCGTCCATGGGAGAATAGACCACCCGCACGTTTCCTCCCCGGGCCTTGACTTGTTCGAGAGAGGATTCGGTTCCCGGCACGCGCATCATGTCGCCAAACGTTGCCACGGACACGTCCGGCTGCCGGGCGATGGCCAATGCCTGGTCAATAAAGGAAGCCGGCGTCACACAGACCGGGCAGCCTGGGCCGGACAGCAAACGGACGTTTTCCGGCAGCATCGAGCGCAGCCCCGTCCGGAAGGCCGACATGGTGTGTGTGCCGCATACCTCCATGAAATTCACAGGACGGGCGATTTCCTCCGCCAGGGAGCGGAGCCGGGCCATGTTTTCCGCCAAAGCCATTACTCCAGGGCGGCCATTTCGGCTATGATTTCCCGGTATTCGTCAAGGTCGCGTTGGGACCATTTCCGGATGGCGAACCCGGCGTGGACCAGGATCCAGTCGCCTATGCGCGGCTCCCGGATCATGGCCACGTTGACGCGCCGGCGCACGCCGTCCAGTTCGGCCACGGCTTCTTGGCCTTCGATTTCAATGATTTGCAATGGCGCCGCCAGGCACATGTTTCACCTCCTGTGTTTGCGGGCGGGCCAGCGCAACGGCCGCCTGGCCCAGCGCGATCCCGCCGTCGTTGGGCGGAACGCGGTGATGTGAATATACCGCAAAACCGTCATCCCGCAATCTGTCCTTCAGCAGTCCCAGGAGCAAGCTGTTTTGAAAAACCCCGCCCGAAAGGACAACTTTTTTTAATTGAGATTCGCCGCGGAGGCGCCGGCACATTTCCGCTGCCGCTTCCGCGACCGTGGCGTGGAAACGGGCCGCGATGACTGGCTTCTCTCCGCCGGTTTCAATGTCCCGAATCATGTCCCGGATCATGGGGCCGAATGAGAGTTCCCGCAATTCATCCTTTTGATTGATTTCGAACGGATACGGGCGATAGGTGCCGCCCGCCGTTTCCGCCAGTGTTTGCAGACGGACCGCCGGCCGGCCTTCATACGATGCGGAATCACACAGGCCGAGGAGCGCCGCCGCGGCGTCAAACAAGCGGCCGCAACTCGATGTCCAGGGCGAGCGGAAACCTTGTAGAACCATCCTGGCAACCGCGCCGCGTTCATTTTGGGACAAGTCCGGCATGAGTTGCGCGGCCTGTTTTTCCGGAACGTTTTCCGTTTCCGTCAGCAAAACGCTGATCGCCATGCGTCCCGGCTGGCGGATGGCTTCTTCTCCTCCGGGCAGCCGGTAAAGTTTGAAGCGTGCGGCGCGGCGGTATTGGCGGCAGTCCGCAATAAGAAACTCCCCGCCCCAAACCGTTCCGTCCGGCCCGTAACCGGAACCGTCGAAAGCGGCGCCCAGCACCCGCTCCCTCAATCCATGCTCGGCCATGCATGCGGCGATGTGCGCGTGATGGTGCTGGACGGGAATTCGCCTCACCCCTTCCAGTTTCAAGGCATAACGAGTTGAAAAATAGCCGGGGTGGAGATCGTGAGCCGCCGCCGCCGGGGCTGTTTTCCAGAGCCGTTTGAAATCCCCGATCTGTTCCTTGTAAAAACAACGGGCCCGGTAATCGCTCAAGTCTCCGATGTGCTGGGAAAGGATGGCTTGCGCGCCGCGCGTCAGGCAGAAGGCATTCTTGACATCGGCGCCGCAGGCCAGCACCGGCGGGCCTTCGAACGGCAGGGTTATGGGGTCCGGGACATAACCGCGCGACCGGCGGAAAAACAAGGTTTGGGCGTGTGTTATTTTCAGGACGGAGTCATCGCACCGGCGGAGGATGGGCCGGTTGTGGGCCAGCGCGGTGTCGGCGATCCCGCTCAGCAGGCGGCGCAGTTCCTCTTCGTCCTTGGCGATCGGCTCGCCGGCGGCGTTGCCGCTGGTCATGACCAGTGGACTGATTTTCCGGAGTAAAAGGATGTGCAGCGGGGTGTAGGGCAGGAACGCGCCGGTGTCCCGGGTGTCAGGCGAAATCAGGGAAGACAGCGTGGATTCCTTCCGCC
>CAZYUX010000062.1:2106-12965 GCA_964650745.1 uncultured Puniceicoccaceae bacterium
GGTGCAGGATCACGATGGGCCGGGCCGCGGACAGCAATGCGGCTTCTTCGGTCTCATTCAGGCGGCAATGTTCACGGCATTGCTCAACGTCGCGAAACATGACCGCCAGGGCCTTTGCCGGGCGGTTTTTGCGTTGCCGCAGAAGAGCGGCCGCCTTGTCATTCAGCGCGTCGCAGGCCAGATGATAACCGCCCAGGCCTTTAATGGCGGCGATTTCCCCTTCGCGCAGCATTTTGACGGTTTGCTCCAGCGGGGCGCCGGGCGTTTCATGTCCCCGGGGTCCGGTCAGCCGGAGCGAAGGCCCGCACCTGGGGCAGGCGTTGGGCTGGGCGTCGAACCGGCGGTCCGACGGGTTCTCATACTCGGCCTGGCATTCCGGGCACATGGCGAAGCCGGCCATCGAGGTGCTGGGGCGGTCGTAGGGCAAAGCTTCGATTATGGTGAAACGCGGGCCGCAGTTGGTGCAGTTGATAAAAGGATAATGGCGGCGGCGGCCCGCGGGGCTGAGCAGTTCGGTCCGGCATTCTTCGCATGTGGCCAGGTCAGGCGGCAAACCCGCCAGCAAATCCCCGGAACGCCGGCTTTTTTCGATGCGGAAGCCCGTTTCTTCGCGCGGCGGAATTTCTTCCGCGATGATTGCCTCGACGCGGGCTTGACGCGGCGGGCGCCGTTTCAGTTTTTCAAGAAAAGCGTCCAGAGCCGGAGCTTCGCCCTCGACCTCGATCACCACCCCCGACGGGGTGTTCTTCACATAACCGCCAAGTCCCATTTCGCCGGCATACCGGAAGACCGTGGGGCGGAAGCCCACGCCCTGAACGCGCCCGCTGACATGCAAGCGCCGTCTTTGACTGGCTGACACGCGGCTCACGAGTAAAGGAAAGCGGGAAAACAAGAGGAAACGAAGAGAAGGTTATTCCATTTAATCGGGCATCAAACCTTTTCCGGCGGTTTCTTCAACGCCGTATGTTTTCCAGAAAGGCCTTCAGTTTGACGGCGGACTTAATCCCCGGCTCGGTTTCGATGCCGCTGTTGACGTCCACGAAAGCCGCCCCGCTGTTCCGGACGGCTTCGGCGATGTTTTCGGGGCTCAGCCCTCCGGCCAGTATCCAAGTCTTGTCCGGGTGCTTGTTTTTGAGCGCGGCGAACTTCTCCCAGTCGCCGGTTTGGCCCGATCCGCCATATTTGTCTTTTGAATACGCGTCGAGGAGAAACACGTCCGCCAGGTTCAGCAGTTCTTTCGGAAATGTTTTATAAGGGGGAATGCGCGGCGCCAGCCAAAGATTTTCTCTGCCGGCGGCATCGGTCCATTGAGCCGCGTATTCGGCGGGCAAATCCGCGTCGAAATGGATTTGGAAAAAGTCGAAGCCCAGCTTGCGGTATTGCCTGATTTGCGCCGGCTGCGGGGCCACGTCCACCAGCACCCGCCGCCCCTCGGGAACGATGGCGGCCAATTCGGCGGCTTTATCCGGCGCCGCGTAACGGGGCGATTTCACGTGAAGGTTGAACCCGAAGTAATCCACCTTCGCCTTCAGGCACATTTGCGCGTCCCGCAAATTCGTCAGGCCGCAAACTTTAATTTTCATTTCCGGCGGATGCATCATCATGTCCTTTTGGACAAAATACCGCTTGCCAGATTAAGGAAGCCGCCGGCGGGCGCGCAAGAAAATAGGACAACGGGACGGACTTCCTGAAGTAAAGGCCGTTATTTTCCAGGGCGGGGCGGTTGTCCTTGTTATTCTTCCAAAGCGTCGAGGACGATGCCGGGGGTAAGGATTTCGGGGAGCGGGAGGGGGTTTGGCCGGCCGGGGTGATAGATGAGGTTCAGGGGGACGGCGGCGCGGCCGAAGCGGGCCAGCGCTTCGGTGATGCGCGGGTCGCGGCGGGTCCAGTCGGCTTTCAAGGCGGCGACGTTTTTTTTCTTGAACGCTTCCAATACTTTGGCGGAGGTAAAGACGGCGGCCTTGTTGGCCTGGCAGGTGGCGCACCAGCGCGCGGTAAAATCCACGTAGATGATTCGCCCTTCCGACCGGAGATCCGCGACGCGGCCGGGTGACCATGTTTCCCAGGCAATCGCTTTGTCATGGGAAACGGGATAGCCCAATCTCATTGCCGCCAGAAAAACAACTAATGCGGCGGCGGCGGCGAAGCGCCGGACTTTCGGCTTCCTCGCGGGTGACGCCCACCGGCCGTAAATCCAGCCCGCCAAGGCGACGGCCACCAGGGCGAAGAGGGCGCGAAGATAGGCGTATTCCTGGATTTGCGCCGCCAGCACCCACACGAGATAAGCCGACGAGGCATAAAGCAGAAAGGACATGAATTGCTTGAGGGCTGTCATCCACCCCCCGGGTCGGGGCAGGAACTTCACCAGCCCCGGGAAAGCCGAGAGCGTCAAGTAGGGGGCGGACAAACCCATGGCAATAAAAGTGAAAAGCAGGAAAGACTCCGCCGGCCGCAAGGCCAGCGCCGCGCCGAGCGCGGGCGCCAAAAAAGGCGCGGAACAAGGCGTCGCGACCGTGGTGGCGAGTATTCCGGAAAAGAACGAGCCGGTCAGCCCGCGTTTTCCCGTCAATTTGCCGCCTGTCCCCGCGGCGGACAGGCCGGCTTCAAACAACCCGCTCAAATTCAAGGCGAAAACGAGCAGAATGACCGCGAGGATGAAAACAAATCCGGGAGACTGGAGTTGAAACCCCCAGCCCAGCTCCTCTCCCCCCGCCCGCAGGAGCAGGAGCGCCCCCGCCAGCACCCAAAAGGACAACAGAACGCCAAAGGCGAAGAGCAAGCCGTGGAGAATGACTTGGCTTCGTTCTTCCCTTGCCTGGTTGACGAAGCCCATGATTTTGATGCCCAAAACGGGAAAGACACAGGGCATGAGATTGAGGATGAGGCCGCCCAAAAGGGCTAGTCCGAGCAAAGCTCCCAATCCCCGCCGTTCGGATGCGGCCGCCGGTCCGGAAACCGTTTTTTGATACGGCGCGCTCACCTTCAAACCCGGGACGGATCCGTCCGCCCGCCATCCGCTGGCGGACTTGAGAACGCCGGTCAGTTTATCCGCGTCGGGCGCGGTTTCCGCAACGGTTAACCCCATGAAATATCCGCCCGCGGTTTCTTTGACTGTCTGTTCAGCGTCTGGGTCCACCTGACCGTCAGAGGAAAAGAAGTAGAGATTCGCGGGTTTATGTTGGGCGTTTTTCGCGGGCTTTATTTCTAATCCGATGCGGCCGGCGGTCCGGCTGGCCGACAGAGACCACTCCGGCAGGTTTTGGGGAAGGCGCCGCCGGGCTTCGGCGATGAGGGGCGCCCAGACGGGGTCTTTATTGGGCGGGGCGCGCTTCGCGGGCAATTCCAGTTTCAGTTCCGCTTCGCCGGGCTGACAGACCTCCTTGCACATCAGCCATTCGGCTTTGGCTTTCAGGGTGGCTGTCCGGCCCGCGGGCAAGTCTTCCGGGGTTGTGATTTCAACTAACAGCAAAACTTCACCGTGATAGACATAATCCGTGATGAAATCCCGGCTGTAAAACTCGGGGACGGGCCACTGGATATTTCCGGCTTTGAATCCGGGCGGAAGATCCCATTTCAGCCGGGTGGCGTAGCCGGTTCCGGAGAAGCGCCAGTAAGTGTGCCATCCGGGGTCGTGCCTCAAGCGCAGCGCCGCCGTAAACGGTTCTCCGGGCTGGATGGATTGAACTTCCGCCGCCAGATCCGCCGCCACCGCGCCGTCCTTGACGGGCGCGGATTCAAGCGTTGGCGCGAAAATCAGCGCCGCCGCGAGAATAATGCCGGTTCTCATTCTTCGCATGATGACCGTGAGAGGCCGGCCCGCAATGCCTATTCCCCAGCTCGTTTTACCGCAGCTGCAGCACGTCTTGCATATCATAGAGACCGGGGGGGCGGGAGAGGAGCCAGCGGGCGGCGCGCAGGGCGCCCTGGGCGAAGATGCGGCGGCCGCCGGCTTTATGGGTGAGTTCCAGGCGTTCGCCGGGGCCGGCGAAGATGACGGTGTGTTCGCCGGTGACGTCCCCTCCGCGCAGGGCGTGGACGCCGATTTCATCGTCCGGGCGTTCTCCCGCATGGCCTTCCCGGCCGTGGCGGATGTGTTCCTCCTTCAGCCCGCGGGTTTCCCGGATAATATCCGCCAGATGCCGTGCGGTGCCGCTGGGGGCGTCTTTCTTGTTCCGGTGGTGCATTTCCACGATTTCCGGATGGTAATCGGAACCGAGTAATCCGGCGGCTTGGGCCGTCAAGTGAAACAGCAAGTTGACACCGGCGGAAAAGTTCCCTGAAAAGATGACGGGTATCTCTTGAGCGAAGGCCGCGATGGCGTTCCTCTCCTCCGGGGTGTGGCCGGTGGCGCCGATGACAACGGGTTTTGTGTGTTTTGCAGCCAGTTGAAGCAACGGCACGGCGGCGTCGTGAAGGCTGAAATCCATGACAACATCACACTCCGGCATGGCCGGCGCCGGGTCGTCTCCCAGATCAATTGCGGCCTGGATAACGGAGTCATAATCCCCGGCGGCGGCGGTCACGGCCCGCCCCATGCGGCCCTTCGCGCCGTTGAGCAGGATTTTCACCGGCATGGCTGAATGTTCAGTTGAGAAAGGGTTTTGTCTAAAACCAGGCGGTTTTCCTCCCCCAGCTCGCAGAGGGGCGGGCGGAGTTCGGCGGAGGCGATGAGTCCGGCGCGGGCCAGGGCGTGCTTCACGGGAATGGGATTGGTCTCGATAAACAGATCTTTGAAGAGCGGGAACAAGCGGCGGTGCAAAGCCAGAGCGGTTGAAAAGTCGTTTTCCAAGGCGGCTCGCGTCATCTCGACCATCTCCGCCGGAATCAGATTGGACGCGACACTGATGACGCCCTTGGCGCCAACGGCCATGAAGGGCAAGGTCAAACTGTCGTCCCCGCTCAGCACGGTGATATCGTCTCCCAGCGCTTGAATGACCCGCGAGACGCGGTCGCAGGACCCGCCCGCTTCCTTGAGGGCACAAACGTGCGGATAGCGGCGCGCCAGCCGGACTAGCGTGTCCGTTTCAATTTCAATAACGCACCGGGACGGGATGGAATAGAGAACGACAGGCCTGTCGGTTTCCTCGGCCACGGCGCTGAAATGCCGGAAGAGACCCTCCTGCGTGGGCTTGTTATAATAAGGGGTGACGTGAAGAAAACCGTCCGCGCCGGCCTGATGGGCCTGGCGGGTGAGTTCGGCCGCCTCTTTGGTGGAATTGGCCCCGGCGCCGGCAATGACGGGCGCCCGCCCCGCCGCCGCTTCGACGGCGCAGCGGATCACCTCGATGTGCTCGTCCATGTCAAGGGCGGGGGATTCGCCGGTGGTGCCCGTGGGCACGAGGCCGTTTATCCCGCTTTCAATCTGCGTTTGGATTAGCCGCCGGAGACCGTCATAGGCGACGGCGCCGTTGCGGAAGGGCGTTGCCAAGGCGGTGAAAACTCCCGAAAAATTAATATGGCTCATGGAATAAACACGTTAAAATTCAAAAACGTGAAAACACAAATGGAAGTTGCAACTTCCCGCGAAATATCCTATGTGTTGTTTCATATAACTGTTTTCAAGCGTGTAAACCCAATAATTCCAAATCCACATGGCCACAGTCGTATTATCCGAAAGCGTTGAAATCTTCAATAACCTCCTGCAGCTGGCGGTCGAGAACGGCGCCAGCGATATCCATGTCAAGACCAACAAGCCGGCGTTCCTGCGCCTGCATGGCAGGCTCGAGCCGGTGGACATGGACCCGCTGACGCGGGAGTGCGTCATCGAGTTTGTGGAGACGGCCTGCCCGAAGCAGTTTCTCGAAAAGTGGCACGAGCGCAACCAGATTGACTTCAGCTACGAGATGGAGGGGCTGGGGCGGTTCCGCGTCAATGCTTTTCACCAGCGGGGCAGTGTCAGCATCGTCTTCCGCCATGTCAAAGACAAGCCTCCCACGCTCGAGCAGCTCAACCACGACCCGGAAGCGCTTTTGAAAATGTGCCAGTTCTACGACGGCATCGTTCTGGTTTGCGGCCCTACGGGGTGCGGCAAAAGCTCCACCCTGGCCGCCATGTTGAACTGGATCAATCACAACATGGACAAGCATATCGTCACACTGGAAGACCCCATCGAATACACTTATACGGACGTTCAGTGCGTCATCAACCAGCGCGAAATCGGGATAGACGCCCCCTCCTTCCTTGACGGGATGATCGCCGTGTTGCGGCAGGATCCCGATATTATTCTTGTGGGCGAGATGCGCGACCGCCCGACTTTCGACACCGCGTTGTCGGCGGCGGAGACCGGCCACCTGGTTTTCGGCACACTGCACTCGGCCAACGCCCAGCAGGCCGTCCAGCGCCTTTTCGAGTTTTACCCGCCGGAACAGCAAGGCAACATGCGCCGGCAGATCGCCTCCACCTTGAGGGCCACGGTGACGCAAAAACTGGTGCCTGCGCTTGAGGGCAGCGGGCGCATTCCTGTTGTGGAAATATTCATGGTGGAAGCCCTGGCCCGCCGTGTGATCGAAGAGGGCAATTACGAAAAAATCCCCCAGGTGATCGAGGCGGACAAAGATTCCGGATCGAAATCTTTTAACCAGGACCTGCACCGCCTGATCAAAGCCGGATTCATCACGAAAAAGGACGGTTTGCACCACTCGCCCAACCCCAAGGCGCTGGAGATGAACCTCAAAGGCATCTTCCTGAGCAGCGGCAGCATCGTGAATTAAATGCGGTGGCGCGGCCCCCGCACGGGCGCGAAAGGGCAGCTTGTGGCGGGCGCGGCTTTTTGCTCTTTATTTGTTGGCGGGAAGCCAGATGGGGTCCTCTTCCAGGCGGCTCATGTCGAGGAACCAGCGGCCGTTCGCCGGCGCGTTCATGTAATACCAGAGCCAGCCCGGCTCCCCGTCATACAAATAGAGAAAGGGATATGTGCCCTCCTTTGTCCACCACCAGCCGCTCGCGGCCATATCGTAAAGGAAAATTTCGCCGGGGTTTTCTCCAGCGCAGTAGAGCCAGCCGTGCCGTGTGTGCCAAAGCCACGGGTAGGCGCTGTCTTCCATCCAGCCGAACCATCCGGATTGCTTCCACCCGTGTTCTTTGCCAACCCCGAACAAATAGCTGGCGTCGCCCGGCGAGATGTTGAGAAAAACGGCCGGGCTTGGCGCGGAACCGTATTCATTGGCGACCACGGCGGTGTAGATCCCTTCGTCAGGCAGGTCCACTTCGGTTAATTCGAGCAAGCTCGTGTTGGCGCCCGGAATATCCGCGCCGTTCCATTGCCATTGGTATTGCAAAGGCTCCGTGCCCGAAGCGGTGACGGTCAGACTGACGGACGCGCCGGTTCTGATGGACTGGTCCGGGGTTAGCTCTTCAATCACCGGCGGCAGAAGTCCTTCGGCTTTGTTTTCACCCCATGAGACGCTGAAGTCCCCGCCCGCCGCAATGCCGGACTGGGCCGAAGCTTCTTGCGGCACATCGGTCTGGCCGAAGGAATTGTCGCCCCATCCCGCCACCGTGCCGTCTTCCAGAATGACAAGGTTGTGGTTCGCTCCGGCGGCGATGGCCACGGCGGGGTTGACCTCCGCCAGCGGGCCGAAAGCGCGGGCCGGTTTGCGGCGGGGGCCGATGCTGCCCGGGACATCCGTCTGGCCTTTGTCGTTTTTCCCCCAGGCCGCGACGCTGCCGTCAGCCAGCAGGGCGGTGCTGTGCCATGCTCCGGCGGCAATGTCCACCACATCCGCAAGCCCTTCCGGAACGCTGGACTGGCCGAACCAGTTGTGTCCCCAGGAAAAAACGGTGCCGTCATCGCGCAACACGAGATTGTGGTAGTAACCGCAAGCGATTTTCAGCGCCGAACGCCCGTTTAAAACGTTCGAGGGGACGGTGCTCTGGCTGAAGTCGTCGTTGCCCCAGCTTTCCACCGTGCCGTCGGCCTTCATGATCAGCCCGTGATCCGCGCCGGCGGCGATTTGAGCCGCGTTTGTCAAGTTTTGAGGCAAATTAAACAAAGGAGGCCATGCCGCGACCGTGCCGTCCGTTTTTTTTGCCAGATTGTAGTAATTGCCCGCCGAGATGTCCTCGACGCCCGCCAAACCGGGCGGCGTCATGAGCTGGGCCCAGTCGTTGGCGCCCCAGCCGATGACCGTTCCGTCATCCAGCAAAGCGATGCTGTGATAGCGGCCTGATGAAACCTTCACGATGTTGTCCGGCCATTCGGCGGGGGCGCTTAGTTGGCTTTCCTCGTTGTTGCCCCACACGAAAACCGGCGGCTGAAGGTAACCGGTGTCCGGAGAGCTGAAAGGGCTGGCGCCCGAGGAGTTTTTCGCTTTGACCCAATAGGAGTAAATCGTCTCCCGCTCCGCTGTGACGTCGAGAAAGGGCGGGGCCGCCGCATTAGCCTGAAGGAGAATCGCTCCGTCCGTGCTCTCAACCGTGTTGCGCCATACTTCGTAAGCGTCCGCGCCCGGCGCGGTGTTCCATGCGACTTCGATCTGGTCCACGTGTTCCCCGTCTCCGGCTTGGACGCCGTCCGGCGGGGCGGGCGCCGCCGGCGCCAGGAGCGTTCCGCTGTCGGGCAAGCTCAGGGCGCTGGATTCCGCGTCGTCTTTAGCCGCCGCGAAATAATAATAAGTTGCTCCGGCGGCGGCGTCCATGTCATCATAACTGGTTCCGGCGATGTTTTCGGCCAGGAGCAGCGCGTCTTCGGGATTGGCATTGAAACCGAGATATACATCGTAGAGCAAAGCGTCGGGAGCGGCCGCCCAGGAAACCGTGACGCGGTCCTCCCAAGCGGCGTCACTGGCGCTTACGGCGGCGGGCGGCCCCAAGGAAACCGTCAAAGCGGCGGAGCCGCTGGTATTGCCGCCGCTTCCCGTAATTTGGACCATATAAATCCCGGTGTCGGCCTTGTAAACCGGGTCGAGGTACAGCCACGGGACAATGGGTCCCGGCATGGCGATGCCGTCTTTCATCCATTGATAGGACAAAGGCGCACTGCCGGCGGCAAGCGCTTTAAACAGCGTCGCGGAGCCGGAAAGGGTTTGCCGGGCCGGAGGCATCACAGTCACAAGAGGGGAGGGCCGCGCGCGGAGCACGAGGTTGTGCCGCGATCCGCAAGCGATGGCCGCCACTTTGTCCAAGCCGCCCACAAGGCTGATTTGACCGTAGTAATCCTGGCCCCAGGCCGCCAAAGTGCCGTCCGATTTCAGAGCCAGGTTTTGATAGCGGCCCGCCGCAATGGCTGTCACGTCCGTTAAATCGCCGGGGACGCGGGTGCGGTTAAACGCATCACTGCCCCATGCGACGACCGTGCCGTCAGCCCTCAAGGCCAGGCTGTGGTAATACCCGGCGGCCACGGCGCGGACGTTGCGCAAGCCCGGCGGCACGTCGCACTGCCCGAAGGCATTATTGCCCCAGGCCGCGACCGTGCCGTTTGTTTGCAGCGCCAGGTTGTGGTTGAGACCGGCGGAAATGGCGGCAACCGGCCCCAGGTTTTCCGGCACGCGGGCGGCTTCGCCATTCCATCCCCAGGCCGCCAGCGTGCCGTCCGATTTCAACGCCAGGCTGTGGGCGCCGCCGGCGCGGATTTCCACGACGTCCGCCAAGCCTTCCGGAACGGAAGCGAAACCGGAGTCCCGCCAAGCCACGACGGTGCCGTCGGTTTTCAAGGCTAAATTATGCCAGCTGCCGGCGGCGACTTGCACGACGTCCGACAAGCCCTCCGGCACGCTGGCCTGGCCGAAGCCGTCGTAGCCCCAGGCCGCGACCGTGCCGTCGGCCTTCAGGGCGAGGCTGTGGAATTTTCCTGCGGACACCCCGATGACATCTGTCAGTTCCGGCGGCACGTCGGTTTGGCCATACTGGTTTTTTCCGCCAAAAGCCAGAATCGTATCTTCCGCCGTCAGGCCCTTGTATCCCGTATCCATTTCGCTGAAAACGCTTGTTCCGCCGTCACTGACCGCTTTGACCCAGTAATAATACGTGACACCGGCCTGAACGGCGGAATCATCGTAACTGGCCGAGTCCAGGTCTGTTGCCAGGAGGCTGGCATCCGTTTTTTTTCCGTTGCGGCCCCGCCACAAGTCATAGCTGACGGCGCCGGGCGCGGAGTCCCAGATCACCCGCACTTTGCCGGGAAAACCGCCTTTGCTGGCGGCCAGGTTTTGAGGCGCGGCGGGAATGTCCGGCGGCGGAGCAATGGCCAAACCGTGCTGGTTGCCGGCGGCGATGGCCGACGCGCCGGTCAGGGCCGCCGGAATGGCATCGGAGACCAGTCCCGCCGAATACCGGCCCCAGCCCACGACGGTGCCGTCGGCGAGCAGCGCCATGCTGCTGTAGCGCCGGGCCGCGATCGCCACGGCGGTTTGCCCGTCCAGTGCGGCCGGGACCGTGGACTGGCCCTCGCTGTCGCGCCCCCAGGCCGCGACGGTGCCGTCGCCGAGCAGCGCCAGGCAGTGGTCCCTGCCGGCGGCGATATCTGTTGCGTGCCCCTGGATTTCCAGCGGCACGTCGAGCTGATGGTGGTTGTTGTTGCCCCAGGCTGTTATTTCGCCGTCTTTTTTCAAAGCCAGACTGTGCCATCCTCCGGCGGCTACCTTCATGGCGTTGGCCAGGTCCGGAGGGATTTCCGCTTGTCCGAAATCGTTGCTGCCCCAGCCGGCTGCCGTGCCGTCATTTTTCAAGGCCAAACTGTGGAGCCAGCCGGCGGAGACGGCGGTCACGCTGTCCAGTCCGGCGGGCGGGGCGGCTTGTCCTTCGCTGTTTTCTCCCCAGGCCTCGACCGTTCCGTCCGCTTTTAATGCCAGACCGTGCCACCAGCCGGCGGCGATGGCTTGAACTTCCGTCAGGTCCTTCGGAAGGTCCAGTTGGCCGTACTG
>CAZYUX010000063.1:0-819 GCA_964650745.1 uncultured Puniceicoccaceae bacterium
GATCTGGACTGGCTGGAAAACCGCCACCTGCGCGCGGCGGGCGAGTCCATTCCCATCTGGCCGCTGGTCTATCACGATTCGGTTTTCTGCACCCGTTACAGTCACCGGCTGGAGGGCGCGTCTGGCTGGCCCGCTTGGCTGCCCGACATGCTGTGGGGCTATTTCATCCAATGGCGGCCCGCCAGTCCCGAAGGTTTGGACCACACCCATGACAAAAGCATGGGAAAGTTCACCGACACCTTTTTCGTGGACGAGTGGCACGGGCGCGCCGGCGCTTCGGAAATGGTCAGCCACCGCTACCTGACCGAAGATTGTGAACTGGAACAAACAGAGTTTGCCGGCGGCCTGGCCATCGCGGCCAACTTCGCGCTGGAAGAGCGCCAGGCGGACGGTATAACGATTCCGCCGGGAGGCTATGTCATCAGGGATTGACGGATAAGGTATCCTGAAAGGGCAGCCGCCATTCGAAAACCGCCGCCACGCCATGCCCGCCAATGACGACAAACTGACCAGGCACTACTCCAACAAGGAAGTCATCCTGCGGCTGCTGGGCTTGAGCTGGCGGTTCAAATACAGCTGCCTGAAGGTGATATTTCTGCAGCTTTTCATGCTGACCCTGGGACTGATGGGCCTGGGGTTCACGGGGCTGGCGATAGACTTTCTGCGTCACGAGACGGACCCGGCGGCGCCCCCTCCGAACTGGCCATTGGGAATAGCGCCCGCCGCGGGCGCCGAACCCTTGAGAGTGCTCTTGGGAATAGCCGGCCTGATTCTGGCCATGGCCTTGCTGCGGGCGATGCTCAACTACCTTTACACAAT
>CAZYUX010000063.1:829-6277 GCA_964650745.1 uncultured Puniceicoccaceae bacterium
GGCCGTCTCCCGCCTGGTGCACGTGGACATCGTGGTGAGGCTCCGGTCGCTGGTTTACGCCAAGCTCCAGCGGCTCAGTTTCCGGTTTTTCGACCAGAGCGAGAGCGGGACGCTGATCAACCGGGTGACGCGCGATGTGCAGGCGGTGCGGATGTTCATAGACGGGGTGGTGGTGCAAAGCTTCATCATGCTGATTTCGCTGGCGGTGTATCTGGTGTATATGCTCAACATCCATCCCCGTTTGACTCTGGCCTGCCTGGCCACGACACCGCTGCTCTGGCTGGTCACGGCCATGTTTTCCCGCACGGTGCGGCCCGCGTATGAGGAGAACCTGCGCCGGATGGACAATATGGTGCTGGCCTACTCGGAATGCATTCAGGGCATCGCCACGATCAAGGGTTTCGGGCTGGAAAAATTCAGCCTGAACAAATTCCGGAAAACCAACATGGCGGTGCGCGATCAGCGCCAGTCCATTTTCTGGAAAACCAGTATTTTTTCGCCGCTGATCAATTTTCTCACCCAGGTCAACCTTATCATACTGCTCGGTTACGGCGGCTGGCTGGTGACTCAAGGCCAGCTGCCCATCGGCACGGGATTGGTGGTTTTCGCGGGGCTGCTCCAGCAGTTTTCCGGCCAGATCGCCAACCTCTCCGGCGTCGTGGACCGGATGCAGCAGAGCTTTTCGGGAGCCCGGCGCGTCTTTGAAGTCCTCGACGCTCCCGTGGAAGTGAAATCCAAAACCCAAGCCGTTTCCCTGCCGCGGGCCCGGGGCGCGGTGAAGTTCGAGCACGTCCACTTCGAGTTCAAGAAGCGGGACTTGGTTCTGGAGGATATTGATTTCGAGGCCGGTCCGGGGGAGGTGGTGGCCATCGCGGGAGCCACGGGATCGGGCAAGAGCGCGCTGATGAGCCTGATACCAAGGTTCTACGACCCCTCCCGGGGGCGCGTCCTGCTGGATGGGCACGACCTGCGCGACTTGCGGCTGGAAGACTTGCGGCGCAACATCGGGCTGGTGTTCCAGGAAAATTTCCTCTTCAGCAACACGATCGCCTTCAATATCGCCTTCGGCCAGCCGGATGCCCGGCGGGAGCAAATCGTGAAAGCCGCCAAGATCGCCGCCGCCCATGCGTTTATAAAGGAACTTCCGGAAGGTTACGACACCGTGCTGGGAGAAGGCGGCGTGAACCTGTCCGGCGGCCAGCGTCAGCGGCTGGCCATCGCCCGCGCCGTCCTGCTCGAGCCGTCCGTGATCCTCATGGACGACCCAACCGCCGCCATCGATCCGGAGACCGAGCATGAAATCCTCGAGGCGATTGAAAACGCCATTGAGGGCCGCGCCACCTTTATCGTCGCCCACCGGCTCTGCACGCTGCGCCGTGCCGACCGTGTCATCGTTCTGGAGCGCGGCCGCATCGCGCAAATGGGCACGCACGATGAATTGCTGCGCCAGAAAGGGCCCTACCGCAAAGCCGTCACGATTCAGTCCATTGACCCGGTCAGCATGAAGCTGCTCAAGGAAAGCCGCCAGCGCAAGGAGGGGAAATTATGAGTGTGCGGCACGATATGTCTCTGGCCCGGACGGACCGCAAGGAGCAGGAAGAACGGCGGCGCGACCACGACCGGCCGCTGGACTTCGGAATCCTCAAGCGGCTCTTCTCATACACGCGGCCTTACGCGGCCAAGCGCAACTGGCTTTTTGCGCTTGTGGTGGCGCGGTCTCTGCAGCTGCCCGCGCTGGCCTGGGCCTTGGGCGCCGTCATCAACGGCCCGATCATCCGGCAGGACGGCTGGGGCATATTCTGGGGCGTGCTGGGCTATGCCAACCTGGCCTTGTTCACCGCCTTTGTTTTGCATTACCGGCACCGCCTGGCTCTCGAGCTGGGCGAGTCCGTGGTTTACGATTTGCGCAATCTGCTCTTCGCCAAACTCATGTCCCTGCCCTTGAGCTATTTTAACCGCGCCCGCCTGGGCCGTGTCATCAGCCGCATGACCTCCGATATCGAGGCGTTGCGCGTGGGGGTGCAGAATGTCTTTTTTGTTTCCCTGGTCCAGCTGGGGCAGATGCTCGGGTCGGCCGCCTGCATGATTTATTACAACTGGGCGCTTTTCTCCGTCATCCTTCTGATGTCCCCCGCGCTTTACGGCATCAACCGGTATTTCCGGAAAAAAATCAGCAAAAAATCCCGCGAAGTGCAGGAAAGTTTCAGCCGTGTCACCGCCAGCATGGCCGAAACCGTCCGGGGCATCCGCGTGACCCAGGGGTTTTCCCGCGAGAGCGTCAACGCGGGAATTTTCAGGCGCCTGGTGGCGGACCATGCCGGCTACAACGTGGGTCTGGCCAGAAACATCGCCGTTTACATGCCTTTGCTCGAGCTCAACTCCCAGTTCTTCATAGCCGTCATCGTCATGGCTGGCGGCTGGGGGGTGCTCAACCCGCAATGGCTCATGCCGGTGGGCGACCTCATTGCTTTCATCTTTCTGGCCAATCTTTTTTTCAGCCCCATCGCGTCCATCGGCCGGCAGTTCACCCAGGCGCTGACTTCGATGGCCGGGGCCGAGCGCGTCTTCCGCGTCCTTGACACCCAGCCGGAATGGGAAGACGACCCGGACGCCGCCGACATACCGGCAATCCGGGGTCATGTCGTTTTTAAGGGCGTCCACTTTCAATATGATCCGGGCAAACCGGTGCTGCACGGCATCCACTTCGATGCCCGGCCTGGCCAAACCATCGCGCTGGTCGGCCACACAGGCTGCGGCAAGACCACCATCATCAACCTTTTGTCCAAATTCTACCTGCCGGATCAGGGAGAGATCGAAATTGACGGGCGGGAAATCCGGACCATCACCAGCGCCTCCCTGCACCGGCAGATGAGCCTGGTTTTGCAGCAGAATTTCCTCTTCAGCGGCACGGTGATGGACAACATCCGCCTCGGCAAGCTGGATGCCACGGACGAAGAAGTGGCCGATGCGGTGCGGAAGCTCAACTGCCTGGATTTGGTCGAGGCGATGCCGGAGGGATTCGCCACCGAAGTGACCGAGCAGGGCCGGGGGCTTTCACTGGGCCAGCAGCAGCTGGTCTGTTTTGCCCGCGCTTTTTTAGCCGACCCGCGAATCCTCGTGCTCGACGAGGCCACCAGCTCGGTGGACACCATCACGGAGGCCCGCTTGCAGGAGGCCTTGAACACGCTGCTGAAAGGCCGGACCTGCTTCATCGTGGCCCACCGCCTCAGCACCATCCGTGACGCGGACCAAGTGCTGGTTCTCGACCAGGGCCGCATCATCGAGCGCGGCACCCACGAAGACCTGCTCCGCCACGACGGCCTCTACGCCAACCTCTACCGGCAGTTCATCGAGTAGCGGTTTTTCGAGGTTTCGAAAGGAGCGGCTCCCGGATTTCAAGCGTGCGGAGGGAAAACGGAGGAAAGTCCAGCTTAAGGACGCCGGATCCGGCTGGCGGGGATTCCGGCAGCGGCTCCTCGCGCAGGCCGGTCAAACGGACTTGGCGGACGCCCTTGAAAAACAGCTTTGCTGTTTGACGTTTTGAAAACGGATTGAACAAACGCAGAATGACGCCTTTGCCGTTTTGTTTGGGTTTCAAGGCGGTGACAGCCAGCTCATTCCGGGCGGCGGCAAACGGTCCGTCAGACGATTTTTCCGCGCGGGGCGGATCACAGCTTTCGATTTGACCGTAAAACGGAACGTTGCGCCAGCGGAAAGCTTCGTAAAAAAGCCTCCCCGATTCTTTCGCGGCATACGGCCGGATGGCGAAACGCATCTCGAAGGAGCGCCCCAGGCATTGCCCTTCCGGGGCGGGCGTGCCGGGGCCTGCGCCTTTGTTGGAGCGCGTCGTTGTGCCGAGCGGATTGGATATATATCCAACGCTCCGCAGCAGCGCCACCGCCAGCCGGGAAGTCCGGCCCGAAACAATTTCGTAATTGAATGGAAACTCGCTGAAGAGCGCCAGCCCGCCCTGGCGGACTTCCGCCGCCGCAAAATGATCCGCGGGATGCTCCGGATGAACGCGCGGCGGCTTGGTTCCCCGAGGCTGTTTGCCGGCGGGGCGGATGACTTCGTTGAATTTCAGCCCGGCGCGGCTTTCCCGGGGCCGGAAAGGCAAGGGCAAGTTGAACCGCAGGCGGTGATCCTTGGCTGTATTGGTGAAGCGGATGCAATAGTCCAAATGCTCCGCCCGGGGGGCCAGCGTCAGCTCCACGGTCACGGGAAGCGGAGTCTTTTTCCGGGACCGGCCGGCGGCCATGCTGGAAGTTTCCGGAACGGAAACCAAGCCCGCCAGCCGGAGGCGCCGCGCCCCGGAATAACCCTGGATGCATTCCGCGGCCCAGCGCGTTTTGTCAAAAAGAATTTCTTTGTCCCCCGGCAGGTCGCTGAAGTCGTAAAGATCTCCGGTGTCGGCCTGGCCGGACAACACGCCCAAACCGGGGAACACCTTGCCCGTCTGTTTGTCTTCGAGATCGAATGTGCCGTTTGGACCAGCCTTAACTTTCAGGCGCTCGTTTTCAATAACCGTTTTTCTTCCGGCGGACACGGAAGGCCAGCGCGGACGTTCTTCGATGAAGAACCGCCGCAAGCTCATCGGCGGCATTCCGGCGGGGTAAAGATCCAGCAGGAGCCTTTGGTGGGGATGATCCGGCGCCGCTCCGCGGGCCGCTTCGAAAAAGGGAATTTCCCTGCCCGCTTCATCCACGACGGCGTAGTGTTCAGGCGGCTGGATATCGCCCCACTTGTGGCGGCCCTCGAAATCACACTTGACCCGCACCCGGCCGCTCCAGGGATTGGGCTGGGTATTGAAGAGGAAAAAGGAGAAGCGCTCGTCCCCGGCCCGGTTGCCTCCGTAAACTTCGAGGATGCGCCGGCCCATGCGGCGGCGGACGGCATCGGCGGCGGTGGCCGCCTGGCGCATCTCATATTCGTTGTCCTGATGCACGGGGTCCGCGCTGCATCCGCAAATATCATCGTGCGGATGGGTTTTGAGCAGATGTTTCCAGGCGGCGGCCAGGGAGGCCTCCGCCGGATCGGTTTGTCCCAGGAGCCGGGCCAGGGCCGCCGCCGGCTCCGCCCCGCACACCAGGCTCCGCTCCGCCGCCGCATTGTTCTGCTTTAAATATATCCTGGAAGAAACGGTGCCGCCGAGGACCGAGGCGTTGCCCTTGCCGTGAAATTCGCCCCGGTAAAGCGGCAGCCGGGAACGGTTGCGGACGGCTTCCCGGCCCATTTCATCGAGGTCCGAATAACGAAAATGGAAATTCGATTTCCGGGTGGCCTTGCGCAGGGCGTCCGTCAACTGCGGCTGCGGGATTTGGTGGTCCACTCCGGCCAGGAGAAGCAGGGGCGGACCTTGGGAATCGCGCTGGTTCCGGGCGGCTTCGATAAGCTGACCGAGCGCAACCGATTCATCGAATTCCCACACCAAGCCAGCACCCGGGGGCC
>CAZYUX010000063.1:6287-12931 GCA_964650745.1 uncultured Puniceicoccaceae bacterium
GGCCTGCCGAGATTGGCGGCGTTGGCGTAACCCTCGCGCAGGCGGACAACCCGGACTTCGCTGCCGTCCGCCGCCCGCCAGCGAAATATCCGCGCTTCCTTGCCCCCGCGCGCGGGCGGGCCTTTGCCGCCGCTCCACCCCTTGGGATCTCCGGGCCAACCCCGCATGAAAGTGAAACACTGAAATCCGAATCCCGCCGCGATCATGGGAATTGAAGGGATGATGCCAAACGTGTCGGGCATGTGGAGGGTGACATCCGGGGCGCGTCCTAATTTTCCCGCGAATTCCTTTCCCAGGAGCAGGTTGCGGATAAGAGCCTCGCCGCCCGTGCAGTAGAGGTCCGCCAGGCAATACATCGGCCCGGCAACCAGCCGCCCGGACCGCGCGGCCTTTTTCAGGAAAGCTTCATCCTCCGGGCAGACCTCGAGGTAGTCCTCCACCATCAGCGTCTGGCCGTCGCAAGTGAAGCGGTATTCGGGGTGTTTTTTCAGCTCCGCGATGACCGCCTTCATGCACTCGATCAGCCGGACGCGGAACCGCTCGAACGGCCAGTACCATGCCCGGTCCCAGTGGGTGTGCGGCGCCACCAAAACATCCGTCTTTTTTTTCTTAACCATGCGCGGCGATTTCAGGAAAATTTCCCGCCGCTCCAAAAGCAAGCGCTTTCTTTTTCTTGTTTCACCGCGGCGGGCTTTGGTTAAGCTTTTCTGTCGCCTCCCGTTGCGGGGATTCAGGTGATGCGCGCGAGGGGATCCATCAGAGGCGGAGGAGGCGGTGGCAGTCCTGGAGGGAGCGGACGCCGAGGGTTTTCTGCCGGAGGGATCGCAGGCCCATCAGGGCCATTTTGGCGGCGGTCAGGGTAGTGATGATGCACAGGCCGTGTTTGACCGCTTCCGTGCGAATAAGGTTCTCGTCCTTGCGGGGGATGGCGCCGGAGGGGGTATTGATGATCATGGCGATGTCCCCGTTCTTGATTTTGTCCAAAACGTTGGGCCGGCCTTCCTGGATTTTGTGAATGCGCGTCACCGGCACATTATTGTTTTCCAGGACCGCCGCCGTTCCCGGTGTGGAAACCATTTCAAATCCCAGTTCGCAATAACGGCGCGCCAGGTCCGCGGCGGCGGCCTTGTCGCTGTCTTTGACGCTGAGGAAAACGCGGCCCGACGCGGGCAGCGCGGGCGCGGCGGCCATTTGCGTCTTGGCGAAGGCCAGGCCCAGGTCTCCGTCCATGCCCATGACTTCCCCGGTGCTGCGCATTTCGGGAGAGAGGGCGACGGGCGCGCCGGGGAAGCGCGCAAAAGGAAAAACCGATTCTTTGACAGCCCAGTAGTCAGGGATGATTTCCCGCGTGAAGCCCTGTTTTTCCAGCGTCTCCCCGGCCATGACCCGGGCGGCCAGTTTGGCCAGGGGGACACCGATGGCTTTGCTGACGAATGGCACCGTGCGGGAGGCCCGGGGGTTGACTTCGAGCACGTAAAGGTCGCCGTCCTTGATGGCGTATTGGATGTTCATCAGGCCGGTGACTTTCAATTCCCGCGCCAAAGCGCGTGTGGCCTCGCGCACATCGTCCAGGATTTTGCGGCCCAAAGTGTGCGGGGGCAGGACCATGGCGGCGTCCCCGCTGTGAACGCCCGCGAACTCGATGTGTTCGAGCATCCCGCCGATGACGGTTGTTTGCCCGTCGCTGATGGCATCCACGTCCAGCTCGATGGCGTCTTCGAGGAATTTATCCAGCAGCACGGGTTTTCCCGGCGCGGCGGCGAAGGCCTCAAGGACGACTTCTTGCAGCTCCCGCGTTTCGTAAACGATAAACATGCCCCGCCCGCCCAGGACAAACGACGGGCGCAACAAAACGGGGAACCCGATGCGCTCGGCTTCGCGGAACGCCTGCTCCGCGGTCATGGCGATGGCGTTGACCGGCTGTTTCAGCCCCAGTCTTTCCAGCATGGCCTTGAAGAGCCGGCGGTCTTCGGCGGCGTCTATATTCTCCGGCGCGGTGCCGATGATGTTGACGCCGTTGGCTTTCAAGTCTGAAGCCAGGTTGAGGGGGGTTTGCCCGCCGAATTGGACGATGGCGCCCTCGCACTGCTCCTGGCGGTAGATTTCGAGCACGTCTTCCAGCGTCAGCGGCTCGAAATAGAGCCGGTCCGAGGTGTCGTAGTCGGTGCTGACGGTTTCGGGATTGGAGTTGACCATGACGGTCTCGAAACCGGCTTCGCGGAGAGCGAAGGAGGCGTGGACGCAGCAGTAGTCGAACTCGATGCCCTGGCCGATGCGGTTGGGGCCGCCGCCCAGGATCATGATTTTGCGGCGGCCCGAAGGAATGATTTCGTTTTCATCGCCGCAGGAAGAGTAGTAGTAGGGCGTGAAAGCCTCGAACTCGGCCGCGCAGGTATCCACCAGCCGGTAAACGGTCTGGATGCCCAGTTCATTGCGGAGCTGGTGAACCTCCTTGCGTGAAAGGCCGGTGAGCCGGGCCAGCTGGGCGTCGCTGAATCCTTGTTCCTTGGCGGCGCGCAGGTTTTCCGCCGTCAGCCAGGTTTTTCCGCCTTCTTCGATGGAGCGTTCGGTTTGGACGATGTCCGCGATTTGACGGAGGAACCAGGGGTCGATTTTCGTCAGCCCGCGCAATTCCTCAAGAGGCATTCCGGCGCGCAAAGCCCAGCGCAGGTAATAAACGCGCAGGCATGTGGGCCGGGCCAGGCCGGCTCTGATTTTTTCCGGATCCGCCACTTCGTCCCCGCCGTATTTGCCGCCGCCCAGCCCAAGCGCCCCTACCTCGAGGGAACGCAGCGCTTTTTGGAACGACTCCTTGAAAGTGCGCCCGATGGCCATGGCCTCTCCAACGGATTTCATTGAAGAGGTCAGCGTGTCGTCGGCGCCGGGATATTTTTCGAAAGTGAAACGGGGAATTTTGGTGACAACGTAATCAATCGTCGGCTCGAAACAGGCGGGCGTCTTTTTGGTGATGTCGTTGGGGATTTCATCGAGGCTGTAGCCGACGGCCAGCTTGGCGGCGATTTTGGCGATGGGGAAACCGGTGGCTTTCGAGGCCAGCGCGGAAGAGCGGGAGACGCGGGGATTCATCTCGATGATGGCCATGCGCCCGGTCCCGGGGTGGACGGCGAACTGGATGTTGCTGCCGCCGGTCTCGACGCCCACCTCGCGGATGCAGGCGAAGGAGGCGTCGCGCATGAGCTGGTATTCCTTGTCCGTCAGCGTCATGGCGGGGGCGACGGTGATGGAGTCGCCGGTGTGCACGCCCATGGGGTCGATGTTCTCGATGGAACAGATGACCACGCACTGGTCCTTGCGGTCGCGCATCACCTCCATCTCGAATTCTTTCCAGCCGAGCAGGCACTCCTCGATCATGACCTGATGGATTGGGGAAGTGGCGAGGCCCTGTTTGACCAGGCTTTCGAACTCATCGCGGTTGAAAGCGACGCCGCCGCCCGTGCCGCCCAGAGTGTAACTGGGCCGGATAATCAACGGATAGACGCCGATGTCCGCCGCAGCCTGGCGGGCGGCCTCCCAGGACTGGACAATCGAGGAGCGCGGCACGTCGAGGCCGATTTTCAGCATCGCTTCCTTGAAGACTTCCCGGTCCTCGCCCTTGCGGATGGCTTCGTATTTGGCCCCGATGATCTCGATGCCGAATTTTTCCACCAAACCCTTTTCCCACAGGGCAACGGTTAAATTGAGGGCGGTCTGCCCGCCTAATGTGGGCAGAATGGCGTCTGGTTTTTCCTGTTCCAGGATGCGTTCGAGAACCGCCACCGTGAGGGGCTCGATGAAGGTGACATCGGCGAAATCCGGATCGGTCATGATGGTGGCCGGATTGCTGTTGACCAGGATGACCTTGTAGCCCTCTTGTTTTAACGCCTTGCAGGCTTGGGTGCCGGAATAGTCAAACTCGCAGGCCTGGCCAATGACAATCGGCCCCGACCCGATGAGGAGGATTGATTCTATATCCGCCCTTTTCGGCATAAAATACGGCCTCCTTTCCGGGCGCGGGAATGCCCCGCGTTGCGTTTATGTTTCCGGAAAGGCATGTAGCCAGAATAAGAGGAGTCACGTCCCCGCCCGCAAGAGGAAATAATTGTTTTTTTCCAAACCGCGGTTGCCGGCTGGCGGGAGGGTTGCGGAGAATCAATCCTCTCGGCAGGCCGGTTGCGGTTGACACGCCGCCGGACAAATCAATATTAATTCCATGCAAAACGGATTGAATGCCGGCGCTTTGGCAAAAACGCGGCGGGCGCTTTTTATCGTTTCGGCTCTTTCCTTTTATGCTGTTGCCGCGCGCGCTGAAATCCGGCCGCTGCCGGACGAGTTCTGGGTCCAGTCGCGCAATGAAGTTTATTGCGCCCGCGTCAAGGTCAATGAAATTGGCGGATACTACAAGGAAATCCTTCTGACGGTCAGCCGGGCGGCCGGGGGCGGCCAGTATAAGCCTCTCTGGAATTGTGAGATTTTTCCTGGGGAAGTCTTGGGCGGGGACCTTTCGGATGACGGGGAGTTCTTTGTTTACGTGAATCCCGTTTATGAAGAAGCTTTTGATCCGCTGGTTTCTTTTTACACCCGGGATGGCTTGTGGTATTCTCTGTCCGGCGGTGATTTCGGGCTTGAGGAGGCCGCTCTCGCTGAAGGGCAGTGCTGGCTGCGGGAGCCTTATTCCTACGGATTCGTTCCCCGGGCCGGCAAGCCGCCGCTTTTCAAGCTGCGGACCTGCCTGGACCAGGTAATCGCCCTTGATTTGTCGGAATTGGCGGCTTTGAAAGAGGCCGCACAAAAAGAGATGACGGAAGCCCGGCAAAGGATCTATGATTTCATTGAAGGCAAGCCGCCGCCGAAGCCGGAGCAAGATAACGGCATGATGGTGGTGGATGCTTATTTGCGGATGGCCGAGGCGGTCTTGTTCGCCATCCTGCCGGTTATTGTCGGGATAAAAAATGACCAGATCAAACCAGGCCTGATCGGGATGGGAGCCACATTCGGCACGGCTTTTTTTGGAGGCCAATTGTTGAGCCTTGTGCTGGTTCCGCTTGTGGCGGGGATGTTCTGCGTGGGCATTGTTTATTATCGTTTTCATTGATGCCGGCGTTCTTTTGCGTTAAAGCGGGCTTTTGAAAGCTGAAGGGAATATGAGCGCGCGAACGCAAAACGAACTGCGGAACGCCTTCCGCCGCCGCCAGCGTCAGGCGGCCTGGCGATGGAAACGCGAGCGGTGGCGCTTGTGGACTTGCCGGATGACGGGGTTCTGGGCGGCGGCGGGATACGTGCTGGCGGTTTGCACGCTTGTGTTTGACACCGTTTCGTCTCTGGGATTTTACTGGCTGGCCAGTGCCGCCGTGCTGGCGCCCGCCGTTTTGGCCGCCGCTTTCTGGCGCCCGGCGCCCAAACACCGCCTCTGGAACAGAATGGACCGGATGGCCGGATGGCCGGATGACATCCTGGCGGCGGGGGAACTGGCCGCCGGGGAAACGGACTTCTGGACCGCGCGCCTGCTCGAGCGGTCCGTGAGCCGCTGGGAAAGCGTGTCTTTGCGGGAAATATGGCCGTTGCGTCCGCCGCGTTACGGCAGGACGGTCTTGTTGTCCTTTGCCGTTGCAGGAATGGTATTGTTTGTCCAATGGCGGTATTCCCAAACCGGAGAAGGGATGGTTTCCGGCTTGACACCGCGCCAGAAGGCGCGGCGGGCGTTTTTGCGGGAACATCTCGAATCCTGGGAAAAGCCGCCTGCGCTGGTTCCGGAAGAGGACTGGAAGAAAACCGCGCGCGAGGTCAAGAAGCTTGAAGAGAAACTGGAAAAGGCGGGATTGAATGAAACGGAAATTTTTCTCTCCCTCAACCGTGTGGAAGACGGGATCCGGGCTCAGCTGAAAGCTCTGGAGGATGATTCGCTGGACGAGCAGGCGCCGGACATCGCGGAAGCGCTCGACAGCCTCGATAATTTAGGCAAAGCGGCAGCCGGCCTGCGCCGCAAAGACTACCGCCAAACCGCCGGAGAACTTAAAAAAACCGCTGAAAAACTTCGCGAAAAACCTCCTGAAAAGCTGGCCGGCGACCCCCGCGCCGCCGCCCGCAAACTTTCCGGAGCGGGCCAAAAAATGGGAAAGGCCGGAAAAGAAAAACTGGCCGGGCTGATGGAACAAATGGCCGAAGCGGCCCAACAGGGCAATGCGAAGCAAATGGCGCAGGGGCTTGAAGGCCTGCAACAACGGATGCGCCTGCAAGCCGTTCGCGAAGGGCAAGGGCAGTCGCTTTCCCAAAAACTGTCACAACTGGGGCAAATGAAAAGCGGCTTCAGCCAAAGTCCGGCCTTGGGCCAAATGCCCGCGCCGGGGATGCCGCCCGGCGGAGGGCAAGGCCAGGACCGGCAACCGGGGGCGGGGGCCGGGAACGAAGAAGGCGGCTGGCCGGGAGGGTTGATGGCCGGGAAAGGCCGTCATGACCAGCCCTTTGGCGAGGCTGCCTCGTTGGAAGCCCGGCGCGAATGGCTCAACCTTTCCGGAGTCGCGGGGGCCGGGCTTTCGCAATTGTCTGTTTTGAAATCCACTCATGGGGGGGCGGAAGCTCTCGCGGAAGGTTACGGGACGGCGTTCGGCTATTACGAAAACTTGTCGCGCCAAACCGTTCAAGACGAG
>CAZYUX010000064.1:0-12655 GCA_964650745.1 uncultured Puniceicoccaceae bacterium
ACCTTGCTTTTCCATCGCGACCTCGCGCTATCTATCCTATGTTAGCAATCCCGGAGGGACAACAACCGCCCGCGTGTGTGCTTCCCATCCATCACTACTTGGAATCATCAATTTGGCAAGGTTAGGGCCGCTAAAAGGCCAAGGCTGTGCGGATTGGAGATTTATCAGAATTCTTCTGATAGCTGAAATCGGTGAGAAAATGGCCTCAATCTCTGCAATCAAGTTGCCGCTGCGATCTCCCAATCTATTCCCCCAAAGCAAGAATTAGGGTGCGTTCTCAACGGGAGAGGGGTGGTTTAAAGGCTTGATGCAATAGATTGCGCTCCGACTTCATCCTGTTCTCCCAAATTCTTCTTTTGGAGATGGTTTACTCGCCACGGATCGACCAGCACACCCCAACTATTTACCAGATCGGCAAGATGGTGGGCAAACCGATGACGCAGGTGGCAGAGGATTTGATCCATTACGGGTTGGAGAACGTGGGGAAAATTTACCTTGGTAATGGCGATCTCGCTTCCATGACCACTTTCGTGGCCGCCGCAACTTCGACAGCGCCGACGCAGATTCTGGAAGCGATGAACCAGGTCTATCAAAAGATAACCGACAGGATCATTGCTTTGTTGGAGAAGGGGACGATCCCCTGGAAGAAGACCTGGAAGGCATCTGACCATTACCCCCGCAATCTCATTTCCCAAAAACATTACCAGGGCATTAATGTTTTCCTGCTCCTGATGTCTGGCTTTTCCCACCCATATTGGCTGACATTCAAGCAAGCGCAGGAACTGGGTGCCAGGATCAAACGTGGTTCCCGTGGTGTGCCGGTAGTGTTCTGGAAGCTTTATCAGACTGAAGATGCCGAAAGCGGGGAACCGATCGAAATCCCTCTTCTGCGCTATTACACGGTCTTTAATGTCAGCCAGGTGGAGAATCTGCCGGAACGGGTCATGCCGGAGCCGGACTATATTTCACAGGTGCCACCTAATCCCATTGAGGATGCTGGCACTATCGTTTGCCGTTTTCCTAATCCTCCCCAGTTCGTGCGTGGTGATTCTCCCGCTTATTTTCCAGTGCCTGACATTATTACGATGCCGGAACAGGAAGCATTTAGCTCTGAGGAAAACTACTATGCCACCTTGTTTCACGAGTGCGGCCACGCTACCGGTCACGAGAGCCGGTTAGATCGCCGTTCCATCAGTGAAAAGGCCGCATCTAAATTTCTGAGCTACTCCCAGGAGGAGCTTGTAGCTGAATTTACGGCCAGTTTTCTTTGCGTAGAGGCTGGAATTTCACCTTCCACCATCGAAAACACTGCTGCCTACATCCAAGGCTGGCTAAACCGCCTACGAAATGACCGCAAAATCCTGATCCACGCCGCCGGGGCCGCCCAAAAGGCTGCGGATTATATTTTGAGGAGGGATTGAGCACCGGAGAGGGAAGATAACGGAAAATCTGACATTTCAATTTTGCCACACTTTTGCCACAAATATTGCCGGAAACTGCCGGATACAGCCTCTATTTGAAAAATAACTATCATTAATAAATCAGCCATTTATGCCCCACAATTGCCTTTAATCCCTTTATTGATGCGGGATGGGGAGTGGTGGTGGGAGCTGGATTTGAACCAGCGAACGGCATCGCCGAACGGATTTACAGTCCGCGTCCTTTAGCCACTTGGATATCCCACCAAGAAGATGAGAAGGCAATATATGTATGGACAGCGGTTTGCCAAGCTCTTTTGTGAAAAATATCCGCGCGCGGCCCTGACAGGCCAGCCGAAGCCCGCCGGATGCGCCCGGTTCTTCGTCAAGTTCTCATTCCATTGATGGTTTTCTGGCGAGGATGTGGGTGGCTTCGCCGAAGTATGCTTCGGCGCACTCCATGAGGGTTTCGGAGAGGGTGGGGTGGGGGTGTATGACCTCGGCGAGGTCTCGCGCGGTGGCGCCCATTTCGATGGCGAGGACGCCTTCGCTGATGAGTTCGCCGGCGTTGTAACCGCAGATGCCGGCGCCGAGGATGCGTTCCGTTTCCGGTTCGATGATGAGTTTGGTGAAGCCGTCGGGGCGGTCGAAACTCAAGGCCCGGCCTGATGCTGTCCAGGGGAATTTGGCGGCGCGGATTTTGCGGCCCCGCTCTTCGGCTTCTTTCTCAGTTAAACCGCACCAGGCCAGTTCGGGATCGGTGAAGACGACGGCGGGGATGATCAAGTTTTCGGCCCGCGTGGTTTCCCCGCAAATCGTTTCGACGGCGATACGGGCTTCCTTTGCCGCTTTATGGGCCAGCAGCGCGCCTCCCGCGGCGTCCCCGATGGCGTAAATGCCTTTCTCGTCTGTTTGCTGCTCGTGATTGACTTGGATGAAGCCTTTGCCGTCCGTTTTGACCCGGGTGTTTTCCAGGCCCAAATCATTTGTGTTTGGCGCCCGTCCGACGGCGGTGAGGACGCGGTCGAAAAGCTCTGTGGTCTCCTTGCCTTTTTCATCGAGGAGGACCTTGATCTGCCGTCCGGCAGTGGCCATCTCTTTGACTTTCACGGCGGCCCGCAGGTCGCGGATGGTCTTTTGGGCTTTGTTAAGGACCGGCTTGATGAGGTCCGGATCGGCGCCCGCGAGGATGGTGTCGAGCGCCTCGACGAGGGTGACGCGGCTGCCTAGTTTGGCGTAAACCGCTCCGAGTTCCATTCCGATGTAGCCCCCGCCGACGACCAGCAGCGTCTCGGGAACTTCCTCGAGAGCCAACGCTCCGGTCGAGGTCATGACGCGGGGATTGCCCAGGTCGAAAGCCTTGGGCAGCGCCGCTTCCGAGCCGGTGGCGATGATGGCGTTCGCAAAACGGACATATTTCTGGCCTTCGGCGGTTTCAACGCGCAATGTCTTTGCATCCTCGAAGTGTCCGCGCCCGGCCATGATCCTGACCTTCCGCATCCGGGCCAATTCGCGGATGCCCTTTTCCAGCTTTTCTATGATCGAGTCCTTCCACGCGCGCATTTTTTCAAGGTTGACGCGCGGGGCATCGTAGGTGATGCCGCGCTTGCCCGAGCGGGCCGCCTCGTCCATCAGATTAGTGGCGTGGATAAGGGTCTTCGAGGGGATGCAGCCGTGGTTCAGGCAGACGCCGCCCAGCCGCGCATCCCTTTCGGCCATGACGACCTGCTTGCCCTTGTCGGCGGCGTGAAAAGCGGCGGCGTAACCTCCCGGCCCCGCGCCCACCACTACGATTTCAGTGTTTATAAGTTCCATAAAAAATGACGAACCGCAAAATTGCATTCCGTGTTTTATGTGCTTTTTGTGGCTAAATCCATGTTGCCGGGCCTATAACTTCACTTCCTCTTCTGGAAATTTTTCCAATGTTTCAATAAGGGCGGTGATGAAGCGGGCCGCCTGGGCGCCGTCAATCAGCCGGTGGTCGAAGGAGAGCGCCAGCGGAAGGAAGAGCCGCGGTTCCAAGTTGTCACCGGTATAAGCAGGTTTCTTTTCGCCCCGGCCCACGCCGAGCAGGGCCGTTTCCGGATAATTAATAACGGGCGTGAAGTGCGCCCCGCCGATGCCGCCCTGGTTGCTGATGGTGAAGGTTCCGCCCCGCATCTCTTCGGAATCGAGTTTTCGGCTCCTGGCCTTGGACGCCAGTTCCGCCAGTTCTTTTGCGGTGTCAAGGAGGGTTTTCTTATCGGCATCCCGCAGCACCGGCACGAGCAGGCCTTCCTCCGTGTCCGCCGCGATGCCGAGATGGTAATATTCCTTAAAAATAATCTCTCCGGCGGCGGCATCGAAACTGGCGTTAAAAACTGGATATTTCCGCAGCATCTTGACCAGCGCCTTAATGATAAAGCAGGTGAGGGTGAGCCGGGCATCCTTTTCCTTGTAGGCGGCGCCGTGCTTTTTCTTCAGCGCCATCATATCCGTGATATCGGCCTCTCCGAACTGCGTCACGCGGGGGATGTTTTTCCAGGATTCGGACATGCGCCCGGCGATGGTTTTGCGCAACGGCGTGACTTTTTCCCGGCGGACTGGCCCCCATTTCGTGAAATCGGGGAGATCTTTTTTTGGCGCGGCGGCGGGCGGCGGAGGTTTTTTGGCAAAGGCGGCGTTCTGCAGCGATTGGATGTAAGCGCGCAGATCTTCAAGCAGGATGCGCCCACCCCGGCCGCTTCCCCGCACGCGGTTCAAATCAATTCCAAGATCGCGGGCCGTCTTGCGGATGGATGGGGATGCCGCCGGCGGCGGGCCGCCGGGCGCGGGTTGCGGGGCCGGCGGTGTTTCTTTTGGGCTTTCTGTTTGGGGCGGCTGCCGCGGTTTTGCCGCCGGTCCGGGTGTTTTTTCTTCCGCAGGCGTCTTTTCCATCGCTTCGTTTTCTTCGATGGTTGCGATGACTTGCCCCGGCGTGATTTCTTGTCCCGTCTCGACGTGGATTTTCGCCACCCGGCCCGCAGCCGGCGATGGGATGGCGGCAACGGCTTTTTCGTTTTCCAGTTCGATCAAGGGCTGATCCGCTTCCACGGTGTCGCCTTCTTTGACGAGTATTTCGACGACTGTGCCCGATTCCGCCCCTTCACCTAACTGCGGTAAAACTGTTTCCATTATTATCCTGGGAAGACGTTGAAGATGGCTGGTTTAAATAAATTCAGGAAAGCGTTTTTCGGGATCGATATCTAATTCTCGAAGGGCTTTGGCGGCAACCGTTTTTTCCAGGCGGCCTTTCCGGGCCAGGGAGTACAGGACGGCGGCGGCGGCGCACTCGGCGTCCACTTCGAAAAAACGCCGCAAGGCTGGCCGGGTGTCGCTGCGTCCGAAACCGTCCGTGCCCAGGGAAAGCAGACCCTCCGGCACCCATGGGGCGATCTGATCCGGCACGGCCCTAACGTGGTCGGAAACGGAAACGAAGACGCCTTCTTCGCCCCCGAGGATTTCTTCGAGGTGGGATTTTCGCGCGGGAGATTCCGGGTGGAGCATGTTCCAGCGCTGGGCCCGCAAAGCTTCGCCGCGCAAAAGTTTATAGCTGGTGGCGCTCCAGACGTCCGCCGAAACGTTGAACTTTTCCTCCAGAATCGCCTGCGCTCTTAAAGCTTCCCGCAGCAGCGGCCCGCTGCCCAGTATATGGGCTTTGTGTGTTTTATCCGCCGCGCCTTTTTTCAATTTATAAAGCCCTTTCAGGATGCCTTTGGGGGCGTCTTCGGGCATCGGCGGCATGGCGTAGTTCTCATTGTAGAGCGTCAAGTAGTAAAAAATGTCCTCGTTTTCCTGATACATTCGGCGCAAGCCGTCCTGGATGATGACCGCGATCTCATAAGCAAAGGCCGGATCGTAAGCAAGGAGGGTGGGATAAGCCGAGGCCATGAGGTGGCTGTGGCCGTCCTGGTGCTGGAGGCCCTCGCCGTTGAGCGTCGTGCGCCCCGCTGTCGCTCCGAGCAGGAATCCGCGTGCCTTCATGTCGCCCGCCGCCCAAATCAAGTCCCCCACTCTTTGAAATCCGAACATCGAGTAGAATATGTAAAAGGGAATCATGGGGATGCCGTGCGTGGCGTATGCCGTTCCGGCGGCAATGAAGGACGACATGGCGCCGGCCTCGGTGATGCCCTCCTCGAGGATTTGCCCGTCCGCCGATTCTTTGTAATAAAGGAAGTTGGCGCTGTCCACCGGTTCGTAGAGCTGGCCGAAGGGAGCGTAGATGCCGATTTGCCGGAAGAGCGCGTCCATCCCGAACGTGCGCGCCTCGTCAGGGATGATCGGCACGACGCGTCCGCCGGTGTTTTTATCATGCAGCAGCCGCCCAAGCAGGCGGACGAAAGCCATCGTCGTGGAGGCTTCGTTTTTTTCCGAGCCTTTAAGCAGCTCGTTAAAGCCGGCGGGTTTTGGAATATCGGGGGGCTTGAAATGGATTGCGCGCTTCGGAAGCGCGTGGCCTAATTTTTCCCGCTGGTCGCGAAGATACCGGGCTTCGGGGCTGTCTTTGGGCGGGCGGTAAAATGGCGCTTCCGCGATCTCCTCGTCGCGGATGGGAATGTCGAACCGCGCGCGGAACTCCCGCATCTCTTTTTCATTGAGCTGTTTTTGCTGGTGGGTGATGTTGCGGCCTTCTCCGGCCTCGCCCAGGCCGTAGCCCTTGACGGTCTTGGCCAGGATGACGGTTGGCGCTCCCGCGCGGCTAACGGCAGCATAATAAGCGGAATAAACCTTGGCCGGGTCGTGTCCGCCGCGCGTGAGTTTGCGGACCTGCGCGTCGCTCAGGTGGTCCACACGCTCCAGCAGTTCCGGATACTTGCCAAAGAAATGCTTGCGGGCGTAACTGCCCGGCTCGGCCGCGTATTTCTGGTAATCGCCGTCCACCGCTTCTTCCATGCGGCGAAGCAGCAGGCCGTCCGCGTCAGCTTCGATCAACGGGTCCCAGTCCGCCCCCCAGATGATCTTGATGACATTCCAGCCTGCGCCCCGGAACACGGTCTCAAGTTCCTGGATAATTTTTCCGTTGCCGCGCACGGGGCCGTCAAGCCGCTGCAAGTTGCACACGACCACCCAGATAAGATTATCCAGCCGCTCCCGTCCGGCAAGCGACAGGGAGCCGAGTGTTTCCGGCTCGTCGGTTTCCCCGTCTCCGACAAAGGCCCACACCCGCGGTTCTTTTTTGAGGAATCCCCGCGCTTTCAAGTAGCGGTTGAACCGCGCCTGGTAGATGGACATGATTGGCCCAAGACCCATCGAGACGGTTGGGAACTGCCAGAAGTCCGGCATCAAGTAAGGATGCGGGTAAGATGAGAGGCCGCCGGCCAGTTCCCGGCGGAAACGCAGCAAATCCCTTTCATCCAACCGCCCCTCGAGGTATGCCCGCGCATAGACGCCGGGGGACGCGTGGCCTTGGAAATAAACTTGGTCGGCCGGGCGCTCTCCTTCGGCTCCCCGGAAGAAATGATTGAAGCCGATCTCGTAGAGCGTGGCGCTGGAGGCGTAGGTCGAAATATGCCCGCCGATGCCGTGATGGTGCCGGTTGGCGTTGACGACCATCGCCATGGCGTTCCAGCGCGCACAGCTCTTGATCCGCCGCTCGATGGCGCGGTCGCCGGGGAACTCCGGTTGCTGGTCAACGGGGATAGTGTTTAAATAAGGGGTGCTGATGGGCGGCGGCGTTTTCTTATCGCTCCGGCACAGCTTGTCCGCCATCCGCCTCAGGAACGCGGCGGCCTCCTCCGGCGGCTGGCCGTCCGTGAAGCGCTCGATCACCGTCTCCAGCGGCGCCAGCCTCTGACCGGCTTCCTCCGGCCCGCCTGTTTTACCGGACGGATTCACTTCGTTCTCTTTCATGGCTGAATGGCATAACTCCCGTTGTGCCGGCCTTTTTTCATTCTATTAGAGCCGCGCGCGGCACGTTTATTCACTTTCCCCGCAACGGATGCAAAAAAGATATTTCACGACGAAAACACGGAGAGAAAGTATATGCGTTTGTTATAATGCCCCGCCTTCTTTCACGGCAGCAAGTGATAATAAGTTATGTATGTAATTATACTTTCAAATGATGCCCATTTTAGCATTCGCTATTATTTATACGGCAATGGGAATTTTTGGCAGAGGGTGGTGGCGATGGCGCGGGCCTGGGAGATTTTGGCGCCGTCGTCGGGTGCGGAGAGGACGTGGCCGATGGCGCGCGCGATTTCGCGCATCTCGTCGGGGCCCATGCCGCGGGTGGTGACGGCGGGGGAGCCGAGGCGCAGGCCGCTGGTCTGGAAGGGGCTGCGGGTCTCGCCGGGGACAGTGTTGCGGTTGGTGGTGATGTTGGCTTTTTCGAGGGCGAGCTGGGCCTGTTTGCCGGAGAGGTCCGAATGGCTGGGGCGCAGGTCCATCATCATGAGGTGGTTGTCGGTCCCGCCGCTGGTCAGGGTGTAGCCCTTTTCCAATAGCGCTTCCGCCAGGGCGGCCGCGTTGACGATGATTTGCTTTTGATACTCCTTGAACTCCGGTTTGAGGGCCTCGCCGAGGCAGACCGCCTTGGCGGCGATGACGTGCATGAGCGGGCCGCCCTGGGTGCCGGGGAACATGGCCGAGTTGATGGCTTTTTTATATTTATCTTTGCAGATGATGAGACCGCCGCGCGGGCCGCGCAGGGTTTTATGGGTGGTGGTGGTGACGAAGTCCGAGTGCTCGACGGGGCTGGGGTGCAGGCCAGCCGCGACCAGCCCGGCGATGTGGGCGATGTCGGCCAGCATATAAGCGCCCACGGACCGGGCGATTTCTCCCATCTTTTCGAAATCAATGATGCGCGGGTAGGCCGAGGCCCCCACGGTAATCATCTTCGGTTTCTCCTTCTCCGCCTGCTCCGCCAGCTGCTCGTAGTCAATCCGCCCCGTCTCCGGGCTGACGCCGTAATGGACGACTTGGTAGAGTTTGCCGCTGAAGTTGACCGGGTTGCCGTGGGTCAGGTGGCCGCCGTCGGAAAGGTTCATCGTCAGGAGCTTGTCGCCCGGATCGAGAACGGAGAAATAGACGGCCATGTTGGCCTGGCTGCCGGAGTGGGCCTGGACGTTGGCGTGCTCGCCGCCGAAGACCTTCAGGGCGCGGTCAATCGCCAGTTGTTCGGCCTGGTCCGCGAACTCGCAACCGCCGTAGTAGCGTTTGCCGGGCAGTCCTTCGGCATATTTGTTGGTCATCACACAGGCGCAGGCTTCCATGATCGCGGGGAGGGTGAAATTCTCCGAGGCGATGAGCTCGATGTGCGTCTGCTGGCGGTTGGCTTCCTTCCGGATGGCTGCGTGAACCTCCGGGTCCAGCTTTTCAAGGCTTTCCGCGGGCAGTGGTGTCATGGTTATGTTAGGATGATGAATTAAAACACGGTTTCGTCTAACGGTCCGGCTGTTTTTTTGGAATGTTTTCCATTTTGTCAATGCGGCGCTGGTGGCGGCCGCCTTCGAAGGGGGTTTCAAGGAAGATCCGCAGGTATTTGGCGGCTTGTTCGGGCGCCAGGCGCTGGGCGGAAAAGGCGATGACGTTGGCGTCGTTGTGGCTGCGGCTCATCCGGGCGTCCTCTTCGAATTGCACGAGGGCGGCGCGGATGCCGGGGAATTTGTTGGCGGCCATGCTCATGCCAATGCCGGTCTTGCAGACCAGCACGCCGCGTTCGGCCCGGCCCGCAGCCAGGTCCGCACAGACCGCGTTCGCGAAGTCCGGGTAGTCCGCCGATTTTTCCGTGTCCGCGCCGCGGTCAATGACTTGATGGCCCGCCTCCCCGAGTTGCCGGATCAGGCAGCGGCGCAACTCGACACCGCCGTGGTCGGCTCCAATGCTGATTTTCATGCGTTTTTTTGCGTGAGTTCTTTAAGGTATTCGATGATCGAAGGGATGGCCTCGACGATGCTGTCGCGGCAGGCTTCATAGATTTCCGTATCAGCGCCGAAGGGGTCGGGGATTTCCTTTTCGGCGGGCGGCGGGAGGAATTCGCGCACCAGGCGCACCGGCGTGTCATTATGATCCGGACGCAATTGGAGCACGGCGGCGCGGTGGGCTTCGGTCATGCAAAAAACGGCCAGGGAACGGCGGATGGTTTCCGCGGTGAGGGGCTGGCTGCGGTGGCCGGTCAGGTCCAGCCCGGTTTTCGCAAGGGTTTTAATGGCTTGCGGCGACGCGCCGTTGCCTTCCCATCCGGCCACGCCTGCCGAGTTGACTTCGATCTCGCGCAGAGGCGGCGGCTCCGCCGCCAGGGCGTGTTCGAGGAGTTTTTCCGCCATCGGACTGCGGCAGATGTTGGCCGTGCATACAAAAGTGACTGACCGCGGTGCCGCTTCCGTCATAGACTCGGCAGGTTGCCATCTCTTCCGTGTTTTGTAAAGCTTTCATTGGCGGCGGAAAAATGCTTCCGGACACTGCATGTTATTTCAGTTGAATTGAGTGCGGAAGGCGCCGGGTAAAGGCGAGAAGACGCTGGAAGATGTCATTGCGGGAGAGGCCGTGTGCGGCGCGGAGAACAGCCGCGCCGGTTCCATGAAGGATGAAACGGTCCGGCCAGCCGACACATTCGACAGGCGCCTGACAGCCCGCTGACTGGAATGCTTCGAGCACGGCGGAACCGAAACCGCCCGTTAGGGTATGATCTTCAAAAGTGACAAAAGCGGATCCGGCTTCGGCCTGGCGAAGGAGCAATTCGCGGTCAAGGGGTTTGACGAACCGGGCATTGACCACGCCCACGGACAAGTCCGTCTCCGTTTCGAGGCGCTCGGCCAATTCCAGGGCGTCAGCCGTCCAGGGGCCGAGCGCCCACAGGTTCAGGTGTTCGCCGGGGCGCAGGACTTCGGCCTGTCCGGTTTCCAGCTTCTCCGGTTTTCTCTTGAGCGGGGCGCCGGTTCCGTTCCCGCGCGGATAGCGGATGAAGGCGGGCCTGCCTATCCGCAAGCCAGTCCAAAGCATGTCCGACAACTCGTCCTCGTCCTTGGGCTGCATGATGACGGCGTTGGGGAGGCACCGCAAGTATGCGATGTCGTAAAGGCCGTGGTGCGTCGGGCCGTCTCCTGGAGAAAGCCCCGCCCGGTCAAGACAGAATACCACAGGCAAGTTTTGCAGGCATACATCATGCATTATAGGGTCGAAAGAGCGCTGGAGAAACGTCGAATAAATGGCCACCACCGGTTTGAAGCCCTTCGCGGCCATGCCGGCGGCGAAGATGACGGCGTGTTCTTCGGCGATGCCGACGTCGAAAAATTGCCGGGGCAATTTTTCGCGGATGTAACGCAGGCCGGTGCCTCCGGTCATGGCGGCGGTGACGGCGGTTATGTCCGGGTCCGCCCGGGCCAGCTTTAACAGCGCCTTTCCGAAAGCCTCCTGATAGGTGGAAACAGGGTTGCTCCCGTCCGGTTTTTTCTTCTTCCCCGTGTCCGCATCGAACGGCCCGGTGCCATGAAATCTTTCCGGGTGCTTTTCCGCCGGGGGATATCCTTTGCCTTTTTGAGTCAGGACGTGGAGCAGGACGGGCATTTCGCATCGTTTGGCGAAATCGAGGTTTTTCTCCAGCACTTCAAAGTCGTGCCCGTCAACAGGGCCGAGGTAGCGCATGCCGAAGGACTCGAAAATGGAGGAAGGCACGATGTAATCTTTGGTCTCGCGCTTCCACTTGCGGGCGGCCCGGACGATGCGCTCGCCGCCCGGCAATTTGAGGACGGCGGACTTCACATCCCGGTCGAGACGGTTGTAAAAGGGGTTGGTGATCAGGTCGTTCAGGTAGTTGGCCAGGGCGCCGACGTTTTTCGATATGGACCACTCGTTGTCGTTGAGGATGACGATAAGGCGGCGGGTGTTGATGGAAAGGTTGTTGAAGGCCTCCCAGGTGATGCCGCAGGTGAGGGAGGCGTCGCCGATGACGGCCGCCACGTGCTCGTTTCCGTTCCGCAAGTCCCGGGCCACGGCAAGGCCGAGGGCGGCGGAAAGGGCCGTGCCGGCGTGGCCGGCGCCGAAGGCGTCGTGCGGGCTTTCGGCGCGGGAGAGGAAGCCGGCCAGTCCGCCGCTTTGCCGCAGCCGGGTGAAGCCTTCCCCTTGCCTGCCCGTCAAAAGCTTATGGGCATACCCCTGGTGGGAAACGTCGAACAGCAAGGCGTCGCGCGGGGTTTCGAAAGCCCTGTGCAGGGCGATGGTGAGCTCGACCACGCCGAGATTCGAGGCCAGATGGCCGCCGTTGCGGGAGGTGGTTTCGATGATCCGCCCGCGGATGGCTTGAGCCAGGCGGGGCAGCTTTTCCGGGCGCAGCTTCCTCACATCCTCCGGACAAGTTATGGCGGTTAGCGGCTCCATGCTCATGGGGTATTCTTATACTTAGCACACAAAAGCTGAATTTTCAATCCGTGTCCGGGTCTTCCATTTCTTCCAATGCCGGCATGTTTTTCGTCATTTTCAATTTCTGGATTTTCATCCCGGCTTGCTGAAGCTGCTGCGCGCAGTGTTGCAGGAGCTTGTCGCCTTCTTCGAATTTGTTCACCAGTTCCGCGAGGGGAATCTCTCCTTCCTCCATGGATGTCACCAGTTCCTCGAGCCGCGCGAGAGCCTGCTCGAAGGTCAATTCATTGCCGTTTTCTTTTTTCCCCATGATTCAACGGTAGCGGGGAAATGGCTCGATACAACGGAATTTTCCGGAGAATCGCGAGCCGGGGCTATGGCCGGAAGCGGACGCGGGACTCGGCCTCGCGGAGGGCCGCGCGTTTTTTCAGGTCTTCCCGTTTGTCGTAGAGCTTTTTCCCCCGGCACAGCGCCACCTCGACCTTGATCAGCCCTTTTCTGAAGTAGATCCGCGCGGGTATCAGAGCGCGCCCGCCGCTTCGTGTCTGGTTTTGCAGCTTGCGCAGCTCGCGTTTGTGGAAAAGCAGAAGGCGCGGCCGGTAAGGCTCGTGGTTGTTGATGTTGCCAAAGGTGTATCCGGATACATGAGCGTGATAGAGAACGGCCTGCCCGCGTTCTATCCGGACAAAAGCTTCGTTGATCTGGGCCTGCCCCTGCCGGATGGATTTGACCTCGGTTCCGGTCAGGACAATTCCCGCCTCGAGCGTGTCCTCCACGAAGTAATCGCGCCGCAAACGGCGGTTGCGAATTTCCCGGTAGCGTTCCGGCTGTTTTTTTTCCGCGCTCATGGGGACCGGGATTTCCGCTGAACCGGCGCTGGCGCGCGGGCGGCGCGCTATGGCTTCCGGAAAAGCTTGGAGGCC
>CAZYUX010000065.1:0-6379 GCA_964650745.1 uncultured Puniceicoccaceae bacterium
ATTACGGGAAACAATCCTGGTGCGATTATGCCGAGGGCTTCAAAACCGCCCTGCCCCTCGTCAATGAGCGCTGGGGCAGAAAAACGGAAGTGGGAAGGGTGCTGCTGGATTTATGACCGGCCGGGTGTCCGCGATGGAAAACAGCAGCATGAGCAAACTGTTTTCGGTTCAACCGGAACACATTCACGGAGCGGTTTCGTGCGGGCAGGGGAAGGGCTGGGTCCAGCCATGGCGTTTGCCGCTGCCCCTCAAGCCTTTGTTTTTTCCCGAGGACGGGCTTATGCGGAAGGCGGAATGCCCGGCCGGAGCGCGGCTGCGTTTCCGGACTCGCGCCAGGCAATTCGCCCTCATTGCGGAGCCGGCGGCGGAAGCGCGCCAGTTCGATCTGGCAATCGGCAATGAAATTCTGGATACGGCGGTGCTGCCCGCGGGCGTGGACCGGGCGGACTTTTCCGGTCTGGCCGGCCAGACGCAGACTTATGAAATCTGGCTGCCCCAAATGCATCCGGTAAAATTGCGCCACTTCTTGCTGCCCGAAAACGCGGGCCTTGAGCCCGCGCCGGACACGCGGCCGCGGTGGACGGCTTACGGCAGCTCGATTACCCAGTGCGGCGCCGCGCACAGCCCGGCCCGCACCTGGCCGGCCGCGGCCGCCCGGCGGCTTGATCTGAATTTGACCTGCCTGGGTTTTGGAGGCAATTGCCACCTTGAGCCGGTGGCGGGAATGATGATCCGCGACCTGCCCGCCGATATTATCACCCTCAAGCTGGGCATCAATGTTCAAGGCGCGGGCTCGCTGTCGCGCCGGACGTTTCAGCCTGCGGTCATCGGGCTGGCGCGGATCATCCGCGAGCGCCATCCGGAAACTCCCATCGGCTTGATTACACCCATCCATTCGCCTCCCCGGGAAACAGCCCCGAACGTCGCGGAGATGACGCTTCAGGATTACCGGGATGAGGTGAAACGAGGCTGGAGGTTTTCTCCGGCCTGGAATTGCTGGGTCCGGAAGACGCCTGCCGCCTGCCCGATGGACTTCATCCTGACGGGGATGGCTACGAGCTGATCGGCCGCCGGGCGGCGGAAAAAGTGCTGCCGGTTCTCCTGAAAATGCGCCGCGGCGGCCTTCAGCATTCCGCTTCATTGGAACGGGTGTAGATGGCCATCGTGGGCTGGCGGCGGCCTTTGCCCACGCGGCGGCGGAGCCTCCACCCCTCCGGCTCATACGTCATGGCGCCGGGCATTTCGAAAAGGAGACGCGCCTGCGGCCCGCCGGCCAGCCACTCAACCGCCCGGGAGAAAAGAGCTTGCTCGATTTCAGGAATCAGCCGGTAGGGCGGTCCCGCGAAGATCAAATCGAAGCGTTCTTCCTTCGCCGGCCGCCAAACCAGGGCGTCGGCGGTTATGATGCGGCAGGGCGGATTTTCAAGGTTCATGCTTTTACAGGCGGCCCGCAGGTTTTTTTCAATGACCGCTGCCATCCTCTTGTCCTTTTCAATAAAAATCCCGCCTGACGCGCCGCGGCTGACCGCCTCCAGTCCGTAGGCGCCGGTGCCCGCGAACAAGTCAAGAAAGCGGCATCCCGTTACGAGTTCACCCAAACTGGAGAAAACCGCCTGCCGCAGGCGGGCCGTGGCCGGGCGCAATCCTTCCGCTTCCCCAGCTTGCAAGGGGATTCCCCGGGCCGCGCCGCCGCTGATTCTCATGCCCGGAGTAATGGCGGCAAATGACGCGCGCCGCGATAAAAAACCTTCGCCTTTATCCTGATTAGCTTGGCGCGGCAGTTAAAGGATGGACAAAAAAAGATTTCGGGGCATAAGACATCCTTAAAGCAATAATCCATCATCATGGAATGAAACACACCGCGACAGCGCCTTTGCAATTATTGGGGCGGGCCAGCCTGGAACGGTTCCAGGAGCTCGGGCAGTGGTTCTTTTTTCTCTGCCAATCATTCGCCGCCACCGGCAAAGTGCGCGCGCCGCTGCGCAAGGCGGCCGGACAAGTTTATCTCATCGGGGCGAAGTCCGTCAGCGTCATTGTGGCGGTGGGGCTGTTCACCGGCATGGTGCTGGGGCTGCAAGGCTATCATACGCTCTCCAAGTTCGCCTCCGAGGGCTTGCTGGGCACGGCGGTGGCGCTGTCGCTGGTGCGGGAGCTGGGGCCGGTCCTGGCGGCGATCATGGTGGTGGCCCGCGCCGGGTCGGCGATGACGGCGGAGATAGGCATCATGCGCAACGCGGAGCAGATTGACGCTCTCGAGACGATGGACATCCATCCCCTGGGCTACCTGGTGGCGCCGCGTTTATGGGGCGCGCTTGTGGTTTTTCCGCTGCTGACAGCGATTTTCGACATCATCGGCATCTGGGGCGGTTACGGCGTCAGCGTCTGGCTTCTCGATCTGCCGCCCGGGATTTACCTGGACGCGGTGAGGAACGGCCTGCAGCCGGAAGACGTGGCGGGCGGCTTCTACAAGTCGTTTTGTTTCGCCCTGCTGGCCACATCGATCTGCTGTTTCCGGGGCTATTTCACGCATATCCATCAAAAACAGCCGGGCGCCAAGGGGGTGAGCCGGGCCACCACTTCCGCCGTGGTCGTCTCCTGTGTCACCATCCTGATCTCCGACTACATCCTGACTTCATTTCTTTTATAAATGAGCGAAACCGGGGAAAAACCGCCTTTGATCGAGTTCCGCCAGTTGCGCAAAGCCTTCGGCGAAAAGGTTGTGCTGGACGGGCTGGACCTGTCCATCCGGCAAGGCGCCGCGACGGTGCTCATCGGCAAAAGCGGCGAGGGCAAATCCGTTCTGCTCAAACACATGATCGGCTTGATGAACCCCACAGGGGGAGAAATATTCTTCAAAGGCGAGCCGGTGGAGGATTTAAAGCGCCGCGAGCGCCGTGCCTTGCTGGGGCGGGTCAGCTACCTGTTCCAGCATAACGCCCTGCTGGATTCGCTGACAGTCTTCGACAATGTCGCCCTGCCCCTCGCCGAGGGCGCCCGGCTGGAAAAACCGGCCATCCGGGCGCGGGTGCGGGACAAGCTGCAACAACTGGACTTGGGAAACATCGGGCGGCTTTACCCGCCGAGTTTGTCCGGGGGGATGCAGCGCCGCGTGGCGCTGGCGCGGGCGCTGGTCAACGAGCCGGAGCTTCTGCTTTTCGACGAGCCGACCACAGGCCTGGACCCAATCCGCAAAAGGGAAGTGCTTAAACTTATCGCCGAATACCGGATGAAGTTCGGTTTCACGGCCGTGATTGTCAGCCATGATATTCCGGAAGTTTTTTACATCGCCAGCCATGTGGCCGTGCTCGACGAGGGAAAAATCGTTTACGCAGGCCCGCCGGAAGGATTGGCTGGGTCGGGTCATCCCGCCGTGCGCGAGCTTTGCTCTGGCCCCGAAATGCTCCAGAAAGACCTGCAAGCCTTAACCGAAAAATGAATAAATACCAGTTGGAAACCGCCGCCGGGCTGTTCGTGTTCACTGGGCTGTTGTTTGTGGCCTACTTAAGCGTCAGCCTGGGCGGCGTCAAATTGTGGAAAGATGACTCCTACACCATCTACGCCCGCTTCAATAACGTTTCCGGTTTGAAGGAAAACAACCGGATCACGATCGCCGGCGTCCCCGTTGGCAAGGTTGGCGGCATCCGGCTGGACTCCGGTGACATGACGGCTCTGGTCGCTTTGGAAATCCGGGACGGGATTAAGGTGACGGACGATTCCATTGCTTCCGTGATGACGATGGGGCTGATCGGGGACAAGTATATTTCAATTTCCCCCGGCGGATCCAGCGTCGTGCTCGGGCCGGGAGACACCCTTTATGAAACGGAGTCGGTCATCGAACTGGAAAAGCTGATTAAAAGGTTTGTTTTCGGGACCGTGGAAGAATAGGGTGCAAAACCATGACCGGAAAAATAAACATGAAAAAGAAATGGTTCCGGCTGGCGCTGGCGGCGGCGCTGGCTCTGCCCTTCTGGCTGGCGGCGGAAGACGCGGAATCGAGACCCTTCGAAGTCGTGCAAAAAAAAGTGGACGCGATCCTGGAAATCCTCCGCGAAAAAGAAGCGGCCTCGGAAGTGAAGAAACGGCAGATCGAAGCTGTCCTGGACGGTTTTTTTGATTTCAAACAATTTTCCCTCCGTTCGCTGGGCAGAAACTGGCGCAATCTTGACAATACCCAGCAGGATGAGTTTGTGGGGTTGTTCAAGGAACTCCTGCGCAAAACCTACCTGGACCGCGTCGGTGAATACGCCGGCCAAACCGTCACTTACGAAAAGGAAACCGCGCTGGGAAAAGGCCGGGCCGAAGTGCAGACCCTGGTCGCTGGCGGGCCCAAGGAAATACAGGTTCATTACCGGCTTTACCGGAACGAAGGAAAGTGGCTGGTCTATGACGTGGTCATCGAGCACGTCAGCCTGGTCAGCAACTACCGCAGTCAATTCAAAGGGCTGCTCAACACGGGCAGTCCCGAAAAAATGCTCGAATGCCTGCGGCAAAAAGTAGAGAAAAACCGTTGCGCGCAGGAGGATAAATCCGGGAAACAGGAATGAAGCAGCGCGCCCGGAATTTTTGGCTTGGCGGATGCCTTGGAGTCTTGCTGCTGTTTTTTTCAGGATGCCGGACGCCTGTTGAAACAGGCATGGAAGGAGACATTGCAGGCGCGGAAAACGTGTTCCGGGAGGACGCGGAGTCTGGCGGTTTCGCCGAAGAGGAGGAAACGCTCATTCCGGATCCCATTGAGAAATTCAACCGGGCCATGTTTCAATTCAACGACAAGCTTTATTTTTACGCGCTCAAGCCCCTGGCCCAAGGCTACAGCCAGATGATTCCGGAGACTGTCCGCGGCGGCGTGCGCAACTTCTTCGCCAACTTGAAGTATCCCGTCCGTCTGGCCAACAACCTCCTGCAGGGCAAATGGCGGGGCGCCGCCGCGGAAACCGGGCGTTTCGTCATCAACACCTTGGGCGGCGGGCTGGGATTCATGAACCACGCCAAAAGCCATCCCGTGCTGCGCGCGCCGCCGGAAGATTTTGGACAAACCCTGGGCCGCTGGGGATGCCCCCCCGGGTTTTACGTGGTTTGGCCGTTCCTCGGCCCTTCCTCGCTGCGCGGCACTTTCGGGATGGCTGGAGACGCTTTGCTCGACCCCGTTGGATATGCTCCGGACCGGAAGGTTTATTACGCGGCGGGGGCCGCGGAGCGGCTCAACGCCATTTCCCTGGAATTGGGGGCTTATGAGGCCGTCAAGAAAGCGGCCATGGATCCATACCTCTCCATCCGGCACGGTTACCACACCCGCCGCGAGAGCATGATTCGAGAATAGACGGTTTGCCGCAAGATAAGGGATATTCCTCAGGCCTTCGCCGCAATGTGAAATTGACTCCGCCCGCGGTTAAGCCTTGTGTGTTCCGTGACGTTATCAGAAGCTAATGCAACGGCCAGCGGGAGGAGTTTGGCCGCTCATGCCGCGCGACGAATGGCTTTTGAAAAAATTTTAGTCCTGGACGACGAAGTGTCCGTCCGCAAAGCCCTGGAAGAACAGCTGCGGCGGAGCGGTTACGGCGTCACATCGGCCGCGTGTTTGGCGGACGCGGAAGCGCTTCTTGCGAAAGAGCAGTTCGACCTGATCTTTGCCGATTTGCGTTTGCCGGACGGGGACGGGGCGCGGCTGATTGATACCTGCAACCGCTTGCCGGACGGGCCGGTGGTGGTCATCATTAGCGGTTACGGCTCCATCGAATCGGCCGTCGAATGCATGCGGCAGGGGGCGTTCCACTACGTCGTCAAACCGTTTTCCCGGCAAGAGATTGATGTCATCCTGGAAAAATCCGAATCGTATTCGCAACTGGTCAAAGTCAACCGCTACTTCAATGACGCCGCGCTGGAAAAAAGCGAGATCCTGGGGAACAGCCTCCCGCTGCGGCAGTTGCGGGCGCTGATTCAAAAGGTTGCCCTGCGGAACGCGTCCGTGCTCATCTGCGGGGAGAACGGGACCGGCAAGGAGCTGATCGCCAATGAAATCTACCGGATCAGCCCCCGGGCGGGGCATCCCTTCATCAAGGTCAACTGCGCCGCGGTTCCGGACAATTTGATCGAGAGCGAATTTTTCGGGCACGAAAAAGGGGCGTTCACCGGCGCGACGCAGCGCCGCGAAGGGCGCTTCGAGCTGGCCGACGGCGGTGTCATCCTGCTCGACGAAGTGGGGGAAATTCCGCTGCCCCTGCAAAGCAAGCTTCTGCGCGTGCTTCAGGAAAGGGAATTCGAGCGGGTGGGCGGCAATAAAACCCTCAAGGTCAATGTCCGCGTCCTGGCCACGACCAACCGCGACTTGCTCAGGGCCGTGCGCAACGGCGATTTCCGGGAAGACCTGTTCTACCGCCTCAAC
>CAZYUX010000065.1:6389-12582 GCA_964650745.1 uncultured Puniceicoccaceae bacterium
GTCTTCCCCATCCTCGCTCCCCCTCTGCGCGAGCTCCGTGAAGACATTCCTCTGCTTTCGGAGAATTTTCTCAAAAGCTTCTGCCGCAAACATGGCGTTTCTCTTCCGGGTTTCACCCCGGCGGCCATGCGGCTGCTGGGCAGCCATGACTGGCCGGGAAACGTGCGCGAGCTGCAAAACGTGATCGAGCGCGCCGTCATCCTCTCGGAAAACGGCCGGGCCGTGGGGCCGGAAATGCTGGGGCTTATTGGCCAAGACGCGGACGGCGGGTCAGCCGCCGCCCGGCCGCGGCCTGCGGCGGTTCATCAGGTCCCGCCTCCTCCCGTTAACGCTCCAGCCGCTGCGCCAAAACCGCCGGATGCCGCTAATGAAGAGGGGAAAAACTTCCCAAGCATGGATGAACTGGAAAAACAGCATATCTTCAGAGCGCTTAAACGCACCGGCGGCCGCCGCGCCAAAGCTGCCGGACTCCTGGGCATCAGTGTCCGCACGCTGCGCAATAAACTCAAACTCTACCGCGAAAACGGCGCCGGCGGCTAAATTCGCGGGCGCGGTTCCGCGAACCGGCGGTTTAATGTGGCGGGGGGAGTTTTTTCAGAAAGACGCGGGAACGGCGGCCTTCCTGTTCGAGCTGGCGGCGGCGCGCTTTGGGCAGATCGGCGGGGGCGCCTTCGGAGAAGCCGCAAATGTCCCGGAAGAAAACGGCGCTCTGGGTTGTGAGAGCGGCTATCTTGCGGCCTCCCAGGCGGGCGGCTTCGAGGCAGGCGAAATCGGCCAGTTTCTTGCCCACGCCTTCTTTTTGCAGGAAGGCCGGCACGCAGAGCGCGGCCAGCTCGATAGTCTTCGATGGCGGGCAGGGCAGCAGGGCGAAACACCCCAGCACGGCGCCGTCAATTTCATACACGTAGTATCGGCGGATGTCCTTCTCGATGGACTGGCGGGTGCGGGGGCGCAGGGCGTTGCTTTTGGCGGCGTTTCGGATGAGCTGGTGTAAAAACGGGATATCCCGCCGCCGGGCGGGGCGGATTTGCTGGTATTCGTTGCCGTGGACCAGCGTTCCAACGCCTTCTTGCGAGAAAATTTCGCTCAGCAGCGCCTCGTTGGCGCCCCCGCCGAGGATGTGCGCCCGCGGAACGCCGCCGAGGACGGCCTCAGCCGCGCACCGGGCTTTGCCCCGGACGGCTTCATCCACTTCCCGGGAAGATTTCCCCAGCCACCGCCGCAGCTGTTCGACGGGAACGTTGGAGATGAATTCACCCTTGAACCGCAAGCCGGGGCGGGAGGTCAGGAAGATGAGTTTCGACGCCTTCAAGCTGACGGCCAGCGCGGAAGCCAGCCGGTCCGGATTGAGAATCAGCGGGCGGCCCGTCCGGCTGTGCGCCACGGGGGGCACGAGAGGCACGGTTTCCGCTTCGAACAACTGCCGCAGAAGCGCGGCGTCCACCTTTCCGGCTTTCCCCGCGGCTCCGTAATCCTTTCCGCCCAGGATGCCTTTTTCCTCCGCGCGCACGGCGTTGCTCAAGACACACCGCAAGCCGTTGCGGGTCAACCCCGCCAGCACTTCCTGGCCTGTCGCGGCGCTGGCCTTTTGGACCAGCTCCATCGCGGCATCATCCACGGGAGCTTCCTTGCCGTCGCGGTAATTCAAGGAGACTTTTTCCTCTTTCGCCAGGCGGGCAATTTGGCGGCCAATCCCGTAAACCAAGGCCACGCGGATGTGCAGGTTGTGCAAGACCGCCAAGTCCAGCAGAATGTTGGCGAAATTCTCGGTTTCAATGACGGCGCTGTCAACGGCGATGACGAAGACATGTCCCCGCCATTGTGTGACGTACCGGAGGATGCCCCGCAAGTCGGCCGGTTTCAATTCTCCGTTGCGCTTCCCCATGTTGGCAGGCATCCAACGCGCCCCGCGTGTTTTGTTCAAACCAAAAAGTTGGCTGCCGCCGTGGCGTTTAAAAATACGCGGTGAAGGTGTTGCCGCCGATGGCGCCGGGCGCGTTTTTCTTTTGCCCGCGGATATCCGGAGCGGCAAGCCAATTTGTCCCGGACGGATCCGGCCGGGGCTGATGCCGGATCAAAATAAAGGATTGTCTTTCAGGCGCAAAACCGGAACATGGGGAGACCATGAAAACGCTCATGCAAGCGGCGCTTTTGACAGCGCTTGTGCTTTCCGGCGCGCTTGCCGCCAAGGAAATCCGCCTCGAGCGTTTGGAGACGAGCGGAAGAACCTACCGCAAGGTGCGCGTCAAAAAAGTCACCCCGCAAGGGCTTTTTATCCTCCATGAAGGCGGACTGGCCCAAGTGTTGTTTGAGGATTTGAGCCCCGAAATGCGGGAGGCGTTCGGCTACGACCCCGGCCGGCAAAAGGCATACCGGGAAAAGCTGCAAGCCGAAACCGAAAAAAGGAAAAAACAAGCCGCTCAAATCCGCCTTTCTCTGCCAAAATCCGAAACCGCCGCGCCGGAAAAACCCGTAGTGGACCGCATCCTGCCGCGATTCGGGCAGGAGCCCGAATTGCGCGAGGAAGTCAATCTGCGCCCCAAATTCCACGAGCTGGAGCTGACGGCCAAAGACCAGGGCCGCCGCCCCAGCTGCTCGGTTTTCGCCGTGGTCAGCGCCCTCGAATTCCAGAACGCGCAAGTGACCGGCAAAGCCGAGAAACTTTCCGAGGAATACCTCCTGTGGGCCACGCGCAAAATCCTGGGCTTGACCGGGAGCCATTCCGCCGCCGCCGGTGTTTCTTCCAACGAAGCGGAGGGCGAGGAAACCCCGGACGACGCGGGCTACAATATACTGGAAGTGCTCCAGGCCCTCCGCGCTTACGGCGTCCCCCTCCAGGAACAGATGCGCAACACCTACGGCATCAAGCTCGATGACATGCAGGAACCTTCCCCCGGGCTCATCCAGGAAGCCCGCACCCGGCGCAACATCAGCATCCACCCCGTCACCGGCCGGGACAACGCCGCCCGGATTGACAATATCATCCACGTCCTCAACGAAGGTTTGCCGGTGGTCGGCGGTTTGGGATGGCCGCATTGGCGCACGCTGCGCCAGCGCCATGTCTTGAGTAAACAAAAGCCCCTCGAAGGCAAGGGCCACGCTGTCACCTTCGTCGGTTACACCTGCCCAACAGGCCGCAAAGAAGACCTTCGCTTCACTTTCAAGAACTCTTACGGCATCCGCTGGGGCGAAGGCGGCTACGGCTTCGCCGAATACGAATACGTCGAAAAAAACCTTTACGGCGCCGCCTTCCTCGACATCCGCAAGCCGGAGTGACACCGGCGGGCGCCGCGTTAAACGAGCCACCCGCGTTTGACTTCGCTGAAGCGGTTTTCGCGGATGGCGGCGCGGATGCTTGCGGCCAGGCGGGCCATGAAAGCGATGTTGTGGATGGTCAGCAGCGTCCCGCCCAGCGTTTCACCGGCCTTGAACAGGTGGTGCAGGCAGGCTCTCGAGAATTTCCGGCAGGCATAGCACGGGCACGATTCCTCCACGGGCGCGAAGTCTTCCCGGAAGCGGGCATTTTTTAAATTGATGAATTCTTTGCCGTCTCCCTCGGCTGGATGAACCAGCGCTCCGCCATGCCGGGCAAGACGGGTGGGATGAACACAGTCGAAGGTGTCCATGCCTTGCGCCGCGCCTTCCCACAGGTCGCTCAAGCCTCCGATGCCCAGCAAGTGCGCGGGCCGGTCCTCCCGCAGGTGCCGCCGGGAAAAGCCAACCACCCGGCGCATCTGATCCTTGTCACTTCCCAGGCTTCCCCCTACGGCCTGGCCGAAGAACGGCCGGGCATTGACGAACGCCGCGCTTTCTTCCCGTAAATCCTCGAATACCCCGCCCTGGACGATGCCGTAGAGCGCCTGCCGCCCGTCATCGCCGCGCCCGAACTCCGCGAGGCTGCGTTCTTCCCACCGGTGGGTGCGCTCCATTGAGCGCGCCGTCTCATCGCGGCCGGCGTGAAAAGGCGTGCACTCGTCAAGGACGAGGATCAAGTCCGCCCCAAGCTGGCGCTGGACTTGGATGGAAAGCTCCGGCGTCAGTTTATGAATGGCGCCGTCCAAATAAGATCGAAAGACCGCCCCGTCTTCTTCGATTTTGAGGAGCGATTTAACGGCCGGAACATCCCGGCTGCCTTTGATTTCATCCGCCACCCCGCCGTGCCCGAGGCTGAAGATTTGAAACCCCCCCGAGTCGGTCATCACCGGCTTGGGCCAGTCCATCATCCGGTGCAGCCCGCCCATGCGCCGGACCAGATCCGCGCCGGGCTGGAGCATGAGGTGGTAGGTGTTGGCCAGGATAATCTCCGCTCCGGCGGCGGCGGCCTGGGCGGTGGTTGCGCCCTTCAAGGCGCCTTTGGTGGCGCAGAAAACGAAAGCCGGCGTTTCGATGGTTCCGTGCGGCGTGCGCAACCGCCCGCACCGGGCCTTCGTCTCCGCGTCGCGGCAAGTGATTTCAAAACCGAATTCCGGGTAATCAGGCATCGGGAAAATGAAGAATGAAAAAGGAAGAATGCGGAAACCGCCCGGTGATTTCCGTCAACGCTTTCATTTTCCTGCCTTCGCGGGCTTCGCGCCTTTGTGGTTCGGATGTTATATGGATTTATGAAGAACCCTTTCCACGGTGTGGCGGAGAACCAGCGTCATGAGGTGTTTGCCCTTCGCGTTGAAGTGGCACGAGTCCGCGAAAAAACTCTTTGGAATGACGCCGTTCTCATCGGAAAAATGCGTGTGATAATCCGCCAGATGCATCCCGTGTTGTTTCGCCAGGTCTTTCACCGCTTCATTCATTCGGGGAATGAGAGCCTTTTTGCGGTGATACATGACGCTCTCGGAGCGCGGGGCGTCATCCAGAAATTCCTGGATGACCGGCGGGATCGTGCCGATGAAACAAACGGCGTCCGTTTGGGCCAAACGGCTCATAATATTATCCATGTCGCTCCGGTAATCCGCCGCGATTTTGTCGTCATCATCGTATCCGAAACGGTGCGCGATGTCGTTCGTGCCGATCATCAGCGCCACGTGCCGCGGATGGAGCTGGAGGACGTCCGCTTCCAGCCGCTCCTTGAGAAAACGCGCGCTGTCCCCCCCGACGCCGCGGTTTACGGCATGGGGGAACAGGTCCCGCAGCAGGTTTTCCACCGGCCAGCCCGCCGTCAGCGAATCCCCGAGATAGACGGCGTCGAGCTTGACGCCGCATTGCTTCAGTAATATATTCTCCTCGTCGAACCGCCCGCGGTGCTCGTCCTGGGGGATGTGGCGGCCCAGCATGCCGGGTGAAACCACTTCCGGCAGCTCCGCCGGAACCTGTTTGCAAAAAGGAATCATTGTATTCATAAGATAATTACAACTGGAGGACGGCCGCGCCGTGGCGGTCCAGCTTCAAGGTTTTGCCGGTTTTCTCCCCCGCGAGCAAGTCCTTCCTGCCGGCGGGAACGGCAACTGCCTTTGTCTCTTCCGTGTGGTTGATGAGGAAGAGCAGCCTCCGGCCCCGGCCCTGGCGCAACGACGCTTCCACACCCTCCGGCGGGCGCAGCGGCGGCCGGATCTTGGCGTCCCGCAGCAGGCAGGCGGCCAGCTGATCGTAGAACTCCGGATCCCTGACGACGGCTCCGGCGTAATAGGCAGTTCCTTTTTTATAAATATTGCGGGTGAGAAGGGCGAACGGTTTCATGTGCCACTGTTCGTAGCCCGCGAGCTTTTTCGCGCCGTCCGGCTTGACCCAGTCCGCGTAATGAACGGCGTTCCATTCTCCCGGAAAGTCATTTGTCCCGGCTGCGGCATAAGCGGCTCCCGGAAAGCCATTTGTCCCGGCTGCGGCATAAGCGACGCTTTCATCCAGGCTCTCGTATTCCTCGATGCGGACGCCAAGGGCGGGGGCCAGCAGGCCGGGCAAAGTGCGCTCATGACAGAGGTTGTGCTCGTCCTTCACTCCGGCGCGACAGTCCGCCAAAAGCACGCCGCCGTCCGCCACGAAGCCAACCAGCCGTTCCGCGACGCCATCCGGCAGCACGTGCAGGTCGGGCGCCAGGATGAGTTTGTAACGGGAAAAGTTCTCCCCCGGCGGGATCATATCGAGGTTGGCCCCGGCGCGGAAAAATGCCTGGTAGTAACGGCCCAGCACTTTCGCGTAATCATTTTCAGGGATTGCTAATTTAGGATAGACACCGGGGATTTTTCCCTCAAGATGGAGGGAT
>CAZYUX010000066.1:0-12148 GCA_964650745.1 uncultured Puniceicoccaceae bacterium
GACGGCCAGCCCCAGTTCCCGGCACAAGGCTTCCAGCCGCGGCTGGTCCGCCATTTTATCCGGCGTCACTATCAAATGGTCCGCAAGGGCCATTTCCCGCTCGCGCCAAATTCTTTCCCCGGATGGTTTTTTCCGCGCCAGGATTTCCGCGGCGCGAAGATAAGAATAATGGCCGCCGCCCGTTTTCCAGATCCGCGCGCGCTCCCAAATCCCGGCACGATTCCGGAAAGTGACTTCCTCTTCAACCACGGCAGACACGCCGGGCCGCGGGAAAACCTCCGCTGGAGCGGCCGCGGCTGAAAGCCCGAATGCCGCGAACAATCCCGCGGCAACAGCTAATACGGCGGGGCTGGCTGGCTTCACGGGTTGAAAAAACTGCTGCATTCAAACCGCAACGCGGATGAATGACTCCCTTCCGCCTTTCCGGTTCGAACAATCCCTTGAAAATAAGCTGACACCGGGGCCGCGTCAAGAATTCTCCAAAGAAACGCCGCGCGTTATTCCACAACCCGCAACGTGCTTACCGGTTGTCCCTGTTGTGGGGCACCTCGTCACAAGTGTCCATATACCAGGTCAGCATGCGGTCTTTGAGCTGGCTTAAAACCTGGGCGTAAGCGGGATCATCAATCGCGTTGCGCAGCTCCCGGGGATCGTTTTTCAGGTCGTATAACTCATCGGATTCGTCAAGCCGGCGCACATATTTGAAATTTTTCACGCGGCACATGGCGGCTTTGCTGTGATAGGGCCGGCTGTCGTCCGACTGCAAAGCGACGCGGGGCCAGTAGGGCATTTTCTCATCGGCGCGGTTCCATTCGGCGACGGTCTCCGGGTCGTATTCCATGCCCGGGATTTCGCCCTTGCGGCGGCCGCCCTCGCAGAAGACGGCGTCGCGGTGCTCATCGGTTTCGCCGCTTAAAACAGCCCGCAGGCTCCGGCCAAAGCGCGTGTATCCCGGCTCGATGCCGGTGAAGTCATAAACCGTCTCGGAAAAGTCCGTCAGCTCGACCAGGGCTTCGCTGACACGGGGCTGGACGGGAATGCCTCTGGGCGGTTTGACAAGGAAGGGCACGGCCGTCAGGCAGTCTTCGAAGGTGTTCTGTGTTTTTTCGACCAAACCGTAATCGCCGGTGAAGTCCCCGTGGTCCGCGAAAAGGAAGACCGCCGTCTCATCGTAAAGCCCTCTTTCCTTGAGCGCTTCGACGATTAACCCGAACTGGTGGTCCACGCGCGCGCACATGCCGTAGTAGGTGGCGCGGAGCTCGGTCCAGCGCTCCTCCGTCCAGCCTTGCAAGCGCTGGCGCTCCCGGATGCCGCGCAGCAGGGATGGTTTTGTCTGCCAGTCCGGCTCGATGGCGCGCGGGGGGAGCAGGCCGCGGTCAATCGCCGAGTAGTAAGGTTCCTCGACGGCATAGGGAGGGTGCGGATACACCAGCGGCAGGTAGAGACAGACGGGGCGGTCATCCGGGGCGCGGTGAATGAAGTCTATCGCGGCCTCGACATGGGCCCAGTCGCTGTCGAGATAATGCTCCTGGCCCGGCAGTTTCTCCATTTTCCCAACGTGGAAGGAGAAGTAGTTATCGCTGTCCGGCCCGCCGCGGGCTTTTTGGAGGACTTCGCCGTGCCAGTTGGGCTGGAGCCGCTCCGGATCGGGGATGTTATACACGTCGCAATACAGATCCCATTGGGGGTTTTGTCCCGGCACGAGGTCGTTTTTGCCGCCCCAATAGGTATAATAACCGTGTTCCTTGAGGATGCGCAGCAGGTTGGGCTCGTTCCACTCGGGATGAAGCATGTGGCGCATGGTGCGGTGCCCCCGCACGTGCGGATACCAGCCTGTCATGAAGCTGCAACGCGAGGGCGTGCAGACGGGGTTCTGGCAAAAGGCGTGGCGGAAGGAGACGCCGTCTTCGCGCGCGAAACGGTCCAGGTTGGGTGTCACGGCGGCGGGGTTGCCCATGTGCCCGAGCACGTCGCTCCGCCACTGATCGGGGTTAAAGACAAGGATATGCGGCGGTCTTTTCATGGCTGAAAAAAAGGAATGGACGGCCGTGTCCAGGCCGGAGAAAAACATCATTCGCCCGCCAAAAACAAGAAAATATGGATTCCTCCGGCAATAACGCAGGACACCAGCGTAAAAACAGCCGAAACAAAGATTCGCGGAAACCGGGGATCCTCCACTTATGAGCTTGCCTTTCCGGCATCCGCCCGCAAGACAAAGAGTTGTCAAACATGCAAAAAACCATACTCGTCATCCGGATTGTTTTTTTCTTCCTGTGCATTCTGGCCAGTTACCTGATTTGTCTTTCCATCAAGGAGTGGGACCGTTATCAAGGATGGGCCGTGCTTATCGGCGCATGCCTGGGAGCTTTGGTCATTCTGGTGGACATTTTGTTAAAGGGCTTCTCCCTGCGGGGTCTTACGGCCATGACTTTCGGGCTTTTCATCGGCTGGCTCATGGCATTTTTCCTGGCCAATTCGCCCTTGCTGGAAATGGCGGACGCGGAAACTTTGTTCCTGGCGCGGTTGGTCTTGTTCCTCGCTCTCATGTACTTGGGCGCCGTGCTCGCGCTGCGGGGCAAAGACGAATTCAACCTGATCATCCCCTACATGCGGTTTGTGCCGCACGAGGTGAATGTCCCCCTCGCCGTGGTGGATACCAGCGCCCTGATTGACGGACGGATTGCCGGCATATGCAAAAGCGGCTTTTTAGGTTACGCCCTGCTCATCCCCCGTTTCGTCCTTGACGAGTTGCAGAACGTGGCGGACTCCCGCGACCCCGTGCGCCAAGCCAAGGGACGCAAAGGCTTGTCCGTCATCAACGAATTGAAAAGAATCCCCGGCCTGGACTTGCGCATCCACGAAAGCAGTGTGGATAAACCGCAAAAGGTGGACGCCAAGCTGATCTTCCTGGCCCGGTCCCTCAACGCCAAATTGCTTACAATGGATTATAATTTGGCTCAATTAGCCGAATTCCATTCCGTCAAGTGGCTGAACATTAACGCGTTGGCCAAAGCGCTCAGCGATGAGTTCGTGATCGGAGACAGCTTGGAAGTGGATCTGGTCAAATCCGGGAAAGAGCCCGGGCAAGCGGTCGGATTCCTCCGGGACGGCTCCATGGTCGTGGTCAATGACAGCGAGGATTTCATCGGCGAAAGCGTCATGGTGCAAATTCAGAGCATCCTCCCCTCGGCCGGAGGCAAGATGGTCTTCGCAAAAAGAAACTCTCAAGAAGCGGGATGAGTGAAACCTCCGGCGCAAAACCCGGAAAAACTCCAGGGCCTGTAAAATTTTTGTTACAAAAACCCGCCCGCCGTCAAAAAAAACTCAAAAAAAGAAAAAGCGGATTTTTTACTTGGCAAACACGGAAAAATGCGCTTTATTAGGCTTGATTTCCCTGAAAGGGGAATCCCATGTATAAATAATCAACCCATAAAAATCAGGAGTGTATCATATGAATAAGAGAAAAGGTTTCACACTTGTGGAAATCATGATCGTCGTGGTCATTATCGGCCTGTTGGCCGCAATGGCCATTCCCGCCTTCCAGAAGGTGCGTGAACGTTCCCAGGGCAAGACCGCGTTGAACAACTGCCGTCAGCTGTCCAACGCGGCCGACCAGTACATGCTGGAGCACGGAACCACAGCCGCCGAGTCAACTTGGCTTGTTGGCGCGGATAACTACGTGAAGGACTTCTCGCCCGTGGCCAACGAATCCTACTCCACGCAAATCACGACAGAAGGCATCTGCACCGCGGGCGCATTGCCCAACAGCGCAAACGTCACCTATCCGGAACCGTAAGGTAAGACGGGACAAGGCAAGTATTCCTTGTATATTATTCCATGCAAAAAGCCGCCTCATCATGAGGCGGCTTTTTTATTGCCATCCCCCCCGGATTCATAAAAGCCTTTCCAGTTCCCGCATTCTTCAGCAATCCGGCATTGGCGGACAGCCATATACTCATTCATGAAAAACCGATCACCGGCCGCGCCGTTAAATCCGCAACTGCTGCTGCTGATTCTATTGTCCGTCCCCTCCGTAATTCTGCCCTTTCTCTGCTGCCAGTCGGACGCCGTCTATCACTTCACCAAAAAAGCGGGATACTTTTTTCCGCCCGCCGCCTGCGCCGTCTATTTTTGGAGCCTGCGCAAATTATTCGGCCTGGACTGGGCCCGGAAGTTAATCAGCAAACGGCACCGGGGCGAAACGCTCTTCGTCCTGCTGGCAGGCGCCTTTGTCCTGGTCCGCGGCAGCTACGGTCTGACGATCCTCAACGACGAACTCGTTCTGCTGTCCACCTCCATGAACATGCACTTCACCCGGCAGATCTTCGCGGTGCTCAAAGCCTACTGGACCGACGGCGCGTTTTTCCCCGTGGGCGGCTTATTGGACAAACGCCCGCTGCTCTTCCCGTTTCTGGTTTCATTAATTCATGACATTAAAGGATACTCGCCGTATAATGTGTTTTGGCTCAACTCGCTGCTGACGCTGGTTCTTCTGTCATTGATCCACCTGCTGGGCCGGAAAATTGCCGGGGTGAAAGCCGGTATCCTGGCCGTCCTTCTCATGATGGGGGCGCCCCTGCTTTACCAAAGCGCCCACGGCGGCGGCTTGAGCATCCTCAATCTGGTGATGATTATGAGCACCCTGCTGCTGGCATGGGAATACCGCCAACAGCCCGGCCCGCTGTCCCTCACCGCCCTATGCTACTCCGCGGTGCTGCTGGCCCAAACCCGCTACGAATCGGTTCTGTACATCCTGCCAGCCGGCGGGCTGATTCTCTGGCACTGGCGCCGCGAGCGGAAAATCACCCTCCCGTGGGCGGTTTGTTTTTGCCCCCTGTTTCTCATGTTCAACCTGTATCACTTCCTGCACGCCCGCAGCCAGGACGTGTGGTGGGCCCACGAATTCTACGGCTCCGTCGTTTTCAGCCTCGAACACATCCCTTCCCGCTGGTCCCGCGCCGTGAATTATCTGTTCAACTGGGACTTCACACACGGCAACTCCATTCTCTTATCCGTCCTCGGCGCGGCGGGCTTCGCCTTTTTCATCTTGGCCCTGATCCGGAAAAACGCCTTCCGCGCCGAAGGGCGGTCCCTTTTTCACGTGTTCGCCCCCTTCGGAGGAGTCATCCTGGCCAACCTGCTGGTCCTCCTCTCCTATCACTGGGGTCAAATGGACGACCCAATGGTCAGCCGCATGGCTTTGCCCTTGATGCTCTTCATGACGTTCTCCTTCATTTTCTTCTTGCACAACGCCGGCCATTCCCCCCGCCGCTGGGACGTTTTTATCGGCATCGCCGCCCTCTTTATTTTCCTGCGCGCCTCGCCCATGCTGGCCCAGAATGTTTACCAGACCGCCCACTGGCCCGCCCGCGAAGTCCAATGGTCCTGGAAACACGCCAGCCGCTTAAAAGACAAAAATGTCTTCGTCATTGACGAGCGCAACCTCGCCTGGCTCGTCCATCTCATCCCCTCCCTGCCCGTTAAAAACGCCCGCGCCGACAAAAGAAAAGTCCACTTTCTCTGGCGGCGCCACGATTTCAGCAGATTCCTCGTCGTCCAGCACTTTCACGAAAATCCCCGCACCGGAGAGCTGGCCATCCTGCCCAAATATGATTTGGGCCCCGCGTTCCAGCTGCGCGTGATCGAGGAAAAAAAATTCCGGCCCATGGTCGTCACGCGCCTGTCAGAAATAACCGCCATCACGGAAGATGACCCGCTTCAAATGCCGCTCAGTGAAGACTTTGACCGTAAGCCCGCTCTTGAAAAAATAAACGAATATCTGGACCACTGGTTCAAAATGCTGCCGTAGTTTCTCCTCCATGGATGCCGGCGCCGCCCATACATACGACCTGAACCTCCTCAAAACCAGCCTGGAAAAATGGCGGCGCTCCCCAGGCTTGCGGCTGGTCTATGGCGATATTTACCGCGCCATCCGGCAAGCCATGATTCCCGGCCCGTCTCTGGAACTCGGATCCGGCATCGGGATGATAAAAGAACATATCCCCGGAGTCGTGACCAGCGACGTGGAAAAAACCCTTTACGCCGACCGCAAGATCTCCTGTTACGCCATCAGCCGCGAGCCTGCCGCCTGGTCCAACCTCATCGCCCTGGACGTGCTGCACCACCTCCGCCGGCCCATGGATTTTTTCCAAAGCGCCGCTCACGCGCTGGCGGAAAACGGCCGGATCATCCTCGCCGAACCGGCGGCCACTCCCTTTGGCCGTTTCTTCTACTCCCGCTTCCACCACGAGCCGCTGGACTTGCCCGCGGCCGCCCCGCCCTGCCTTTTCGATTCCCCGCCCTCCGGCGAGATCTTCGCCAACATGGCCATGGCGCACGCCATCTTCATCAAACACAGAATTCAAACAGAAAAGGAACTCGGGCGCATGGGCCTGCGCCGCCGCCTCCTGCTTTACAGAGACTTTCTGGCTTACCCGCTGAGCGGCGGCTACTCCAAACCGCAACTGCTGCCCGCCTTTATGCTCAAAGCCCTGCTGGCCCTCGAGCGCAAGCTCCCGCAACCCTTCCTGCGCTTTTGGGCTTTACGCCTCTTTATTGTCGTCGAAAAATCTCCGCCGGATGGATTATAAAAGCTATTTCGACTGGGTGGCGGGCCGCGACCGCCAAGCCCGCCGCTGGCAAAAAAGCTTCCACCGGCAGCTGATTGACCTGCACCGCTTCCATATCCCCGAAGGCGCATCCGTCCTCGAATGGGGCTGCGGCCGCGGCGGGTTATTAAAAAGCCTCAACCCCGGCCGCGGCCTGGGCCTGGACATCAGCCCGGCCATGATCAAGGAAGCTCAGGCCGGCCCCGGAAATTGTGAATTCTTCTGCGGCGACGCTCAATCCACACCCGTCGCGGAAAAGTTCGAAGCCATCATCGCCTGTTACCTGGCCGGATACCTCACGGACATCCAAGCCGCCTTGGAAAACATGCGCGCCTGCGCCGCCCCCCGCACCCGCCTTTACATCAGCTCTCTCAACACACCGTGGCGGCCCCTCCTGCGCCTCGGCGAACTCCTCGGCGCCGCCGTCAAACAGCCCCCAAGCAACTGGCTCTCCCGGCACGACCTTCTCAACCTGCTGAATTTATCCGGCTGGGAAGCCGTCACCGTCGCCACCGAACAAATCATCCCTTTCAACCTGCCAGGCATCACTCCTTTCTTAAACCGGTTCCTTATCCGCCTGCCCTTCTTCCGGCATCTCGGGATGACACTCTTCATCATCGCGCGCCCGCGCCTGAAACCCCGCATCGAAAGGGAAATTTCCTGCTCGGTCATCGTCCCCGTCCGCAATGAAGCCGGCAACATCCGCCCCGCCCTCGCGCGCATCCCCGTCCTGGGCCGCAAAACCGAAATTATCTTTGTCGAGGGGAACAGCCGCGACAACACCTGGGAAGCCGTCCAAAAAGAAACCGCAGCCTACCAGGGGCCCCACAAGATCTCATGCTGCCGCCAGCCCGGCAAAGGCAAATGGGATGCCGTCTCCGCCGGTTTCGCGCGCGCGCGCGGCGATGTCCTGGTCATTCAGGACGGCGATCTGACCGCGCCGCCGGAAGACCTGCCGAAATTTTACGCCGCCATCGCTTCCGGCGAGGCCGAATTCGCCAATGGCAGCCGCCTGGTCTATCCGATGGAATCCCAAGCCATGCGCTTCCTCAACCTGCTGGGCAACAAGTTCTTCGCCCTGGCCCTCAGCTACGTGCTGGGCCAGCCAGTCAAAGACAGCCTTTGCGGCACGAAAATGCTCCTGCGCGCCGACTATGAGCGCTTGCTGCGCCGCATCCGCCCTTTCGGAAATTTCGACCCCTTTGGCGACTTCAACCTGCTCTTCGGCGCGGCCCTGCTCGGCCTGCGTATCCGCGACATTCCCCTGCGCTACAAAGACCGCGCCTACGGCGCCACCAATATCTCCCGCTTCCGCCACGGCTGGCTCTTGATGAGAATGACCTGGTTCGGCCTCCGCCACATCCGCTTTCACCCTCTTCGGCCCGCGCCTCAATCACCCGAAACACCTTTTTGAGCCTGGCCGCCGCCGGACCGCTTTCTTTCTTGCTTCCCTCCGCGGCCTTTTGTTGGATTTTGAGAGGTTGAAGACCGGGATTACGGTCACGGTAATGATTATAATTTTTTGCCAGGAAGGAAGGCGCTTGTGATGAAGCCCGCCGGTATTGAAATGAACAAGGCGGCGGCTCCCGAAAAAGCGCGGCCCCTGGAACAGGCGGGTGCGCAGATGCGGCTCTTGGGGCTGGCTTTTTTGCTTGTGGCGGCGATTCGGATTGCCGCGCCCAGCGACCTTTACCGGGGGGACCAGGGCAAACAACTGGACTACGTCATGGACATCGCGGCGCGGGGAAACTGGCTGGTGCAGCACCACGAGGGCGGCACCATCGCATCGAAGCCGCCGCTTTACAACTGGCTGGCCGCCCCGCTTTTAATCGCGCTGGGAAAACCGAGCGAGTTCGCCGTCAAACTCCCCTCGCTGATGGCCGGAGCCCTGGCCTGGCTGCTGTTGTGGGATTTGGCCCGCCGCCTGTTTAACCGCCAAACCGCTTTTTGGGGAACGCTGTTTTTCATCATCTCTTCGATGTTTGCCAAACAAGTTTACTATGCCCGGACGGATATGCTCCTCGCGCTGCTTATTGTGATACAGATGTGGGCGGCCGCGCGGTGGGAGGAAGGATTGAATAAAAAATCCGCGCCATCGTTCCGGAACAAGTGGCTGTGGGCATTGTGGGGCGGCGGCGGGCTGGCCGTGCTCGCCAAAGGCCCAATCGGCATCATCCTGCCACACGCCGGTTTGGCGTTTTACTGGTTCTGGCGCCGCCGTTTTTTCGGGCGGTATTGGAAGTCCGGCTGGTGGTGGGGGGGCGCGCTTTTAATCCTGCCCGCCGCGCTATGGCTTGGCGCTGTTTACATATCCGAGGGAAAAGAAACATGGATCGGAATTTACGAGCGGATGGCGGTGGACGAACACTGGGACCGCCTGCGGGACGTTTCCAGCAAGTCCCATGAAAACAAACCTTTTTACTGGTACCTGCCGCACCTGGCGGCCCGCATGTCCCCCTGGTCGTGGCTGGCCGCGGCGGCGTTATTTTTTCTCCCCTGGAAAAGCTTCCGGCAGCGGGCTGAACCGGGCGAAAAAGACGGGCAACCGTTCCAGGGCGCCCTTTTCGCCTTCTGCTGGCTCGCTGCCGGGCTGATTTTGCTTTCCGCCGTGCCTTCCAAACGGGTGGACCGTGTTTTCCCCATGGTTCCGGCGCTCTGTTTGCTGGCGGGCTGGATTTTTGAAGCTTTTTTGCGGAAGCGTTTTAAAACCCCGGCGGTTGCCGGGGATTTTGTTTTATCCGGAAAAGGAGAGAAAGCGGCGGCCGCGCTGTCTCTGTTTTTCGCGTCCGTTTTCATTATCGCCGGAGCATTCGCGTTCGTCTGGAGCGGTCTCGCCTGGGCGGGAATGCTTTCGCTTGAACACACCCCGAAAGCCTGGCGCTTCCTCGCGGGGCACAACAAGGAAACGGCCTGCATTATCGGACTGGCAACCGGGCTGATGGGCGGTTTCGCCTTGAACGGTTTGCTGAAACACCGCGCGGACCAATTCGCCAGCGGGCTGGCGGGAGGCGTCCTGCTGGCGCTGGCGATGTATCAATTTGCGGCGAGCGACTGGGCGCAACACTGGGACGGATTCTACACCAAGAACGCCGCCAAATACATCCGGCGCCTTTTCGAGCAGGAAAAAGAGCCGAAGCGGCTGGCGGTCCTCAAAGGCTGCGGCCCGGTCATCCGTTTTTTCCTCGCAAAACCGGAGGGCACCGTGACTGTGGAAGAAGCGGCGCGGATGGCGGCGCGCCGGCGGGAAAACCTGTGGGTCGTGGGCATCCGCCCGGCCGGAGAGGGAAAACCCGGCGGCGCGAAAGACAACCTCGGGCAGTTTTTGGAAGAACTAAAAAAACCGCAAACAACTTGGGGTTATCACCAGAATCCAGCCATCATGAAAGCGGACAATTTGCCCGTCCGCCAGCACCTCGGTTATTACCGTTTCTTTCGCTTTTAATTTCCTCCGGCATCCGCCGCCATGCCCCCGCAATGGCGCAAGGCGCTTTTTAAAAGGCCGCCGTCACGCCCGCCCGCGCCATCGTTCCCGGCGCGGGATAGTAGGCGCCGGAATAGACGGCGGCGGCATAATGCTCGTTCAGCACGTTGTCGGCGGCCAGGAAAAAGCTCAGCCCCGCTTTCGGCCGCCAGCGCGCGATGGCGTCAAGGACTTGCCAAGCGTCCATCTTGTGATGCTTATTGGCGAAATCGTTGCCCTGCCACTGGCTGGAGGTGTGGCGCCAGAACAGCTCGACGGTCAGCCGCGGCGCGGGCGTCCAAGCCAGATTCAAATCAAGCTGGTGCCGGGGGACGAGATAAACCTCTTTTCCCCGGTAAGGGCCTTCGGTGAATTCCGCCATCTGGCCCGTGTAGCGCGCGCCGAGATGAAACCGCCGGGTTTCCCATGCGGTTGAGGCTTCGACGCCGAGGCGGCGGGTTCCGGCGAGGTTCGTGTTCAATCCGCTGTTATGGTCAAAGGATATTTCGCCGTCCATGAACAGGCAAAAAAAACCGGCGCTGACGGCCCATGGCCCGTGATGCCAGTCCGACCCGGCTTCGAGGCTCCATCCTTTCTCGGCCTTCAAGTCATGATTGAAGGGTTGGGTCAATGGATAGCCTTGAAAAGCGGCCAATTCATCGGCTGCCGGATAGCGGTAAAGCCGGTCGAGGCGCGCCCAGAAACGGTGCCCGCGGCTGCGCCGCCATGTCGCGCCGGCCGTGGCGGCCCAGCCGGTTTCGCTTCGCCGCTGGTCCTTGAAGCTGGCTTCACCGCCGGCCAGCGGATCGCGTTCGGCATTGGAGGCGCGGACAGCCGATTTATCCGCGCGCAACGTGGCGTTGGCAGACCATGTTCCGCTGATATCCAGGCTTGCGTGCGCGTAAACACCATAAGAAAGACACCCCAAATCCGCGTCACCCAGCATCACCTCCCGCGTCCTGGCCGAGTAACGCTGAAAGTCGAGCGTGTCGTAAAAAAGATCGCCGCCCAGACTCCACGTCATCTCCGCGCATTCGCGCCGGAACTGCGGCGAAAACGTCACTCCCTGAATAAGATTATCGCCGAACACACCGTCGAGATTCCATGACATGTCTCTGGAGGTGAAACCTGTCTGAGCCGAGAGGGTCCGGTCAGTATCCGGACGCGATTCCAAGTGCAGGTCGGCGCTCCACATGCTTGTGCTGCCGTCCTGGTCCATGGCATGGGAGCGGCGCGGGCGCTCGAGGAAATCCTCGCGCCCAAGAGGGCCGGGAAAGTTGTTTTCACTGGACAGCAGCGAGGCGCCGAGGCGCGCGCTGACATTTTCCCCGAGAGGCAGCCGGCACCTGATGCTGGCGGAATCAGCCGCGTAATCCGTGTTCTCGCGCCAGCCCGCGCTATGGTTCGATTCAAGACTGATGTTCAGGGTTCCGGACCCCGCTGGTGTGGAACAATGGAGACGGACATCCCGGAGGCCGCCGCTGCCGGCAATGCCTGTAAGGGTTCCGGAAGGCTGCCGCGCGCCGGTCTTGGTGGTGATCTTGATAACCCCGCCAACGGCGTGATTGCCGTAGAGAGCCGTCTGCGGTCCGCGGAGCACTTCGATGCGCTCGATGCCGGCCAGAGGAATGTTGGACCAGTCCAGCAAACCCATATCAGGGCGGTTCAATTTGCGCCCATCCACGATGACGAGCACGCGCAAACCGCTGTTTTCTCCGAATCCGCGCAGGCTGGGCTCCGCCTGGGCGGCGTTTCCCGACAATGACCGGAAGCGGATCCCGGCGCCCTTTTCGAGAACCCCGGCGACCGTGGTCGCGCCAAAACGCAGGATGTCCTGCCGGGTGAAGGCGGCAACACTCGCCGGTGCGGCATCCGCTCCGGCGGGATACCGAAAGGCGCTCACTTCATAGAGCGGGAGTTCATAAACGGTTTCGTCCGCCGGAGCGGCGGCGCCCAGCACGCCGGCGGCAAGCGCCGCGCAAAACAGCCATTTGAAAGAGCGCTGCATCATTTATTAATTCGCCAAGAGTGTTTCGTTTTTTCCGTTTCCTTCATGCCGTTCTGATTTCCGCCGCGCTGG
>CAZYUX010000067.1:0-747 GCA_964650745.1 uncultured Puniceicoccaceae bacterium
TCGCCAAGGAAGTAACGGGCAGCAAATGGAACGGGTTCCTCTTCTTCGGATTGGCTGACGGCGGGAAGGCGCAGAGCGAAAAAAGAAGAGATAGAGGGCAACAACCCAGGTTGATTTTTCGTGACAGCGCGCGGCTAATCTTTTCAATGTCAGCAAATGTTAGCCGTAACCTATTCGGGGGCGTTAAGGGGCATCAAGGCTTTGCTCGTGCGCGTGGAAGTCAATTCGGGAGAGACGGGGGAGCCGCACATGGTGCTGGTGGGGCTGCCGGACGCTGCGGTCAAGGAGTCGCATAACCGGGTTCTGTCGGCCTTGGCCAACTCGGGCTTCCAAATTCCCCAAACCCGCACCACGATCAACCTCTCGCCCGGCGACGTGCGCAAGGAAGGCCCTCTCTACGACCTGCCCATTGCGTTGGCCTACCTTGCCTCGTCGGGACAAATCCGGGCGCCGCAATTGGACGATTACCTCGTGGCCGGCGAGTTAAGCCTCTCCGGCGAGGCGCGCCCCATCAAAGGGGCGCTGGCCCTGGCGATGCTGGCTCGCGAGCAGGGCAAGGCGGGCCTGCTCCTCCCGCCCAAGTCGGCTGATGAAGCGGCGCTGGTCGAAGGGATGCCGGTTTTCAAAATGCGGTCGCTTGATCAGGCGGCGGCATTCCTCAACGGGCGTGTCAATCTTCCGTGGACGCCCTCGCCGCTGGCCCATATAAAGAGCGGCGAGCGGGCGCCATACGAGGTGGATTTCTCG
>CAZYUX010000067.1:757-12001 GCA_964650745.1 uncultured Puniceicoccaceae bacterium
GGGCCAGCGGAGCCTGCGGCGGGCCGTCGAGGTCGCGGTGGCGGGAGGCCACAACCTGCTGATGATCGGGCCGCCGGGAGCGGGGAAATCCATGATCGCCAAGCGCATCCCCAGCATCATGCCGGAGCCTTCCCTGGATGAATACCTCGATATCCTCAGCGTACACTCGGTGGCGGGAAAAACTCTCGACGGCAAACTGGAGCGCTTTCAGCGCCCCTTCCGCTCCCCGCACCACACCATCAGCGATGTGGGGCTGATTGGCGGCGGCGCGGTGCCCGGACCGGGGGAAATTTCGCTGGCTCATCATGGCGTGCTGTTTTTGGACGAGCTTCCGGAATTCAAACGGTCCGCCCTCGAAGTTATGCGCCAGCCGCTCGAAGACGGCGAGGTGACCATCTCCCGCAGCGCGGGGAAAATTACGCTGCCGTCTTCCTTCATGCTGGTGGCGGCGATGAATCCCTGTCCGTGCGGTTACATGGGAGACCGCAAACGCGAGTGCCGCTGCTCGCCCGCTCAAATCCAGCGTTACCGTTCCCGCATCAGCGGCCCCTTGCTCGACCGCATTGACCTGCACACCGAAGCGCCCTCGCTCCCGATTGGTGATTTGCGCGACGAAACCCCTGGCGAAAACTCGGCAGCCATCCGGGAGCGGATCCGGCAGGCCCGCCAGCGCCAGGCCGCGCGTTTCCAAGACCAGCCCGTGCCCTGCAACGCGCGCATGAGCCACAAACAAATCCGCAGCCACTGCCCCCTCACGCCGGAACTGGGCAAGCTCCTGCAGCAGGCCATGGAGCAGCTCGACCTCTCGGCCCGCGCCTATGACCGCATCCTTAAAGTCTCCCGCACCATCGCCGACCTCGCCGGCGCCGAAACCATCGAGCCTCCCCACCTCCTCGAAGCCATCCAATACCGCAGCCTCGACCGTCGGCTGTTTTATTAGCTGCATTTTCCGCGGCCCGGCGGGCATCCTCGGCGGCTGGAACTTTGGCTTGATTTTTTTCCAGCCGCAGCCAACATGCCTTCACGATTGGCATCGCCCCGTTCGTCTAGCCTGGCCCAGGACACAGGATTCTCATTCCTGCGACAGGGGTTCGAATCCCCTACGGGGTGCCATTTATGATCAACGCTCTGTCTCGCATGGTTTCTTATGCAGTTTTGCCCCTCCTTTTTCCCGCGTGAACGGCGGAGGAAAACTGTTCCGCCGATGGATCACCTGAACCGCGCCTGGAGCGCTCCATCCGGCGCGCAATTTCCGCTCCAGGTCCGTCCAGCGTTCCGTGCCTTCTTTTTTCCTTGCGGCGATGGAGTAAGCGGCGGGGTCGCCCACCAGAAAAACCTTGCCCCGGGCGCGAGTAACGGCGGTGTAGAGAAGGTTGCGCCGCAGCATCGGGTAGTGCTGCTTGAGCAGCGGCGCCACGACGACCGGAAATTCACTTCCCTGAGACTTATGCACCGTCACGGCGTAGGCTAACCGCAGGTCCGCCAAGTCCGCTCTTCCGAGGCACAGCGTTTCGCCGTTGAATTCGGCGGCGAGATTCCCTTCGCTGGTTTGGACGCGGGTGACACGGCCCATGTCGCCGTTGAAAATGCCCAGCTCGTAATTGTTGCGCGTCTGGATAACTTTGTCTCCTTTATAAAACACCGCTCCTCCCGAAGGGATTCCGGCAGCCTGTTTGTTGAGGGTGTTTTGCAGCTCGCGGTTCAAGTTCTCAATGCCGGCCAGCCCTTTGTGCATGGGCGCGATAACCTGAATGTCCATTACCGGGTCCGCGCCGAAGTGCCGGGGGATGATCCCGCGGCACAATTCAATAACGGTTTCCAGACAGTCTTCCGGACGGGGCCGGCTGACGAAAAAAACGTCCCGGTCCGCTGTGATTTCGGAAAGCCTGTTCAGCGGCGGCGGCGGCGCGGGATGGCCTTCCAAAATCTGATGGGCCAGGGCGACGATGCCGCCGCGCTCGTCCTGGCGGAAGATGCGCGACAGCCCGGCCACCGGCAGCAGACCGGATTGAATCAAATCCTTGAGAACATTGCCCGCGGCTACTGATGGAAGCTGGTTGGCGTCGCCCACTAAAATCAAGTGGGCGGGCGAAGGCATGGCGCGGAAAAGAGCGGCGGCCAGCCAAGTGTCGAGCATGCTTGTCTCGTCCACGATCAGGCAATCGCAGTCCAGCGGGTGGTCTTCATTGACGGTGAAGCGGGCTTTGCCGGGATCGAAACGCAACAGACGGTGAATCGTCTGGGCGGACAAGCCGGTGGTCTCGGTCATCCGCTGGGCGGCGCGGCCGGTGGGCGAAGCCAGACGGACATTGACTTTCTTCGCCTTCAAAATGCGGACAAGCGCCCGCAGGATGGAGGTTTTGCCGGTGCCTGGACCGCCAGTGATGACGGCCATTTTATGTTTGAGGCAGACTCGCAGAGCTTCGGCTTGCTCCGTGGCGAAGGCGAGCCCTTCCCGTTTTTGCGCCCATTGGATGGCGGGTTCCACTTTGATGGGCGGCAGGCCCGATGGGAATGCGAGAAGACGCTGAATGCTCCGCGCGATTTGGCGTTCTCTCTTGAGTGTTCCGGGCAGTTGCAGCAAGACGCCGCCTTCTTCCCGCGCCAAATCAGTGTTTTCAATCAGCCTCCGGAGGCGGTGGCGGATTTTGGCGGGCGTGGTTTGGAGCAGGGCGGCGGCGCGCTCAAGCAGCTCTTCCGGCGGCAGTCCGGTATGGCCTTCGTCTTCCGCTTCTTCCATGGCGAAGAGCAACCCTCCGTCTGTCCGCTCCGGGCTGTCGTTGGCGAAGCCGAGGTTCAGGGCGATTTTGTCGGCGGTTTTGAAGCCGATGCCGTGAATGTCGCGCGCCGCCTGGAAAGGGTTGCTCGTGAGCGTGTCCCGGGCGGCGGCGCCGTATTGCTTGACCAGCCGGAGGCACTGGTTGACGGACACCCCGTAGGTCTGCAGGAACATCAGCACCTCGCGCACGGCCCGCTGCTCGTCCCAGGCCGCTTTCACTTCCCGGGCGCGCTTGGCGCCGATGCCCGGCACCTCTTTCAGCCGGGCTGACTCCTCGGTAAGGATGCGCAAGGTTTCCGCCCCGAAATGATCCACGATCTTGCCGGCGAAGTGGGAGCCGATGCCGGGAACCAGACCGCTGCCCAGGTATTTGCGGATGCCGTGGACCGTGGCCGGCAAGGTGGACCGGAAATTCTGGAACGCGAACTGCCGGCCGTGAACCGGGTGTTGGATCCACTTGCCCTCCAACTGGAGTGTCTCCCCGCACTGCACGCCCGGCAGGCGGCCTTTGATCGTCACGGGTTTGCCCTTGCCTTCGGGCTTGAGATCTCCAATGCAAAAGTGATTCTCCTCGTTGAAGAACCGGATCCGCTCCAGCACGCCGCGCAGAATATTTGAGTCAGGCGGTGCCATCTCTTCCCATCATATCTTCCTTTGTAACGGCTTCGTCAAATGAAAGACGGCATGGCCGAGAGCGAAGAGATCCGGATGGGCGGTGGAGGCGCCGGCGGCGAGGAGCGCTTCGCGGGAAGCGTTCCCGGTGGCCACGGTGTGGCAGGGCATCCCCGCGTTGCGCGCGGTTTCGATGTCGTAAAGGGAATCGCCGACCAGCATGCTTTCCTCCGCCGTCACGGACAGTTGGCTCAAGACGAATTCCGTGAACTCGCTCTGGGGCTTGCGGTAAGGGGTGTCGCCCTCGCCCGCGATGACATCCAAACAGGCCGTGAAGCCCAAGTGGTTGCAGATTTCACGCAGATGGGTCCGGTGTTTGTTCGTGCACAGGGCGAGTTTCGGCGGGCCGGCGTTCCTGTTTTTCAGCCCCTGGAGGATCCAGAGCGCGCCGGGCATCGGGCGCAAATCCTCGAGGAATATTTCCGAGAATTTTTCCCGGAAAAGCCGCACACCGTCCGGAACCATCTTCTTTCCCATCAGCTTTTCCAGTGTGACCGGCAGCGAACCGCCCAGTAGTCCGCGGGCGGTGTTCCCAGCTTTTCGCGGGCATGACAAAAGCACCGGTAGATGGTGGTGAAATGGTCAATGAGCGTCCCGTCGAGATCGAATAAAACCGCTTTGAGCATAGCGAGCCTCCGGCGGCTACAAGAAAACTTTTCCGCCGCATGTCCAACATATTCCGCCCGGAAGCGGCGCGGAATGGTCTTTTCATGGACGCGAAAAGCAGTTAAAGCAGACGATGATTGAACCAGCCAGGCGGCATGAGCAAACCGGAGCGACAACCCAAAGTCCGGCCCGAGGTCCGCGCCGGAGAAATCGTATTCAAGTTGTCCGGTGTTTGGACCTTGGAAACACGCCCGCCCGATTTCGCGGACGTATTCCGCCGGGCGAGCGGCGCGGGTCAGGTCCGGCTGGCGGCTTTCGATTTGGCGGCTGTTGAGGAATGGGATTCGGCCTTGCTGGTCTTTTTGCGGCAGGGAGAAAATTTTTGCCGGGAAAAGGGGCTGGAATTCAAAGCGGAAGGCTTGCCTGAATCGTTGCGGAAGCTGCTGGCCCTGGCGCGGGCCGGGCCGGTCAAAGAGGAAGTGGCGGGAGGAGAAGAAGACTACTCGGTCCTGGCGCGGGTGGGCCGGTGGGGCGCGCGCTTTTGCCGGGGCTGCCTCGAAACGATGTATTTTTTGGGTGAATGCGCTTTGAGCGCCGCCGGATGGCTGCGGGGGAAAAGGCGCCTGCGCCGCCGGTTTTTCCTCCTGATTCTCCAAGATACTGGAGCCGAGGCCCTGCCCATCATAACGCTGATCAGTTTGCTGGTGGGCTTGATTATCGCTTTTCTGGGCGCGGTGGTGCTGAAGAAATTCGCGGCGGAGTATTACATCTCCTGGCTCATCGGCTACGGGATGCTGCGGGAGATGGGGGCGATTATGACCGGGGTGGTGCTGGCAGGGCGCACCGGTGCCGCCTTCGCCGCCGAAATCGGCGCCATGAAAGTTTCGGAGGAAATTGACGCCCTCAAAACGCTGGGCATTTCCCCGTATGATTTTCTGGTCTTGCCGCGCCTGCTGGCTCTGTCGCTGATGCTGCCGCTGCTGACCATCTACGCGGACGTTATCGGCATCTGCAGCGGAGCGCTCGTCACGCGCGCATTGATCGGCCTTTCCTTAAATCAATTCTACAGCGGCCTGGAATTCGCCGTGGGCTGGCCGGACTTCGCCCTGGGCGTTATTAAGGGCGCGGTGTTCGGGGCGCTGGTGGCGCTCTCAGGTTGTCATCGGGGTTTGCAGTGCGGCAAAAGCGCCGATGCCGTGGGCCGGGCCGCCACCTCCGCCGTGGTCACGGGCATTGTCCTCATCGTTCTCGCCACCGCCGTGATCAACTGGATCGCCGCCATTTACAACTTTTGAAAAAGGTGATGGCATGAATCCTCCTCCCCACATCGAAGCGCGCGGACTGGAGATGGCCTATGGCGAAACCGCCATTCTGCGGGACATCAGTTTCACGGTGCGCCGGGGCGAAGTCTTCGTCATCATGGGCGGGAGCGGGTGCGGCAAGAGCACGTTGCTCAAGCATCTTACAGGTCTGCTGGAACCTGTCCGCGGAGAGATCCTGTATGAGGGGAGAGATTTCAGCCGGGCCGAAGAAGAGGACCGGCAAAAGATCATGCGCCGTTTCGGCGTGCTTTACCAGGGCGGCGCGCTGTGGAGCTCGATGACGGTGGCGGAAAACGCCATCCTGCCCCTCGAGGAATACACCAGCTTGCCCCCCCGCGAGCGGGCGGAGGCCGCGGCGCTGAAGCTGGCCTTGGTCGGCTTGGAGGGATACGGCGGCTATTACCCGTCGCAATTGAGCGGGGGCATGCGCAAGCGCGCCGCTCTGGCCCGGGCCATCGCCCTCGATCCCGATATCCTTTTTTTCGACGAACCCACCGCCGGCCTCGACCCCGTCACCTCAAAACATATGGACGACCTGATCCTTCAGTTAAGCGGCGGCTTGGGCGCCACGGTGGTGGCCGTCACCCACGAGCTGCCCAGCATCTTCGCGATCGCGGACCGGGCGCTGTTTCTGGACGCCGCGACCCGCGCCGCCACAGCTTGCGGCCCGCCCCGCGAATTGCTGCTGCGTCCTCCCAATCCCGCCGTGGCCCGGTTCCTCAACCGCGGCGCCGAATGATCAAGGCCTCGCGGCGAGGGCGGCTTGAATATCCGATGCGACTTGTTGCAGGCCGCCGCTGAGGGCGCGGGCCAGCTGCCGGAAGTCGCGCCCGTTCCATTCCGCGTCCGGGGCCTTCGTTTGACCCTCCCGCAAAACCGCGTTATTTCCGGGATGGATGATTTCCCATTGTGCCTGGACCTTTACCTGTCCGTTGTCCCCGCCTTCAAAACGGATGAAGCGCACGCGCAGCCAGTAGTCATAACCGCCGGCGCCCGGCCACGGCGGCACGGCCGCGGAGCGGATGCCGGGGGCGGCGGCAAGGCTTTCGGCCAATACACGAGCCGCCATGTGTTCGGGACGTTCTCCCCAGCGGTGGTTTTCCTCGTAACGGATTTCGTGCGGGCCCTTCCTGACGGCGATTTTCCGGTGCCGCAAGTAACCGGGCAGTTCGATTTTTTTCAGCCCCAGCCGCAGGCTCCCGGCGCTGTCCCGCGCCATCTCCGGCATTTGGCCCTCCGGCGCCGTCAGAAGGTAAAAACGGGAGTTGTCGGGCGCGGGGTCGAGGCCCGCCACGCATCCGGCTAACAAGCAAAACAATCCAGCCAGAAGACACCATCCGGACGGCTGCCGCCGCGCGGCCGGTTCGCGGATAAGCAGGCTGCTCACGTTGCAAGGCATCAGCAAAAGGCGCGTTTCGGTTTCAAGGAGCGGGAGGGGACAAGGCTTTTCCGGTGATGAAAGCGTTGGGATTGCGCTCGATGTAATCGGCCAGCGCATGGGCCGCGGCGGCGGCCGCGCTGATGTCGGCCAGCGCTTCTTCCAGCCGGTAACGCAGGGATGACTCCGGCAGCAGCGCCGCTTTTGCTTCCTCCGCCGTCTCCCGGACGGCGGCCAAGGTGCCCGCTAATTCCTTTCCCGCTTCATCCCAACGGGCAAAGGCCGGATCCATCTTCGAGTCCAGACGGGCCAGGACCGTTTCCAGTTTGCCGCTGGCCTGGCGGAAAGCGGCGGCGGCGCGGCTGATTTCATTGGATGCGGCGAACTCGCGCACGGCTTCTCCGGCGGCCGCGAGGCTTTGGCTGGTTTCCTCGATTTGGGCTTCGGCGACAGCCTTCCGCAGGGAATCGAGCAGCTGGATCAGTTTCTCATTGATTTCTTTGACATCGAGGGCGCTGAACCGGGCCGCCATCTCGGTGGCGGACTGGCCAATCTCCGCGAAGGCGGAAGGGGAGGTGGGGATTTCCTGGATATCGCCCCGCAGCTTCTGCACGAACAACGGCGGCTCCGCTTCCGGCATGTAATCCAGCTCAATAAAAAACAGGCCGGTGATGAAGCTCTCGAGCTGGAGGCGCCCCCGCAGCCCGTTCCGGATTTGCCGCAGCATCCGTTCCTCGTCCATGCAAAATTGCCCCTCTTCCACCCCCAGATGCGCGACCTTTGAGGCGTCGATCTCGATGATCACGGGGATTGCGGTGGAATCCTCCTCCTGAAACCCTGTGCGGATGCGCAATTGCTTGACGCGGCCGATAGGCACACCTTTGAATTTGACTTTTGCCCCCTCTTCCAAGCCGTGCACGGACTCTTGAAAATAGAGAATGAACTGCTTGTTCCTCGTGAAGAACCGGGCCGTGCCCACCAGCGCCAGCGCCGCCAGAGCCAAAAACGCCGCGCCCATGACAAAGGCCCCGATTAGTGCCGGATTGGCTTTCCTGCTCATCGTTTCTTCTCTTCAGCCAGTATCATAGAGCATGCCTTCCCCGTGAGTAAACAGAAAATCCGGGGGCTTCCTCATGACAGAATTTTCTTCATGAAATATCCGGGGCAAGGCGAACTGGCAAAACCGCGGGCTGCCATTCGAGTTATGGGCGGGAGCGGAATACCAAAGTTTAGATCGGGCGGCGCGGGACAGACTGGGACGTTCATGCCAGTTCCGCGCCGTTCCAGCAGTAGGCGCAGAGTTTTTCCCGGGGCAGGCCGATGGCCGTTATCATGTCCTCTAATTTCTGGTAACGCAGGGTCGTTAGCCCCAGCCGCTGGCGGATGCGCTCGACCATCGCGCAATACTTTTCCGTCCCGGAGTCCGCATATGCCTCCAAACAAACGTCATCTCCGCCTTCGATTTCCTTGACCGCTTTACGGGCCGCCAAGTCGAGCTCCGAGCGCGAGCGTGAAAAATTCAGGAACTTGCAGCCGAAGAGCAGCGGCGGACAGGCCGGACGCATGTGCACCTCGAGCGCCCCGCCGCGAAAAAGGAACCGGATGGTGTCCTTGAGCTGCGTGCCGCGCACAATCGAGTCTTCACAGAAAAGCAGCCGTTTGCCCTGGATTAACTCCTTGACGGGAATCAGCTTCATCAGCGCCACCAGATCCCGGACGGACTGGTCCTGGGGCATGAAACTGCGGGGCCATGTCGGAGTGTATTTGACGAACGGCCGCCGGTAGGGAATACCGGCGGCATTGGCGTAGCCGATGGCGTGACCCGTTCCCGAGTCCGGGATGCCCGCCGCCAGATCAATATCAGCCTCTTCATTGCGGGCCAGCATTTCTCCGGATTTATTGCGCACGGCTTCGACGTTGATATTTTCGTATGAGGAAGCGGGATAACCGAAATAAATCCACAGGAAGGAGCATACCTGCATTTTTTCCCCGGGTTCCTGGAGCGTCTCGCAGCTTTCGGCGGTCAAAAAAACCACTTCTCCGGGGCCGAGGTAACGTTCCAGCTCGTAGCCGAGGTTTGGAAAGGCGCAAGTTTCCAGGGCCGCGGCGAAGGCCCCGGGTTTGCGGCCAACGGCCACGGGCGTGCGGCCCAGGCGGTCCCGCGCCGCGTAGATGCCCTTTTCTGTCAGCAGCAGGAGCGAGCACGAGCCCTCGACAGCTTCCCGGGCGATGGCGATGCCTTCCTCGAAACTGCCGCCCTGGTTGATAAGCGTTGCGACAAGCTCGGTGGGGTTGACGCCCTCGCCGCTCATCTCCGAGAAGTGAGTGTGGCGGGCCTTGAAAACCTTCCGCGCCAATGCTTCAAGATTGCTGACGCGGCCCACTGTCGTGATGGCGTAATTGCCCAAGTGCGAACCGATGAGAAGCGGCTGGTCCTCGTAGTCGCTGATCACGCCAACGCCCGTGTTGCCGCGCATCTTTTTCAGGTCGTCCCCGAACTTCGACCGGAACTGGGCCGTGGTGATGTCCTTGATGAACCGGGTGAAGCGCCGCCCGTTGAGCACGGCCAGCCCGCCCCTCCGCGTTCCGAGATGGGAGTGGTAGTCCGTGCCGTAAAACAGATCCCGCACACAGTCTTCCTTTGATGCCACGCCGAAAAATCCGCCCATAATGCAAATCCTTTCCGCAAACCGATGGTTAGCCGTTGACGGGCGCCAGCTTGGCGAAGCCGCGGGGCCGCGTCCATCAAAAAACAGCCGTTTTCACCAAAGAGAATCCGGGCTTTTCAAAAGAGAATATCACGGCGTAAAAAAAGGTTTTTTCTTTTTCCCGGCGCAAGCAAAAGTCAAATTTATAGCAAAAACCGGCCTTTCCCAAAAAACAGCTTGAATAAAAATCCGCTGGCGGCTTCTAATATGTTCATGATTCCGGCCGTATCTTTCTGTTTTCACGCCGTCCAGCCCGGCCGCATTTCTTATTAAGCCATGCGACTTGACCGCCATCTGACCAAATCCCGCATTGTCGAGATTGAGAGCAAGAACCTGCAGGGCGCCTTGCGGGAGCTGCTGTCCGCGGCCTTGGGCCGGGTGCGGCACAATCTGGACGAAAAGAAAATCCTCAAGGAGCTGCTCCGGCGGGAGAACACCATGACCACCTGTCTGGGCAACGGTGTGGCCCTGCCCCATTTGCGGCTCAAGATGAAGCGCAACTACCTCTTTGCCGTCGGGCGCTGCCGCAAAGGTCTGGAAGACGTCGAACTGGCGGAGTACCGCCAAGTCCGCCTTATCTTCCTTTTGCTGGCTTCGGAGGAGGAGAAGAGCTACCTCACGGTCCTGGCATCCTTGGCCCGCGTCTTCCGGAACCGGGCGCTTGTGGATAAAATTTTGGAAGCCCCCACCTTGCCGGATTTTCAGGAGCGCCTCCTCAAAGGCTTCGGCCGTGTCATGTCCAAGCCCGAACGCCATCAGGCCCGCTTCAACCGGCTCCTTTTGCGCGAGGCCGAGAAAGTGGCGCGGACCACCAAGTCTTCCGCCATACTGATTTTCAGCGACACGTTTGCCGGGGGTGTTTCGATGATGGAAAATTTGCCGAAATACCGCACGCTGCTGGTCACCCGCGCCGCGTCCGAGGAAATTCCCGGCAAGAGCCAGATCGAGGGCGCCATCGAGGTGCGCTCTTTTTCCCGGCAGCGCCTTTCCCAAGCCCGTTGCGCCGTTCTCATCGGCCTGACGCGGGGCCTTTTCAAATACAACGACCGCATCTGCTGCATCGGCGGGCTTCCCTCCAGCAACCAGTTTGACTCGCTGCTCATCATAGACGTGGAACGCGAGTTCGAGGCCATTCTGGGCAACGAATCCAACCTGCTGCCGGCTTCGGTGAAAAACGAGGTTATCGAGCGCATGCTGGGCATCGCCACCGAGCTGTCCATTGAGGGGCGCGAGGGACGGCCCGTGGGCGGCCTTTTCGTCATCGGCGACACGGAAAAAGTCCTGACCATGACCAAGCCCCTGGTCCTCAATCCCTTTTATGGCTACAAGCAGGAGGAGCGCAATGTCCTGAATCCTTTCATGGATGAAACCATCAAGGAATTTTCGTTTATTGATGGCTGTTTCGTCATCCGGGGCAACGGCGCCATCGAGTCGGCGGGCAGCCTGATACACGCGCCGGCGGAATTTTACCGGGGTGATTTGCCTGGAGGCTTCGGTGCCCGCCACGCCGCCGCCGCCGCCATCTCACGGGCCGCCGACTGCATCGCCATCGTCGTCTCGGCCAGCAGCGGCCAGGTCACCCTTTTCCGCCGCGGCGTCATGTTGCCCCTGCTGGAAAAACCCATCGGCGGCGCCGCCTGAGCGGCCAAGTCCCCGCCATATAAATCATCGTAAAACGGACACGGCGCGAGAAGACGACACTGTTTATCTTTCCTTTTCAGCTTAAGGAAGCTCTGAAAAAAGAGTCTGTGGCGGGGGATTGTCCTTGGGGCGGAGTTT
>CAZYUX010000068.1:0-11660 GCA_964650745.1 uncultured Puniceicoccaceae bacterium
AAAAACCCGCCTGCAACGAGGCGGGTTTTTTTTGCGCTGATTTTTAAAAATTACAAATGACTGTGGAAACACGCGGGCCCTCTTTGCGGAAGGGAGACCGGAAAATGCGGGCGGCGGCGCGCTTTTTCTCCCGCCATTTTCATTAAAAGAGATTAAAAACAATCAATCGCCAACGAAACCTCATTTAAATACTGGGGGATCAGGCGCGCACACTTCTCGCGCAAGACGGCGCCAGAGTTGAATGTAAAATAATTGATAAAACCCGCGGGATATTTGCGGAAACGGCAAACCGCTTGTATTTTTATTTCATGGGATGCCGCCTTCCACGGGCGGGGATTGTGTCCGTTCTAACGCAACTGAAAATAACAACCTGACACCCGCGGCGATCCGGACCGCCCGTTTTGCCGGGGATCATTGTCATATCCAACCGCAACGGACACAGCCAGGAGCAATCCAAAAAAACAACATGAACAACCCGCCCGCGCCTCCCGCAGACAAACCGCAAGCTAAACAAAAGCCTGTTCCGCAGCTCAAAAGCAAGAATGCCGGCGGCTCCGCCTGCCCCTCCCTGCTAATCGTGGATGACTTGAAAGGCATCCACGAAATGCTCAAGCTGCTGGTCACCCCCGCCGGCTTCAATGTCTCCTACGCCCTCGACGGCGAGGAAGCTCTGGAATTATACCGGAAAGGCAAATACGATGTCGTCCTGACCGATATTGTCATGCAGCCGATGGACGGCATCACGCTGTTGCGCAACATCCGAAAACTTGACCCCTCGGCGGTCGTGGTGGTGATGACCGGTTTCAAGTCCAGGGAGCGGGTCATCATGGCCCTGCGCTACGGAGCCTTCGACTTCATACAAAAACCCTTCAATGCCGGGGAACTGCTGGATATTCTCAAACAGGCGGCCGCCGCCGAAGGATACATGCCCGAGACAGCGGCGGACATTCGGGCCAAGCTGCACTCCAAACAGGAGGAAGCTTATACGCGCTCGACCAAAATGCTCGGGGAGTGGCCCACCCTGGAGGACTTCCTTTCCGCCAGCAAAAACAGATACCTCAAAGACCTGCTGCTCTACTGCAAAGGCAATGTGAAAGCCGCCGCCCAAATCGCCGATACCGGAGAAGACGAATTCGAAATGGAAGAGCTGTCCCTCTTGCATTCCCGCTGAACTTTCCCCGCCCCGGTTTTCGCGCGGGGCCGCGAAAACGCGAAAATAGTCTTGCCGCCCTCATGACGGCGAGGCAACGTTTAACCGCTTCGTAAAAACTCCACAACTGACCCATGAAAACAATCCGCCATATGCCATCTCTTTTCTCCCCGCGTCCGGGCGCGCCGGTTTTTTTATTGATCGCGGCGGTTTTCACGTCTCTGGCCGCGAAAGGAGCGGATGAACCCCGCAAAGCCGCCATCTTTGTCTCCAACCGTTCCGGGCCGGAGCTTGACGAGAAAGTCATGGTTCTTGAAGACCTCATCTCCAGCCGCATCTCCAATTACGGATTCCGCATCTACAGCCGGGAGGCCGTCATTGATTCCGCTCATGCCTTCCGGGGAGACAGCGGCGCTCCCGAATCCGAGCTCGACCGGCTCCTCTCGGAAAACACATCCGCCCTGCGCCTGGCCCAGAACATGGGAGCGGACTATCTGATCACCGCCTCCATTATCAGCTGCGACAGAACAAAGAAGGTCAACAAAGCCTACGTCGAAACGGAAATTCTGGAACACACCTTGCGCGTTACATATAAAATCATCGAGGCCGCCACCGGAGGCAGCGTGGCGGGCGACACCTTCACCGAAAAAACGAAAACCCGCTATGACGCCACTTCAGCCGAATTTGACGGCGATGCGGTCAACCAGCTTCTCGATCAGGCGGCGGAACGCGTCGCCGCCAGTATGCGGCAAAAGGCGTCGGAAGACAAAATCCCGGACACCCCCGCCAAAGCCCGCCGCGTCAGCCTGTCTGTTTCCTGCGGCATGGCTGACCTGAATATCCCCGGCATTGTTAAAAACAAAGACGGCACCTGCCAGATAACGGCCAATAATTACACAATCGAGCCGATGAACGTAACCGTCGAACTAAACGGCACGGTTGTTGGGACAGCTCCGGGCACCTTCAAAGTCAGGCCCGGCTTGAGCAAAATCCGCCTGACCCGCGAGGGATTCAAGCCATGGGAGCGGACGATCAACGTTTATGACGGACAGGAACTGCGGGTCTCCCTCTCCCTCAGCGACGCGGGTTACGCCCGCTGGAAGGACGCCACGGCCTTCCTTCAAGGCTTGAAAAAAGACGCTCAACTGACTGAAGCCCAAGTGGAGCAAATCCAAGGCATTGCCGAGATGTTCCGCAACTCCTACTTCCGCATCAAGGATCTGGAAATCGAACATAAAACCCAAAGCCTCTTTCAGTGAGACGGATAATTCACCAGGAAAAGCAGAACCTTTAAATCCAAAACCGCTTAAACCAAATCAACCATTATGAACGCTGTTAACCGTGCCGCCATATTGCTCGCCAGCGTGCTGTTGCCGCTTTTCCCGCTTTGCGCCCAAAAGAAAACCATCGGCATCGGCGGGATCGAAGTCACTCCCGCTCTCAAGCAGAGCGCCAAAAAGTCCGGTTCGCTGACCGAGATGAACCGTGTCGTGCAAGCTATGGACGGCCAGCTCGTGGACCGTATTCACAATACCCGTAAATTCAAGGTCTTTGCCCGCGGCGACCTCGATAAAATCCTCGAGGAACAAGGTTTCGCCGAAAGCGGGAACGTGGATATGAGCGACCCCCGGGCGGCCAAGGCCTTTAAACTTGGCGGCGTCCAATACCTGCTCGTCACCACTGTCAGCGACTTCCAGGACTATCACGAGACCGCCACTTTCGAAGGCATCGGCAAGACGGTGAAAAACCGCGTCATCCGCCTCGGGGCAGTAGCGAAGATTTACGACACCACCAGCGGCGCTCTGCTCGAGTCGGCCAACTTCCAGATTGACACCGGCGGCAAAAAAGAGAGGGAGAACTTCATTGTCAGCCAGTCGGGCGAACTCTCCGACCAGTTTCTCATGAAACTGGCCCGGATGATGGCCGGCAGGGTGGCCAACCGTGTCGCGGACGTTATTTACCCCGCCAAAATCATCGGCAAGATTGACCAGCAGGTGACCATCAACCGGGGCGACGGCACGGAAATCGAATCCGGCCAGATATGGGATGTTTACGCCCTTGGCGAAAAAATGGTGGACCCCGACACCGGCGAAGTCCTGGGCCAGAACGAAGTCAAAGTCGGGTCCGTCAAAATCATGCGCGTCGAGGCCAAAATGTCCTATGCCGAAATCCTCGATGATTACGGCATAAACAAGCTCCAAGTCGTCCGCCGGAGGAAATAAAACACCACCGGGCTTTCCGGCGCCATTCCGGAACAGCCTGGCGGAAAAAAAGATTGCCAAGACCGCGCTTTCGGTCTAACGGCTTCATGCAAATTATCCCATGCTTGGGCAAAACATTCAGCGGGAAATATGTTTCTTCGTTTTTTAGCGGTCTGCTTGCTCGTCTTGCCCGCGGTTATGAGGGCGGCCCCGGAAGATCCCGTGACGGTGGAGCGGATGCGTTTTCAGCAACGTTCACTGCAAGGAATTCCGGGGACCTGGCAGGAAATTGAGGCGGAAATCAAAGGCGGCGGCAGCGCGGATCCTCAAGCGCCCAACCCCCGTTTCGCAAGCAACATCAAAGTGCTTTTAAGCCTGGCTTACCAGGCGCGGGCGGGAAAGACGGAGCGTTATGTTTTTTTCCAGTCTGAAGCCACTCTGGTCGCGCTGGAAAAAAACCGGCGCGTGAAAGTCTTTTTTTACCTGCCGCCGGAAGCGGCTGAACGCGACGGCCTGCCGGCAAAACCCTATGCTTACCTCGTGGAACTCGAAGCCGGCGGCAGGCCCCTGCCCCTTCGGTCCAATAATTATTCCCCCAGCATCGGCGATCCCGCCCGCCTGTTTAACTTCAAGGACAAAATCCGCTCCGAAGCGGAGAAAAACGAAGGCGTGCTGGTTCCCATCTACCTGACGCCTTTTTACTCCCCCGAAAACCGGGCTCAAATGCGCGAATCCCCCTCTTACCTGCGCCCCCGATCCGGATAATCTTCCCATGAGCGAAAGCTCCTCCCCACGGCTCATACTGGATTGCGGCGAGACACGCTTATCCGCCATTATCTGGCGCTGGAGCAAAGACGGGCGCCTGGAAATCATGGACGTCCGCAGTGAAAAACTGGAGCCGGACGAAAGAACTGTCGAAGCTTGGGCGGACGCCGCCGGCCGGACCTTGCGGAAGCTGAAAAGCGAACACGGCCAGCCCCGGCGCGCGGTTCTGGCCCTCCCCCCTTTTTTATTGCTGATCAAAACCTTGACGATCCCGAAAGTGGATCCCGGGAACCGGCGCGCGGCAGCCGCCTACAAAGCCAGGCAAAGCCTGCCCTACCCCCTTGAAGAAGCCTGCTGGGATTATCACCCCGCAGGCGGCGACGGCGTGGAAGAAACACTCCTTTTCGCGGCAGCCAACCGGAGCATCATCACCCGTCTGGCCGAGGCGGCGCGCGCCACCGGTTTCATTCCAGAACGGGCGGAAGCCTCCCCGGTTCTTGACGCCAACGCTCTGCGCTTCGCTTATCCGGACTTGAAAGGAAAAGTTTTCTTCCTGCGGCGGGGCCGCCTTTCCATCAGCCTGTTAAATCAGAAACAAGAGCGTTTTGCCGCAAGAATTCTGCTGTTGAATGACGGCGAAACGGCCGGGAAACTTCCGAAACGGCTCGCCGCGGAAATCACGCGCACCTTCGAAAGCGAAAAGAAACGATTCGGAGATGAGCCGCCCGAAAAGGTATTCCTCGCGGGAGACGCAGCCGGTTTGCCGGAGTGGAAAACGCAACTGGATGCCGTCCTGCGCGCCCCGGCCGAGCTTTACACCCCGCCGCCGGAAATCTTTTCATGTGAAATAACCAGCCTTTTGAAAGATCATTCCGCCGCGGTAAACCGCGCTGTTGGCGCTGCGGCGGCGGAGCGCCTCCGGCCGGCCGCGCGGCTCGACTTGATGCCGGAAGAGTTCCGCGCGCGAATGGATTTTGCGCGCCGCAAACCTTGGCTGGCAGCGGCGGCGGTCTGCCTGTTTTTAGCCGCGGGCCTGCTGGCCTTCCGGGAATACCGCCTTCAGCCGGCCTTGAAAGCGCATTTGGAAAACCTGCGCGGCCAAACCGCGAACCGGGAAACCTCTCACCGGAAAACCGCCCAACTTCAAGCGGAAGCCAAAGCCCTCAAAGAACAAATCGCTCAATGGGAGCGGCTTTCCCGCCGCCGCCACGCATGGGTCCGCCTGCTGGCCGGCATGGAATCCCGGCTGGCGGCGGAAGAATGCGTCTGGCTGGACCGACTGGAAATCCTCCACACCCCGGAACACACCGAACAGCGCGCGACAACCAGGCTCCGGATCGCCGGGCGCATGCTCGACCGGAACCATCCGCTGGAAAAAGCGGGACCCGCCCTGCGGGAAGGTGTCAACCGGCTCTTGCGCAACCTCTCCCGCTCGCCATTTATCGCCGGTATCGAAGGCAAGCGGTTTGACGCCTCGCAAAACGGAGTTCTCGGCTTCGAGTTCGTTTTAGCCGTCCCTTCGCCAGATGCTTTACAATGCCCCCGCTGAAAAACAACCCGCTGTTCTATGGCTGCATGATCTTGCTCTTCCTGGGTTTCGGAGCGGAAATATTTTGCCTGGCCCGCTGGCGGACGGCAAACGGCAGATTGCGGCGGGAAGCGGCGGCCCTGAAAAAACCGGCGGCGGCCCTGCCGCCCGGACAATTGCGGTCCGCTGAAGAAAAACTATCCGCCCTGCGCCAGTCAGTGGCGGAAAGGGCCGCCCGGTGGCGCGGAGAAAGCGCCCAACTGCTGAAGCCTTGTCCCCGCGCCGAATCCCAGGAGGTATATTTCGACCTTTTGGCCTTTGTCGAAGAATACCGGCGGCGCGCGGGGGAACTGAACATCCGGTTATCTTCTGCAGAAGCCGCCAAATTCGGGTTTTCCATTTACCTCGATTCCGGAACCGGCCCCGGCCCGGCCCGAATCGCGGCGGTCCACCGGGAGCGGCAAATCATCTCTCATCTGCTGGACGAGCTTTTCGCGGCCCGGCCGGCGGCTTTGCTTTCAATACGGCGCGGCGCCGCCCGCGACGCCGCCAGCCACGGCGCTCCTTTTTCCTGCCAGGGCGAACAAGGCTTCGCCGCAACCGCTTTCCAGATCATTTTCACGGGGAATACGGACACCCTGCGCTCCTTTACCAATGCCATTGCCGGAGGCGGACTCCCCCTTGTCGTAACCGGCGTGGAAGCCCGCCCCGCCCCTGCTGAACGGAAAAAAACGCCCGTTTCGCCTCATGATCTGTTTCAAACCCGGGATAATGAATCTTCCCGCGAAAAAAACGCGGCACAACCCGCCCCGCTCATCCACAGCCGGCTTTCCCGCTTTCACGTCACATTGGAATACGTGGAAGCCCGCGGCGTATGAAACTCCGCTGCGAACATGTCCTCTTCACCGGAGCGGCGGTGCTCCTGGCCGCGGCCGCCGTCTGTTGGACACGGCCATTGCCTTTCAGCGAAACCATTCCCGCGCCTTGTGGATCCAGCCGGGAATTCCCGATCATGGAGAGCCCCGCGGAAAAACCGTTTCGCGGCCCTGCCGTCTGGCGGCCGCCGGGCTTTCCAAAAGAACGGCACGCCTGGATCTTCGAGCTTTTCACGCCGCCCGCGGTATATCTGGACGCGCAAGCGGGCTTTTTCCGCCTGGAGCCGCCGCGCCCGGGGCAAGAAAAACCAGATGAAGCCCACGCTCTGCAACTGGCGGGTTTCGCGGACGTTCTTTACCGCCTGCAATACCACGGCTACGCCGGAGAGGCGGGCGGCTACCTCATTAACCTGAAAAATGAAGAAAAGCAATCCTGGCTGGTGGGAAAAACCGGACAGGATTTTCCGGAACTGGATTTCACTATCCGCGGCTTTGACCCGCCAAAAAACGGACCCGGCAACGGCGCAATCCTGAGGATCTTCGACCACCGGCTGAACAAAGAAGTGGCGCTGACGGACGAGCCGCTTTATGAACCAGGCCGCATCGCGCGCCTAACCTCGGATTACGCGCCCGGAACGGTCATCAAGGCCGCCGAAAATGAAACCTTCCAGACCGCAACCGGCACTTACCGCGTGCTGAAAATTGACTGCGCCGCCTCAAAAGTCGTGCTGGAACGCGCCGCCACCGGACCGGACAAGCCGGAAACCATTGTGCTGCGCCTTTCCCCATTTCCACCGTGAACCGCCTGTCTTTTCCAAAAACCATGAAAAAGAAGTCCTTGTTAAACCGCATACTATTCGGGATCTTGTCCGCAGGCGCGTTGATGGCTGCCGCTGGCACATTAGCACGCCCTCAAGTTCGCCGAGCCCCTCCCCCTCCGCGGCCGGAGCCGGCGGTGCGGGCGGTTTTGGAAGAAACCGCGCCGGAACGGGCGGCACTGGAAAAACTGGAACGGCGCGGGCGGGCTCTGTTCATCGCCGGCGAGCACGAAAAAGCCCGCGAGGTTTTCGCCCGGCTCGAGGCCCGCGCTCCGGGCCATGCCGCCGCCAAATACTACCAGGCTCGCATTGCCGCCATCCAGCGCCGGCGGGGGAGCCTCGACCGCCACAAGACAAAGCAGCAGATGCTCCAGGAAGTGGAACAAAGCTGGCAGCGCCCACAAGTGTTCGAACGTGAAACCGCCGCCCCTAAAATCGCCGAAGACCGGAGTTTGCGCGACAAACTGGCTTCAATCACCATCCCTCTGGTCAATTTCAAAGGCGTGGCCCTCAGCGGCGCCATCGCCACGCTTTCCGAGTTGTCGGCGCAATACGACCCCGGCGAAACCGGCATCAACATCGTGCTCCTCGACCCGGCGGGAAAGGATCCGCCCGTCAACATCACATTGCGCAATCTCGGCCTGGATCGTGTCCTGGATTTCGTCCTCGAATCCGTCGGCTACGAGTACGACGTGCAGAACGGCGCGGTGGTGGCGCGGCCGGGAGAAGGCGCGGGCACCCGTCTGGAGACCGACTTTTACCCCATCTCGCGTTCCACCATCATCCGCTTGACGGGGGTGGGCGCCCATGAGGAAAGCGCCGCCGCGCGGGATCCCTTCGCCCCCGCTCCGCATCCCGGCCCGGGACCCGCCCACACCGCTGAAGAAGACGCCCTGCGGCACTTCTTCCAGCGCGCGGGCGTGCCTTTCGACACGGTGGAAGGCGCTAACCTGGCCCTGGCCGACGGGCAGCTTATCGTCACCCAGACGCCCCGCCATCTCGAGAAAATTCGCGACATCCTGCGCCGCTACAGCGACGTCAAACAGGTCGAAATCGAAACCAAGTTCCTCGAAGTCCAGCAAAGCGACCTCGAGGAGCTGGGCATCGAGTGGCTGGTGACCAAGGGCGGGAAGATGATTTATGACCCGGCATCCGGCCAATATCTCCCCGATTACGAACAATACTACCAGACGAGCAACCGCTCACTGGCGACCGCCTTCGGCCCGAAAACGTCTTCCTCACAAATTACAGTCAACGGCCAGCCCGCCGGAAGCGTTTCTCCGCCGCAACTCGCCAATGCCATTGACCTCGCCGCCGCCGCCGGAGCGCTGGCGGACATCTCCGGAATTATCGGAAATTTCGACGTCAACGTCCTTATCCGGGCGCTTTCGCGCAAGGCGGGCAACGACCTGATGAGCGCCCCCAAGGTGACGGTCCTTTCCGGCAAGACGGCGGAAATCGTAGTCGCCCAGGAATTCCGCTATCCGCAGTCCTTCAGCGAATCCGAGATGCCCACCGGGGAGTTGCACAACTCGATCGCCCTGGCGGCGGGAACACCCCAGGATTTCACCGTGCGCAACATCGGCGTGGAGATGACGGTCACCCCCGCTGTCGAAGACGACAATTCCATCAGCCTGATGCTCGAGCCAAGAGTGACCGAGTTCGAGGGCTTCGTCGAATACGGCGGGCCGAGCATAGCCATCGCCTCCGGCTCCAGCGTCACCATGCCCTCCGGTTTCTACCAGCCCATTTTCTCCGTGCGCCGCGTGAAAACGGAAGTGACCATCTGGGACGGGGCGACGGTCGTCATGGGCGGGCTGACCCGCGACCAGACGGTGGCGGTCAACGACAAAGTGCCTGTATTAGGCGACATACCGCTGCTGGGGCGGCTGTTCCAGTCCAAAGGCGAATCCACGCAAAAGCGCAACCTGCTGATCTTCGTCACCGCGAACCTGATCAGCCCGGGCGGATCTCCAGCGCGCCAGACCGTCAAAAGCGCGGACCCGGGAGCGCTTTTCCAAAATCCGACCATCATCACCCCAGGCGGCAAAGCCGAGCGCCTCCGCTGAACCGCCCGCCGGGCCTTAGGATTGACTCCCCGCAGCCGGGACACAAGGATGCGCCATATGAGAACATGGCTGTTGGTGGACGGGTTTAATATGGCATTCCGGTCGTTTTACGCGGTGCCGGAACTGACGCGCCCGGACGGTTTTCCGACCAACGCCATCCACGGCTGGACGCGAACCCTCTGGAAGCTCGAAGACGGCTGGAAGCCGGAGCGGCTGGCGGTGTTTTTCGACCTTGGAGGAGCGGCCCGGCAGGCGGCTTTGCAGGCGGACTACAAGGCGCACCGCCCGGAAACTCCGCCCGCTCTCGAACGGCAGATCCCTGTCATCAAGCAGATCACGGTGGCGATGGGTTACGGCGGCCACGAACAAGAGGGCGTCGAAGCCGACGATTTAATCGGCGCAACGGCGGTGAAACTGGCATCAGAAGGACGGCAGGTGAAAATTGTCAGCGCGGACAAAGACTTCGCCCAGTGCGTCCGGCCCGGCATCACGCTTCTGCGCCCGCCGCCCGCGGCCAATCCCAAAACCGGCTGGCGCGAGCTCGATGAAACTGGTGTAAAATCCAAATTCGGCGTCGCGCCCGGACAAATTGCGGATTACCTGGCTTTGGCTGGGGACACCCCGGACAATATCCGGGGACTGCCCGGTGTCGGGCCGAAAACAGCGGCAAAATGGCTCAACCAATACGGCTGCCTGGAAGAAATCATCCAGAACTGCGGGACACTCAGGCCGGCGCGGTTTCAGAGCGCCGTTTATGAAAACCGGGATCTGCTGCGGCGCAATTTGCAAATCATCACCCTCGACACCGGCCTGCCGCCCGCCATCCTTGACGCGCCCCCGCCGGACCGGGAAAAAATCCTGCGGCTGCTCGATGAACTCCAAATGACCACCGCCCGCCGCGAGGCCCTGAGGCGTTATCCTCAAAAATAGATCCGGGCGGATTTTTGTTTGTCCGGCCGGGGCAAAAGGATTTTGCTGTGAGAATCATGGCCGTTCCACTCCTCGATCTAAAAGCTCAGTACAACGCCATCCGGGAGGAAATCCTGGACGCCGCCCGGCGCGTCCTCGATTCCCAGCAATGCGTCCTCGGCCCCGAAGTGGAGGCCCTGGAGTCCGAGATCGCGGCCTATTGCGGCTGCGAACACGCCGTGGGCGTCACTTCCGGAACCGACGCTCTTTTGATTTCGCTGATGGCTTTGGAAATCGGCCCTGGGGATGAAGTCATCCTGCCCGCCTACACGTTTTTCGCGACGGCGGGGTCGGTGGCGCGGGCCGGCGCCAGGCCGGTCTTCGCGGACATTGATCCGGGCTCTTTCAACCTCGACCCGGCGAGACTCGAAGCCGCCGCAACTGACCGCACCAAGGCCGTCATCCCCGTGCATCTTTACGGGCAGACGGCGGAGATGGACGCGGTTAACGAATTCGCCAAACGGCGGGGTCTGGCCGTTATCGAGGACGCCGCGCAGGCCATCGGCGCGGAATACCGCGGCCGGCGGGCCGGCTCGCTGGGAACCTGCGGGTGCTTGAGCTTTTACCCCACCAAAAACCTTAACGCGTCGGGCGACGCCGGCATGGTGGTGACGAATGACGAAACGCTGGCGGAAAAAATCCGGGTGTTGCGCGTCCACGGCATGGCGCCGAAATATTACCACAAACGCATCGGCGGCAACTTCCGCCTCGACGCGCTGCAGGCGGCCATCTTGCGCGTGAAATTCAAATACCTTGACCCGTGGACGGAGGCCCGGCAGCGCAACGCGGAACTTTACCATGAAGCGTTGAAGGATTTGGCGGAAGAAGGAAAAGCCGTCCTTCCGGAAGTTCTCCCCGAACGCCGCCATGTATTCAATCAATTTATCATCCGCGTGGCGGCGGAAAGGCGGGACGGTTTGGTGAAGCGCTTGCGGGAGAACGGCATCGGTTGTGAAATCTATTACCCGCTTTCCCTGCACCAGCAGGAATGTTTCGCGGATTTGGGGGGAAAGGAAGGCGATTTTCCTGAAAGCGAAAAAGCGGCCCGTGAAACTCTCGCCTTGCCCATTTATCCTGAACTCGCCCCGGAACAGATTACGGAAACGGCGGCTTCAATACGCGCCTGCTTAACCCTCACGCCAGAAGCCCGGGCAGATGACCCCCACAGGCAACAGGCGATTGACTGACAACCAGCCCGCGAAACAGGCAAAGGGTTCCGCCTGCCTTGTTAATTATTAATCCGAAAAGTAAATATTGGACATTTGGAAAAACTATGCTATCTTTA
>CAZYUX010000069.1:0-1873 GCA_964650745.1 uncultured Puniceicoccaceae bacterium
GGCGGGGCGCTTTACTGGATGCGGTTCATTCAAGACTTCGTTCTGTCGCAAACGCTGGTCGTGTTTATCGCATTTCCCTTTCTCGCGTTTCAGCGCCGGATTCTCCTGTCTCTCGGCAGCGACGTCCTCTCCGAAATGCCGCCGCCATAACCTCGGATTTCAACATGGATCATGACTCCTCCCAATATACTCTTTATCACGTGGCATGACGCCGGGCGGTGGTTCGGGTGTTACGGCAATTCGCACACGCGCACGCCGAACGCGGACGCGCTGGCCGCCGGAGGATGCCGGTTCGCCAACACGTTTTCCGCCTGCGCCATCTGCTCGCCCTCCCGCGCCGCGATGATGACGGGGCGCTACTGCCAGGACAACGGCGTCATGTTCCTGACCAACACGGTCAACAACAACCGCCTGCACCGGGACGAGAGGCACCTGGCCCGGCGGCTCAAGGAAGAGCACGGCTACCGCACCGCCCTCTTCGGCATCCAGCACGAGTGCGCCCACGAGCACGTCGCGGAAATCATGGCGGTGGACGAGCGCTTCGCCACGGACCCCTGGCGTTCTTGCGATGTGGCGGCGGGTCATCTTTGCCGGTGGCTGCGGAAACGCTCCGGAGATTCCGCGCCTTTTTACGCCCAAATCGGCTTCATCGAAGCCCATCTAAACCAGTTCTACTCGGGGAAACCCTCCGAAATCTATCCCTGGGCCAAGGACGACGCGAACGGCTTGTTCATTCCGCCCTATTTAAAGGACACGCCGCGCGCGCGGGAGACCATCTCCGTCCTGCAGGGGCTGATCCGCCGCGGCGATGAAGCCATCGGGCAAATCCTTGAGGCTCTGCGCGACAGCGGCCGGGAAAAAGACACAATGGTCGTCATGTGCGTGGACCATGGCGCCGGCCTGCCGCGCGCCAAAACCTGGTGTTATGATCCCGGAACGGCGGTGGCCTGGATTATTCGTTATCCGGGCGCCGTGCCCGGCGGGACAGTCGTTGAAAACATGACCGCCCACGTTGACGTGCTGCCGACGGTTCTGGAGCTGGCCGGACTGCCTGTTCCCGGCAACATTCAAGGGCGCAGCTTCGCGGCGCACGCGCGCGGCCAAAGCCGGGAGGAATTGCGCCGTGAAGCTTTTTCTCACATGGTGGAAAACATACGCGCCCTGCGCTCACACCGCTATAAAATCATCCGCAACTTCCGCCGGCCAAGCGCCAAAAAAAACTTTTACGGCGGGATCGAGCTTGCCGATAAAGCGGAACACCCGGCCGCCGCCGCGCCCCACACCGAACTTTACGACTTGAAAAAAGACCCCGATGAATTCCGCAATCTGGCGGATGATCCGGCTTATGCGGACACAAAAAGGGAACTGGACGCCCGCCTGTGGAACTTCCTCCTCGACCACAATGATTTCCTCGTCAATGAGCCGGCGCGGGACGAGTGGCAGGCGCAAACCCGCCGGGATCTGGAAGCCCATTGCGCCGCCGCCGGCCGCGCCTGCCCGGTAACGGCCAGTTAATCTTTGCCGCTTGCATTCGGCCGCTTTTTCCCTATCGTCCAAAGGAAAAGGAACGCGCGAACCGCCCGGGAAACACATGACCGATTATTCAAAAGTTCCCTTGATTGACGACGCCCAGTTCAAACTCATCTTTGAAGAAGATTCGGCGGAAATCCTCCAAGAACTGGCCGATCTGTTCAAAGAAGAAAGCGATCCGCGGATACGGAAGCTGCTGGAAGCGGCCGGGAAGGGAAACAGCGAAGTTGTCCGGATGCAGGCCCATGCCATCGCGGGCAGCAGCGGCAACCTGGGCGCCCTGCGGCTCTCGGAATCCTCACGGGCAATGAACACGACCAAATCCCTGGACGCGGGGGCTGCC
>CAZYUX010000069.1:1883-11609 GCA_964650745.1 uncultured Puniceicoccaceae bacterium
AATGGAAAAAGCGGCCCAGAATGAAGATATGGAACAATGCCTCGCGCTGGCGCCGCAAGTAAAAGCGGCATACGACGAAACAAACGCTTTCCTCCAGAAGCAAGTTGCGTCCATGCGCTCCCCGTCCTGAAGGAAGACGGGGCTCATGGAAAACAGCTTGCCCGAAACGCGAAAACAGTCCACAAACCCCCTCCGCCGAAATTTCCGCGAAAGCTTTTCGCCGTGAAGCGCCACCGCAAAACAGATTTGCCCGACGTCCAAAACACGCCCAGTTCGGAAGTTTTGGGCGCGGCCGCGCCGATTCTCGAAGTCGGCATATCCAATTTCCGCCTGCCCTTGAAATACATGCGGGAGAAAGAAGAACCCGTGACGCTGGAAACTTCGGTGACGGGAACGGTTTCGCTGCGCGCGGAATACCGGGGAATCAACATGTCCCGGCTGATGCGCATCTTTTATGAATTCAAAGACCGGGTTTTCACCATCGAGCTGCTGGAGGACATTTTGCTCGCCTACAAGGAGCAGCTGGGCAGCAGCCGGGCGCGGCTCAAGCTTTCATTCTCCTACCCCATGCTCCAGCGCAGCCTTCGCAGCGGCCTCGAGGGCTGGCAATATTACGGGGCGGCCTATGAAGGGCTGCTCGACGATTTGGACCGCTTCCGCAAGCGCCTGCATTTCGATTTCGTATATTCATCCACCTGTCCGTGCTCGAAGGAACTCTCCGATCATGCCGCCGGACAGCGGGAAACGCCGGCCATACCTCATTCCCAGCGGAGCAAGGCCCGGATCAGCGCCGAAGTGAGACCGGGCGCCATCATCACCCTCGAAAACCTTCAGCGTCTGTGCCGGGACGCGCTTAAAACCGAAACCCAGGTCATGGTCCGGCGCGAGGACGAGCAGGCGTTTGCCGAATTATGCGGGCAGCAAGTCAAGTTTGTCGAGGACGCCGTCCGGCTGCTTTACGAGAAACTGGATTGCGATCCCCGTGTTTGGGATTTCCAGGTGGCGTGCGCGCACTTGGAATCCCTGCACTCGCATGACGCCGTGGCGGTCGCCAACAAAGGAATGCGCCGGGGCTTCGAAGGCTCCCTGGATGATTTCCAGAATCTGGTCTGCTGATTGCGGCGGTTTTTCTTTCCGGCGCTGTTGTCAGTCAATAGTGATGATGGCCTTGATGACGCCGTCCCGGTAAGCGCTGACCAGATCGAAAGCTTCCGCCGCGCGATCCAAGGGAAACCTGTGGGTTGCCATAAACGAGGGATCGATCCGGCCGCTTTCAATCAGTTCGACGGCTTGACGGGTGCCATCATTCTGCCGCCGCACGTTCTGGAAGAGGATTTCCTTGCGGCGCATCCGGTGGAAATCGAACGAGAGGCGGTCCTCCGCCGGAATGCCGATCATCACCAGTTTGCCGCCAGGCTTAAGCAACCGGACAGCCTGGTCCGCCGCTTCCTGACACCCGCAGCATTCAAAGACGATATCCATCTCCCCTTCCGCGTCCAGACCGCCGGGGGCGCCGGTCCAGTCCGCTCCCGCCCGCGCGGCCGCCTCAGCGCGGAAAGCGATTTTATCCGTGACGTGAATGCCGCCCGCCCGGTAAAACCTTGCAGCCAGCAGAACACTCAAGCCGACAGGACCCGAGCCGAGGATGGCAACGCGCTTCCCCGCCAAACCGCCCGCCAGCCGGCAGGCATACAGAGCGATGGCCAGCGGCTCTGACAGCACGCCGGCGGCAAAAGCCGTCCGCCGACGCAGCGGATGGCAGTTGGCCTCCGGCATGACGATGAACTCGGCCAGACAGCCCTCCATTTGGCCGGGACAACCCAAAAAGAGAAGATTCAGGCACGTGTGGGGCCGGCCGTTCCGGCACTGTTCGCATGCCCCGCAACTGACCGCCGGATCCACCGCGACGCGGCTTCCCGGGCGCACTATCTTCACTTCGGCGCCGGTTTCCTCCACCACGCCGGAGCATTCGTGCCCGATGGTGAACGGATAGGACACGGCCTGGTCTCCTATGTGTCCGCTGGTGAAATAATGCGTATCTGATCCGCAAACGCCCGCTTCCCGTATCCGGATCAAGACGTCCCGCTCGCCGTCCGGCCGCGGTTTTTGCGCCTCCCGCAACTTCATGGCCCGCGGGCCGGTGAGGGCCATCGTCTTCATGTCAGAGATAATCGTGATAGAGAGAGGGGTGGGGATTGGGAATGACGGCCTGGCTGACGAGGAGGCCTTTTGCGGCCACGACCGCCGCTCCGGCGTCCACCGCGGCTGTCACTGATGACACATCGCCCGTGAGAGTCACGAAAGCCTTGCCGCCCAGGGCCATCGCCAGGCGCAGCTCAATGATTTGCACGTCGGCGGCCTTGGCGGCGGCATCCGCCGCTTCCAGCAGCGAGGCGACGGAAAAAGACTCCACGACACCGAGAGCGGAAAGTTTTTTCACCGGATTGGACCCGGTGATAGCGGGGAAGATGCCGGGGTGGATGTTGGGAACGGTCATGGTGTCAATCACCGCGCCGGGAACTTTGGCCGCGCCGCGCTGGACGCTCATCTGAACCGCCGCCGCGTCACCCCCCACGATGACCAGATATTTGCCCGAACAGATAGTGCGGGCCAGCAAGAGTTCCACTTGGGCGGTTTTGAGCATGAGGTCCGCCGTTTCAATCCCGGCGGCGATGCTGTTCAGTTCAATCAATCCGGCCGCTTTTTTGGCTGGCATCTATTTCCTTTCGATTGTGATGCTTTTTTCTCCGGTTTCAGTAACCGTTCCGTCTATGCTGGCGTGAACCGCCGCGCCGAGTTTCCCTTCCGGTATCCGGGCCACGAGCTGGCCGCGTTTTACGGGTTCGCCCGTTTTGACAACAGGAATGGAAGGAGCGCCAGCGTGTTGCAGCAATGGCATAATGACGCGGGCCGGGCGGATGTCCATCTCCTTGTAAGCGGCTCGGGAATCGTACTCCGTCACGCCCAGGCGCCGCATGAGCCGTGAAATGGGAACGCGCCGGGCGTCTTTCATCGGCCGGACTTCCACTTCCCGAGGCCAGGTTTTATCAGCCTTGCCGGCGGCTTGCAGGTCCGCGGCGGCCTGGACGCAAGCCTCGCGGGGGTAAAGGCTTTCCGGACAGGCGTATAGGGTGCACAGGCCGCAGCGGCTGCAGAGCAGAGCATGCTCGTTCCAAAGTTCAGCGCCTGGCCGGCTGTAGCCAAGGCCGCGCATGACAAGGTGCGGCTGGACGTCGTAGCCGAGCATGTAGCGCGGGCAGAGCATGGTGCAGTAAGCGCACTGGTCACAGGCGGCGTGGCCAATCCGGCGCATGGCCTTCAAGGGAGTGCGACGGCGTTGGATAAGCGGATGCTCCGCCGGCAGGATAATCAGGCCGCCCGTGATTTTGGTCACCGGCTGGTCCAAGTCTTCCACCAGCCGGCCCATCAGCAGCCCGCTGTCCATGACAGCGAACGGCTCCCGGGCCGGGCCGCCCGCCAGTTGGAGGACTTCCCGCATTGGCATTCCCACGGGAACACGGGCGGTCAGCGGTTCCTTCACCGATCCGGCCACGGTCAGGAAAGTGTCTGTTACGGGAACGCCGTCCGCCGCCTGGGCAATGTTGTAAAGCGTCTCGACATTGTTGACCACCGCCCCCACGTCGAGAGGCAGGCCCTTCGGCGGAATAAGTTTCCCCGTAATCCCGTAAACCAATTCGTATTCGTCTCCAACCGGGTAATAGTCCCCGAAGGTGTGAATTTGAATAGCGCTGCCATCGAGCGCGCTCCGGAGGGCTTGAACGGCCTCTTTGTTTTTCTCTTTGACTCCGGCCGCCAGCCGGGACGCGCCAGTTGCTTCCCCGGCCAGCGCCAAGCCCCGGAGAATTCGCGGAGCGAAATGGACCATTAACTCGCGGTCCTTGTGCAGCAGCGGCTCGCACTCGGCCCCGTTGGCCAGATACCACTCGGCTTGGGCCGCCAGCTTGACATGCGCGGGAAATCCGGCTCCGCCGGCGCCCGCGACTCCCGCCGCTTTCACTTTTTCCGCCAGAGTCATTTGTTAATCCTCATCTTTGCCTCCCTCGAAACTGAATCAAGGACAATCCGATGGCGCTGAACCCGGCTGCGCGCCGTTTCATTTTGGCTGTTCCCGTCACAAAGCCCGGAGCCGCCGGGGCGCTGTCAGCCCCGGGCGAGGATTTGACGGAGAAAGCCGGGCTTGTCGGAAGCGGTGAAAAAGGCGGTGCCCGCGACGAAGGTGTCGGCCCCGCGCGCGCGGCAGCGCCGGGCGGTTTCGGGATTGATTCCGCCGTCCACTTCAAGGCGGAAATTCAGGCCCCTTTGTTCGCGCCATTGGTGAAGTTGTTCGATTTTCGGCAAGGTATCTTCGCGGAAAGGCTGGCCGCCGCAGCCGGGGGGAACGGTCATTATCAAAACCAAGTCAACCTGCCCGATGTAAGGCTCGACGGCGGCGGCCGGGGTGCCGGGGTTGAAGACGATGCCGTTTTGGCAGCCCATGCGGCGGATTTCCGCGAGGGTTTCGGCGATGGGGTAATCCGGCTCGGCCTGGATGCTGATGAGCCCGGCGCCGGCCTTTGCGAAAGGCTCGATATAGCGGTGCGGCTCATCGAGCATCAGATGGGTGTCATAAAAGAGCCGGCGGTGTTTGTTCAAGTCGGCCAGGACTTGGGGGCCAAATGTCAGATTAGGGACGAAGTGCCCGTCCATGATGTCGAGATGCGCCCATGGCAAGCCGCAGTCCGCGATCATATCAGCTCCGGCGGCCAGCCGGGCGTGGTCCGCGGCCAGCAGTGACGGGACCAAGATGAGTTCGTTTGGACTCATTGTTGAAAAAGGCGGCTACCAGACTTGGAGGACGGCATCTTTAATTTTTTGGGCGAGGTCGCGGGTGAGCAAAGGCATGTTTTGGTGTTCGGCTTGAGGGAGATTGTCCCCGGCATAGAGCCGGCGCGTGGCGGCGCAAACCCGGTCTTTGATGTAAACTTCTCCCGATGAAGCGTCCGTCAGCGTAATTTGGGCGGACAGGGAAATATCGAACCCTGCCGCCAGTCCGGTGTCGTCCCGCCTGGAAACGGAGGGATCGCGCTGGTAATTCGTCAGCACGGCTTCGAGGACCGCGCCCGCCCCGGTCTCCGGAGCGAGGGCGACGGACCCGCCGCGCAAAAAGGCCTCGCGGATGTTTTCCCAGAGCAGGGCCTGGACCTGGGGGGCGGAGGAATCGTTCAGGACCGGGGCGATGCAGATCGAAGAAAAGGGCGGCTCCGTTCCGCTGCCCAGGCGGTAGTGCCCGCATCCTCCGGTCAGCGCGAGGATGGCGAAGCATAAAAAAAGCCAAAGCCGCCCGTGCTTCATTCGATTCTATCCCTGTGTGACGGCCCGCGGCTAATAGCCCCGTTCCTTGTCCGGCGGGCGGTTTGTTTCGGTTTCTTTTGGCGGCTCGTCTTCTTGGCTTTGCAGCAATTTTTTGATCCACCGGGCCTTTTTTTCGGCTAATTTCTTTTTGAACGCTTCTTCCAGCACCTCGAGTTTGGCCAGGTATTCGCGGGCCGTGTCCGCCGCTGGAGCCTCCGGGGAAACGGTGATGGTTTCGTTGAAAAATATCCGCGCCGCCGTGTAATCCCCCCGGTATTTGTAGTAATACTTGCCCAGAACCAGTTTGCTGCGGGCCAGCAAGTCCTTCATTTCGGCCAGGCCTTCTTCCCCCCGCCGCACGTTGGGGTCGCCGGGGTAGAGGATCAGGTAATCCTGGTAGTAGTTGATGGCCTCCCGCGTGGCGCCCTGGTCGTAGAGGGGGCCGTCCACCATTTCCTTGAAAGTGTCCGCCAGCATCAAGTAGGCTTCCGGCGCCTGCGGGCTGTCCGGGTAGTAGTTGATGAGCCGGTCCAGCGAGTCAATGGCTTCAGGTATTTTTTCTTTTTCGAGGTAAATCCGGGCCATGGAGAGCAGGCACCGCGGAGAGAGTTTACTGTAGGGGGCGTTGCGCGAAACCTGCTCGTAAAACTCGACCGCCCGCAATGATTTGTCGCTGAAGATGGGAAATCTCTGTTTCCGGCCCAGTTCCTTCATGGTTTGCGCGATGCCGAACTGACGGTCAATGACCTCGTTGAACCGGGGAAAGTCCGGATACCTGGTGATGAGTTTCTGCCAGGCTTCGAAGGCTTTTTTCCTCTTCCCCCGGGCGCGCAACAGCTCCCCGGCTTGAAACAGAGCTTCCGGAGCATGAACGGATTCCGGGTATTTTTCATAGACTTCGTTGAACAGGCTGCATGCCCTGCCGGGGCGGTCCCGCGCCGCGGCTTGCCGGGCTTTTTCCATCAGCGGCGCCGCCCGCTCATTCTGTTGCTCCGGGGGCATCGCTTGCTCTTTCTCGCCCCACCATAAAAATCCCCGCAGCGGCGCCGTGGCTCCCGCCATCTGGAATAACGCGGCCAGCAAGACAAATTTGATATAACAGGTTTTCATACTGATTGATCTCCCGTCCACTTAATCAAGGCCGCCCCCCATGTCAAGCCGGCCCCAAAGGCCAGCAGCAGCACATAATCTCCCGATTTGAAGCGCCTTTGACGGGCAGCCTCGTCCAAGGCGATGGGCACCGACGCCGCCGAGGTGTTGCCGTAGCGCTCCACGTTGATGTAAAACCGCTCCAAGCCAATGCCCAGCCGGACGGACAGGGATTCGAGGATGCGGTTGTTAGCTTGGTGGGGGACGACGCAGGCCACGTCCCCGGGCCCGATGCCGTGCCGCTCGAGGATTTCCCGGGCCCCCTGCTCCATCACCCGCACGGCCATTTTGAAGACTTCTCTGCCGTTCATTTTCAGAAAGTGCTGCCTCGCGGCAAGGGTGGCGGCGGCGGCGGGCAGCGCGGACCCGCCCGCGGGCATGTGGATGAGGCCGGATCTGCTCCCGTCCGAACCCAGGATCGAGCCAAGCACGCCGGTTTCCGGCATGTCTTCCGCCCGCTCGAGAACCACGGCCCCTGCTCCGTCGCCAAACAGCACACATGTGGAGCGGTCTTCCCAGTCCAGCACGCTTGAGAGTTTTTCCGCGCCGATGAGCAGGGCTTTGCGGTAGTTGTTGAAACGCAACATGCAGGCGCCGGCCTCCAGGATATACAGGAAACCGGTGCAAGCAGCCCCGATATCGAAAGCCGGAATGGGCCGCAAGCCCATTTTGTGCTGCACCAGGCACGCCGTCGAGGGAAAGAGCATGTCCGGCGTCATGGTGCCGATGATCAGCAGGTCTATTTCATCCGGCGGCACTTTGGCCCGGCCGAGGGCGCGGCGCCCCGCCTCAGCCGCCATGTCCGAGCATTGCTCTTCTTTGCCCGCAATATGGCGCTGGCCGATGCCGGTGCGGGCACGGACCCATTCGTCCGAGGTGTCCACCTTTTGAGCCAGGTCATCATTGGTAATGGCGCGATGAGGCACGTAATGCCCCACACCGGTTATTATAACGGAGGGGGAGGAGGAGATAGAATCCGATCTCATGTTTTCATTTGGATGGCTCAAAAAAGACGGGAACCCCCTCCCTGTCAAGGAATCAGCCCGCAAAACAACCGCGTGTTTTCACGCATCCCGGAACGAGACCGCCGCATGGGAGGCTGATTTGTGACGCCCCCGCGCCCGCCTCACGAAACAGCGGCTGTATTGGGCGCCGCCGCCTTCATGGATGCGTTCGCCGCGGCAATGTCGTTCTCCGCAAGCCGGTTCATCTCATGCACCACGATTTCCGAAGCGATACGCAAGCCGTGGCTGATGGCATGGCGGTTGCTTGACCCGTGGGCTTTGAAGACGTTGCCGCGCAGCCCGAGCAAGGGCGCGGCTCCGAACTGGTCGGGGTTGAGCTGCTTTTTCAAGTCCGAAAACGCCCCGCGCGCCAGCAGCGCGCCTCCCATTCGCAGCGGGTTTTTTTTTAACCCGCTGGAGAGGGCCGACTGCATCATCCGGTAAAGCGATTTGCAGGTTTTGATAATCACGTTGCCCACAAAACCGTCGCAAATAATGACGTCCACCGCGTTGTCGAAAACCTGGAAGCCTTCGATCAGGCCCTCATAACGGATCAGGTCTCCCGTGTTTTTGAGCATTTGGTGGGTTTCCAGAATCAATTCGTTGCCCTTGCTCTCCTCCGTGCCGATGGACAGCAGGCCGACCCGCGGCGCGGGCAAGCCCAGGACGATGCGGGCATAGTGGCCGCCCAGGATGGCGTAATGCACCAGGTGCTCCGGCTTGGCCGTGTGGTTGGCGCCGATGTCCAGCAAGATGAAGCCGCGCTGGCGGTCCGGCATGAAGGATCCCAGCGCCGGCCGCTCCACCCCCTCCATGGTCCGCAGAGTGAGGATGCCGCAGGCCATCAGGCTGCCCGTGTTGCCGCAGCTCAAGGCCGCGTCGCACGCCCCTTCCTTGACTTGCCCGATGGCGCGCACCAGCGAGGCGTCCTTTTTGTGCTTAAGGCTTTGGATCGGCTTTTCGTCCATGCCGATCACCTCGGAAGCGTGGACCAGGTTGAACCGCGGGTTGTCTTCCAATCCCGCGGGCCGCAACAGAGGCCGCAGGACGGCTTCATCCCCAACTAATGAAATATCCGCCGCGCCCGGATGGTTCCGCAGAAAAAGGGCCGCTCCCCGCACAATTTCTTCCGGGCCAAGGTCGCCGCCCATGGCGTCCAACGCTATCCTTGTCGCCCCCGCGCCCTGCCGCATGGTTTTTCCCAGTTGGTCTTTCCCGCGCTTGAACCTTACACGTTGACGTCGAGCACTTGGCGCCCCCGGTACATGCCGTTGGCCGGGTTGACCCGGTGGGAGCGGAACAGCGTCCCGTCGGCCGGGTCTCTGGCTAATTGCGGGGCCTTGTAGCGGTTGGCTCCGCGGCGTTTGCGGCTGCGTTGTTTGGACTGTTTGCGTTTTGGCGCCGCCATGGCGGATCCGGTGTTTGCGGTTTACGGTTGTATGTAAGACACCCTCGCGGATGAAAAGGTGAAGTGTAAAAGAGCCGCCGCGCCCGCGTCAAGCCTTATTGTTTGCGCGCGGTCTCCCGAATTTCGGCGGCATTCGCGCCGTTGGATGATATCCTCCAATTCCTTTCTCTTCCGGGCCGCCGCGCCAGCCCGGCACGCCGGATTTTTGAAAGACGGCTGTCATGCGCGGCTGAAAGCGTCACGGCGCGGCGCCGAAATACTTGCGCTTGAGCAGGCGCCAGGCCACCGCGAAAAAGGCCGTCAGCGGCACCGCCAAAACCATGCCCAGGATGCCGTTGAGCAGCGTCCCCCAAAAGAAAATGGCGATGATGATGGCCAGCGGATGCAGCCCCGTTTGCCGGCCCATGATTTTTGGGGTCAGCAGATAGCCCTCGATAATTTGCACGACGACGAACACCGCCAGGACCAGCGCCACCGAAACCCACCCGCCGCCGGGCTGGAAAAACGCCAGAGGCAGCGCGGCCCCCAACCCGAGGATCGTTCCCAGGTAGGGAACGATGTTCAGCAAACCGGTGAGAAGCCCCAGTGTCAGGGAAAATTTCAGCCCGACAATGGTGAAGCCGGCGGCCAGCAGCGCCCCCATGATCAAACCGATAAGCAGCTGGCCCCGGAAAAAGGCCACGAGGATGGCGCCGAACTCCCGAACCAGAAAGAGCAGATCGTCCCGCCAGCCAGCGGGGACAAAAGACATCTGTTCCCGCAAAAGGTTGAGGGGGTCACGGTCGGTTCGCAAAAAATAAAACAAATAGATGG
>CAZYUX010000070.1:0-11582 GCA_964650745.1 uncultured Puniceicoccaceae bacterium
GCTGTTGGGCCTGGCGCAAGTGTTCCGGCCACAGCTCCCCCTCCATCAGGATGGCAAGGTCCGGCCGGATGCGTTTCCACGCCATCCGGCTGCACGGGCAGAAATCCAGGGGAAAAAGTCCCGCGGCCGAAACGGTTCCGGCATACCGTTTCCGGGCCAGCGCGTAGCCGGTGCTCGTTGTCGTCGTCAGGAAGGTCTCCACGTTTGGCTCATTCGCCAAAGCCCGCAGGAGCGGCCCCGCCGCCAGCAGCTCGCCCACGCTGACCGCCTGCACCCATACCCGTTTTGATTGCGGGCTCCGGCGCGCTTTTTCCTTAATGAAGCCGATCCGGTGCCGGAAATCTTTGCCGTAGCCGCCCCGCTTCCACATCCGCCGCAGATAATGGGGCAGCAAGAGCAGCAGCGCCGGCACGAAGCATAACCGGTATAGCCAAATCATCGTGTCATGGATTTTCACACTTAGGAAAACCGCCATTGGGAAAAAGGAAACCTTTTTTTCAAGAGAAGCGGATAAAGCCGGAAACTCCGCGGCCGGCAATTGACATGACAAAACTGATGCATTAACCTGGTCCGCATGCATGAGAAAGAGGTTTTTTGCGCCCCGTGGGGGGGAACGCTGAAGCTCATGACTTTTCTTTGCTTTGTCATTTGCCTTGGAGTTTCCGCCGCCGGCTTTCTGGCGGATCCGGGAAATTGGGCCCTGATGGCCATTACTGGTTTCCTCCCGCTGGGCATCCTGGCCGGGGGGGCGTTTTTCATGATACGGGGCTACCGGCTGCGGGACAAGACACTCGAGGTGTTGCGGCCGGGCTGGGTATCAACTGTCAATTTGGAAGGCTTATTGCAGGTTTACCACGACCCGGAAGCCATGAGCCGTTCGCTGCGCACTTGCGGCAACGGCGGGCTTTTCGCCTTCTGCGGTCATTTCCGCAACAAAACCCTCGGCCCCTACCGCGCCTTTGTCACGGACTTCAAGAACGCCGTCGTGCTCCGCCTGCCTGACAAGCCGGTCGTCATCAGCCCCGGCGATCCTGAAGGTTTTGTGAAAGAAACCGGGGCCTTGCTCGCTTCAAGCAACGGTTAAGCTGTTCCGCTATTGGGCCGCTTCTTCTTCGGCGGGTTTTTCCCGAGGCGGGGGCGGGGCAAAGCGCATCGGCAGGCGCGCCCGTGTCCAGCAGGGTTTGCCGTCTTTCACGGGCGGCTCGAATTTCCACTGCACAATGGCTCTGTAGGCCTCCAAATCAATTTCCGGATGGAGCGGCTCATGGATGCCCGCGCAGCGCACGCTCCCTTCCGGATCAATGAAAAAATCAACCACCACCTCGCCCGCGGCGCCTTCCCCGGCCAGGCTTTCCGGGTATTCCGGCGGCACTGTCTCAACCACGGCCGGCATGACGTCCAGCTGGTTCATGGCGGGGATTTCATACTGGTGTTTCGTTTGGGTAATGTCCATCCGGCTGGCCGTGAAGTCCAGCTTGTCCATGACCGTGAAGTCCTTTTCATACTCCACAGAGATAATCTGGTTAACGCGCGCGGGCCGCGGCTTGCCGTTGACGATTTTAGGCGAGTATTCGCACTTTGGCAGAGCCTCCCTCACCGCTTCGCCGATCAAGGGGTGGGTGGTTTCCAGCACCACGGCGTCTGATGGCTTTCCTTCCGCCGAGAGCATGAACATCACTTTCGCGTAACCGCTGTATATGTTCAAGTTATGCGCCACGCTTTTGGGATACACGAAATGCCCGCTCTTGACCATGCGCGGGGCGGCGTTCTCCTTTTCCGCTTTTTCCGCGGACAGGGAAGTGAAGCCGCCGCCGGATATGGCCAGCAAAAGAACTGTTATGGGAAATGACATGTTTTTCATGGCGGCCGTTCCTAATGCGCCTGTTCCCGTTTGGCAACAACGAATGTCTCCAGTCCGCTCAAGCGGATGTTGTTGACATGAATCCAAAGCCATTGTTTCTCCGGATTGTGAACCCTTCCGGCCGCATTCAGCCTTGGCCCGAAAATCCGTTTTACTGGCAATACCAGGGGCGTCCGCTGCTGCTCCTTGGCGGGTCGGTGGAGGACAACCTCTTTCAAATCCCGGACCTGGAGGCGCACCTCGATTTGCTCGCTTCGGCGGGCGGCAACTACGTGCGCTGCACCATGTCCTCGCGGGACGATGGCGACGTCTGGCCCTTTGAAAAATCCGGCCGCGGCGGCCTTTACGACCTGAATCAGCCGGGACGGGAATATTGGGAGCGGTTCGAGAGGTTTCTCGAACTAACGGCCGAGCGGGATATTATTGCCCAAATCGAGCTGTGGGACCGTTTCGATTTCGCCCGCGAGCCGTGGGGGGACAATCCATTCAACCCGAAAAACAACGTCAACTACACGGCGGAGGAATCCGGCCTGAAAAAGGCCATCCACACCCATCCGGGAAAAAAGGAGAACGCTTTCTTCCGGTCGGTTCCCAACTTGGACAACAACCAGGCTGTTTTGCCGTTCCAGCATGCTTTCATGGACGAGCTGCTGTTCCGCGCCCTTCCTTGCGGGCATTTGCTGTATTGCATGGACAATGAAACCAACGAATCACCCGAGTGGGGAGCGTATTGGGCGCGATACCTCCATGATAAAGCCTCGCGGGCGGGGGCTCCCGTGTTCGCCACTGAGATGTGGGACGCTCACAGCCTCGATGACGGTCAGCACCGGAACACTTGGGATCATCCCGAGTTGTATTCATTCGTGGATGTTTCCCAGAACAATCACAACCCTCCGGACCGGCATTGGGAAAACCTGCAAAACTTCCGGCAAAAAATCACCGCCACCGGCCGGCCGCGCCCGATGAACTCGGTCAAGATATACGGGGCAAACACCGGGTGCTACGGCAGCGGGCGGGACGCCCAGGAGCGCTTCTGGCGCAACATCTTCGGCGGCCTGGCCTCGAGCCGCTTCCACCGCCCCGGCAGCGGCATCGGCCTGTCCGCGCGGGCGCGGGCTCATATAAAAAGCATGAGGATGCTGGAGGAAGCCGTGGATTTGTTCCGGTGCCAGCCGCACAACGAATTGCTCTCCCGGCGCAGTTACAACGAGGCTTACTGTGCCGCCAGTCCCGGCAGGGCTTACGCCGTGTTTTTTGCCGACGGCGGGGATGTGCTCCTCGACACCTCGGCGGCCGCGGAAAAAGCCGCCACGCTCCGGTGGCTCGATATAGCGGCCGGCGCGTGGCACGAGCCGCAAATCACGGCTCATGAGGGCGTTCTCCGCCTCGTGACGCCCCGCGAGGAAGGCTACTGGGCCGCCGCCGTCACGCCGGCGGAAGGTTAACCGCCGCCGCTCCCGGAAGCCAGCAGTTTGCCTATAAATTCACGCGAGGACACAACTTCTTCCGCCGTCCATTTTGGGTCGGGCTCGATGACCAATAGGTGTTCGGGGCGGATGAACTGCCGGAGCATGGCCCAGTCGGTCACACCGCTTCCGGCCGGGCGGTGGTCCTTGCCGCCGGGCGAAACATCATGCAAGTGAAAGCCCAGCAGGCGGCTCCGGTTTTCCATCAGGATTTGCTGATGCTCGATGACGCCCGCCTGCTCCTTGAGCTGAGCATGGCCGGCGTCATGCCAATATCCAAGGGTTTCCGGTTCGCCCATGTCCTCAAACAGCCTTGCCAGGTCCTCGTCCACGGGCAGTTCCGTCAGCCCTTCCCGGTTCTCGATGCCCAGCCGGACTCCCTTCTCCCGCGCCGCCGGCAAAATCTCCCGCAGCGACTCTTTGAGAAGCGGCATATGCTTTTTCGCTTTTTTGCGGACTTTGTTGAGGACTATTTCGATCCGCCGGTTATATGCGTCTTCCTCGCGGAGATCGGAGAGCGCTTTGTCTTCCGGTTTTTCGTTGAGGAAGGCGCCGGGATTGCCGAGCAGGAAAGAGACGAAGCCGGCATGAAGCACCACCACCCTGGCGCCGGTCTGGGCGGCGCAGTTGACAGTCGACTGTGTGTGACGCGCCCACAGGAAACGCTCGCGCTTGTCCCGCGCGGCGGGCGAGTAAAGGTTGGGAGAGGCCTGCATGACGCCGGCGGGCAGGGGGCAGAAATTATGCACCGTGGCCACTTTGGCCACGCCTTCCTCCAGCGCTTTCAGCACTCCCGGCAGCAGCGAAATGCGCACGCCGTGGCTTAATTCCACGCGCTCGAAGCCCAAGCCGGCCATCTCGCGCAACATGGCATAACCGTCCGTGTGCCGGTGCGAGCACCAGCAAGTCGAAAGTGCGATGTCGGGCGTCATCGGCCTGGCGGCATTTCCCTCCCCTATGCCCGGCGCGGCTACATGTTCTCGTAGCGGGCCCGGAGCATGGCGGTGAAAGCCGCCACCTTTTTCTTCCGCCGCTTGGTTTCCGACGGCTTTTCATAATAGCGGCGCTGGCGGACGCCGCGGATGACCCCTTCGCGGTCCAGCTTCTTCTTCAAGCGCCGCAAGGCGCGCTCCATGGGCTCTCCTTTGCGGATTCTGACTTCTACCGGCATAGATTTTGGCTTCCAACAATCAGTTAAGTAAAACAGGAAAGGGGGCGGATTCAGCCACATCCCCGCCTGCCCGTCAACTGAATTCTTTCCGCCGGGCCGGGGAGCGGACAAGGCCGCTTCACATTCTCCCGCCCCGTGTTTAATTAATTTTCCGGGAAACACCGCTTGCCTTTTGCGGGGGCGGCTGCAAGAAAGACGGGCGCGAACCAGTAAACAAGGAGGTTTCCGTGAAGGACGAAGCGCAAAAGGAACGGCTGGGCCGGATGCTCCGGCAGATCAGTTATTTTTCGGATTTGGATGACGAAGCGCTGGCGCTGCTTCTTGAAAAAATGCAGCCGGCGGATTTCCGCCCGGCCGAGGTGGTGTGCCGGGAAGGCGATCCGGGGGAAAAGATGTATATTATTGATGCCGGGGAGCTGTCGGTCATGAAAGCCGGGGAGGACGGGGTTCCGGTGGAAATCACAGTGCTGCGGGCCGGGGACATCGCCGGCGAGATGAGCTTGTTTGGCCAGCGGACGCGCTCGGCCACTTTGGCGGCGAAAAAGGAGACGAAAGTCTGGGTTCTCGGTCACGACACCTTTCATCAGATGTTCGACGAGCATCCTCCGCTGGCCAAGGCTGTGCTCACGGCTCTTACCCGCCATTTGAGCCGGCAGAGCGCCGTCGTGGCCAGGCTCCTGACCAAGGGCATGGACCGGCGCCTGCAAATCGCTTTCTACGACGCCAAGCCTTACATGGAGAAGGCCTTCAAGGAACACAACCGTTTCAACTACAAAATCCTGTTCTGCGAGGCGCGCCTGACGCTGGAAACGGTCTCGCTGGCGGCAGGCAGCAAGGCCGTCTGCGTATTCGTCAATGACACCGTGGACGAGCCGGTGATCCGCGAGCTGAAGGCGATGGGGGTGGAATTGATCGCCCTCCGCTGCGCCGGGTTCAACAATGTGGACTTGAAGGCCGCCGCGGATTGCGGCATCCCCGTGGTGCGCGTGCCCGCCTATTCGCCCTATGCCGTGGCCGAGCACGCCGCCGCGCTGATGATGACCCTCAACCGGCGCGTTCACCGCGCCAATAACCGCGTGCGCGAGGGCAATTTTTCGCTGGACGGGCTGGTGGGCTTTGACCTTCACGGCAAGACGGCCGGCATTATCGGCACGGGAAAAATCGGCCAGCGCCTCATCTCCATTCTCGCGGGGTTCGGCTGTTCTTTGCTGGGTTATGACAAGTTTCCAAACGAAGCTCTGGCGAAGCAAACCGGCTTGCGTTACGTGGAACTGGACGACCTGCTGGCGCGGTCCGACATCATCAGCCTGCACGCCCCTTTGCTGCCTGACACCTTTCATCTGGTTAACGCCGCCGCCATTGAAAAAATGAAGCCCGGCGTGATGCTCATCAACACCAGCCGGGGCGCGCTGATTGACACGCAGGCGCTGCTGGACGGACTGAAAAGCGGCAAGATCGGCTATGCCGGACTCGATGTTTACGAGGAAGAGCAGGCCTATTTCTTCGAGGATTTCTCCGACAAGGTGATGACGGACGACCTGCTGGCCCGGCTGACCACTTTCAACAATGTCGTTATCACCAGCCACCAGGGCTTTCTCACCCGGGATGCTCTGGCCAATATCGCCGAGACCACCCTCGGAAACATCCGCGCCCATGAAAAAGGGGTGCCGGCCGGCGAACTGCCTAATCTTGTCAAATCCGGCGCGTGATTCCGGAGCGGCGAATCCGTGGCCATGAGATTGCGAAACGTTGCTGGCTCCATGCGGCTGCCGTTCCTGGCTCTCACGCCGGCTTGCGTGTCGCTGGGAACGGCCGCGGCCTATTGGGAAACCGGCGCGGTCAACTGGTTTTATGCCATGCTGGTGCTGTTTGGGGCGGCAGGGGCGCATATGAGTGTCAATCTGTTCAACGAATACCACGATTTCCGCAGCGGGCTGGATTTCCAGACCCGCAAAACGCCCTTCAGCGGAGGGAGCGGGACGCTGCCGCGGCATCCGGAAGCGGCGTCGGCGGTTCTTCTGGCGGGATGGCTGACTCTGGCGTTCTCGGTTGGGATAGGCATATTTTTCATGCGGGTCCGCGGATGGCGGCTGCTGCCCCTTGGAATGGCCGGCGCGGCCTTGATCTTGACTTACACCCCCTGGGCAACGAGGCGGCGCTGGTGGTGTTTGGTTGCCCCGGGTCTGGGCTTCGGCCCGCTGATGGTCATGGGCACGCATTTCGTCCTGGCAGGCCGGTATTCGCCGGCGGCGTTTGCCGCCTCTCTTATCCCTTTTTTCCTGGTGAACAATTTGCTGTTGTTGAACCAGTTCCCTGACGCGGAAGCGGACCGCGCGGCCGGGCGCGACAATTTGCCGGTGAGCTGGGGCCGGAAAAAAAGCGCCGCTGTCTACGGGGTTTTTCTTATCTGCGCGTATGGGGCTATTATCGTGGCGGTTTTCACGCGGACGTTGCCCGCGGGGGTTCTCCTCGGCCTGGGCACGGCCGCGCTGGCGTGGCCCGCAGGCCGGGGAGCGCGCCGGTTCGCGGACGAGACCCGCGAACTGGCTCCCTATTTGGGATTGAACGTGATCATCAACCTTCTTACTCCTGTTCTCATGGCCGCCGGATTATTCCTCTGGCGGTAAATGCCGCGCTTGCGATGGCAGCTTTCATGGAAAAACTGGCCTGCCGGCGGGACGACGCCGGCTCCCTGCTCTGCGTCGGGCTGGACACTGACCAGAGCCGCGTTCCCGGTTGCTTGAAGGAGAAGGGGCATCCGGTTTTCGCCTTCAATAAAGAAATCATTGACGCCACGGCGGATCTCGCCTGCGCCTACAAACTGCAAATCGCTTATTACAGCGCCCAGGGCACGGAAAATGATTTAATCATGACGGTGAATTACCTGCGGGCCGCTTTGCCGGAAATGCCGGTGATCCTCGACGCCAAGCGGGGGGACATCGGCAGCACGGCGAAGATGTACGCGCGGGAGGTGTTTGACCGCTACAAGGCCGATGCCGTGACGGTCAATCCTTATATGGGCGGCGACGCCCTGGCGCCCTTTCTGGACCGCAAGGACAAGGGCGTCTTCATCCTGTGCCGCACTTCCAATCCGGGCGCCGGAGACTTGCAGGACTTGGAAACGTCGGGTCGGCCTCTTTACCAGGCGGTGGCGGAAAAAGCGGCGTGGGAATGGAACTACAACCGCAACGCCGGTCTTGTCATGGGGGCCACTTATCCCGATGAACTGGCCAGAGTGCGGGGGATCGCGGGTGACATGCCGCTGCTCGTTCCAGGTGTCGGCGCCCAGGGCGGGGATCTTGAAGCCGTGATGAAAAACGGCCTGGATTCCAAGGGCGCGGGTTTGCTGATTCATTCTTCCCGGAGCATTATTTACGCGGGCGGCGGGGAAGATTTCGCGCCCGCCGCGCGGCGGGCTGCGGAAGCCCTCCGCGGCGCGGTCAACCGCTGGCGTTAATGCCGGGCCGTGGCAGGCTGGAAAGGACGGGAAGCCTGCGAGCTTTATTGGAAAAACCTGCTGGAGCGGTGTTTGGATCAATTCGGCAAGACCCCGGCGGACATCGCGGCGGATAAAAAATCAGCCCTCTGGAAAGCCGCCGCCGCTGCCGCGCTTAAAATAAAGACCAACGCCCCCAATCGCTGGACCGCCCGAAGCTTGAATATGGGAGCGCCCCACGCGGTTAGTCGCTATGTTTCACAGTTGCGCCATACGAACTTGCGGCGCAACCGATTATACCAAAACGCAATTGCAAAAGCGTCAGCGGGGAATGGAATTCCAGGCGGCGTGAGTTGGAGGCAAACACATGTAGGGCGCCATGTCGAACCGGCGGCCTTCGGCGAAATCCGTTTGGTTATGGTGCGGGCGGCGGGGATCGAACCCGCGATTCAAGCTTGGGAAGCTCGCGTATTACCACTATACTACGCCCGCGGAAGCGAAATGAAGAATTGAGGATTAAAAATGAAGAATGACAACATGAAAATTCAACCGGCCGGTTCCGGGGGGCGGTTGAATTTCCAGCGGCGGCCCTCGATGAGAGGGGTTTTGAACCTTTTTTCGATGCGTCCGGTTTTTTCCAGGTGGTCCAGGCAGGCGCGCAGGCAGCCGCGCCCCACGCAAACAGCCAGGTGGCGGAAGCGGTGCTGGAGGAAGCGGGAGTATTCGGGTGTTTCACCTTCTTTTTCCTTTCCCGTCCAGAAGGGCGAATAGCGGGGGTCATCTCCCCGGTGCACCGTGGCGCACTTGGCGGGGTCGAAGGCGGCGTGGCCGTATTCGCGGCCTTCCATGGTGAAGGTTTCCGCGCGCTCGCGGCCGATGGCGCCGGCTTCGCATTCGCGGGCGCAGGCGTTGCACCCGTCGCAGACATTGCCCTTAAAGAGCGGTGTTGGATCGAGTCCGGCGTCGGTAAAAACCGCGAAAATGCGCTGGCGCGGGCCGAACTGCGGAGTGAGAAAGACTTTGGAAAGGCCCAGCTCGCCCAGCCCGGCGGCCACGCCGATGACGCGGAGCGAAATCATCCCGTCCGCCCCCCATGGCGCGTCTTCGCGGATTTGGCGGCTCTTGTGCGGAGCGAAGGGATTGTGCACAGGCACGCCGGTGTAGCCGTGTTCTTCCAGACAGAGGATGATTTCCCGCAGTATCTTGGGTCCCGCGACTTCATTCAGATACCAGTAGGAGTCGCAAGTGTAAGCCTGCCAGTAGCAGCCTTCCTCGACGGCCTTGAGCGCCCCTCGGGGCTGGGGCACGGCCACCGCCACGACGGTCCGTGTTTGCGGAAAGATCGCGCGCGGGTGGTATTGCGGCGGGGCGTTTTCAAACCGCGAGACGGGGGCGAAGCCCACCAGCGCGGCGCCAGCCTTCAAGGCGGTTTCACGAACTTCCTGCGTCAAGCTGGTCATGGCGGTGTCAGGGTTTGTAAATGTTCCAGTCTGTTTTTGGAAGCCAGGCGGCGGTAGTAGCAGGAGCGCCGCGGCCGGCCGTTTGCATCGCGGGTGTGGCAGGCGCCTTCGCCTTTCAGGCGCACCCGGTAGAGCAGCGAGTTCTGCTCGCAGTTGGCGCGGATTTCGACGATTTCCAAAAAGTCGCCCGATGTTTTGCCTTTGACCCACAGTTCGTTGCGGGACGTGCTCCAGAAAACCGCTACGCCCTGCTTGAGAGTGGTCTCGAAAGCCAGTTGGTTGACGTAGGCGACCAGGAGAACCTCTTCACTGTCCGCATCCTGGACGGCGGCTGGCACGAGATCCTGCCCGCATGCCGCAACCTTTTTCAATTTGGCGAAGTCCAGCTGAAGCCGGTTTCCTTCTTCCAGTTCGGTATGGTCCATGTTCAATGGTCTTTGTTTTGCGGTTTTAACCATGGCGGGCGCCATTCCGGCAAGGAAAATCAGTTTTCGTTGTTCCGCGGCGCCGGTCAACATTCACCGCCAAAGGAAAAGGACAACCAGAAGAGCGAGGATGAGGCGGTACCAGGCGAAGACGGCCAGGCCGTGCCGGGTGAGGTAGGCGATCATCCATTTTACGGCCGCCGCCGCGGAGACCGCCGCCGCCGCCGCGCCGGCCAGCCCCGGTCCCCAGCCAATGATCTCCGCTGCTTCCGGCCCGGCTTGCAGGGCTTTGTAGCAGGAAGCCGCGCCCAGTGTTATCAGGCCCAGCAAGAAACTGAATTCCGCCGCGCGGCGGGGGCTTAATCCGGCAAAATAGCCGCCCACGATGGCCATCATCGAGCGGCTCGTTCCCGGCCACATCGCCACGCATTGCATCACGCCAATCAGAAGAGACTTGGCAACGGTCAGCTCGTGCAGCTCCGGACCTTCCCCCGCTTCATCGTTTTTCTTTTTGCCGCGCCACGTCTCCACTCCCAGCATCAGCAATGCGCCCGCCGCCAGCGCCAGCGCGACTGGCCCTGCGCCGAACAGGTGCTTTCCAATCATTTCTTCAAAGAACAAACCGAAGACCGCGGCCGGTAAAAAAGCCGCCAGTAAGTTCCGTCCTAAAAGCAATCCCTGCCGGTCCCGTCCCAGAACGCCCATGAGCACCGACCACACTTGGCGCCAGTAAAGAATCAGCACCGCCGCGATGGCCCCGCCCTGGATGACGATAATGTAGGCGTCCACCGCTTTTTGAAACGCGCCCGCGGAAGCAGCGTCTCCGGCTCCGGCCGTCTTGCCGTCCAAGTCCATGAAATGATCCGCCAGAATCAAGTGGCCGGTCGAGGAAACGGGCAGAAACTCCGTCACGCCCTCGACCAGTCCAAGCGCCAGGGCTTCGCCATAAGAAAGGGTATGTTTGCCGCCTGTTTCCGGCAGGTTCCCTTTTTGCGCCAGCAAAGCGGTTGTCCCGAACAGCATCAAGGACAAGCAGAAGGAGCGGACAGCGGAATACTTCTTCATGCGGCGGTGCATAAAGGCCCATCAAACGGGTTTCCGGAGCGCGTCCAAGCTTGAAAACCGGTCCCCGCGCAATTACCCGGCGTCCTCCAAATCATACATGGCCATGATGTAGGGGTGTTCCGGGTTGTATTGGGTCAGCGGCTTCGGGTTGGAAACGCGGCCGGGGGGGCGGCAGTTGCGCCCGGGGGCGCCGGTGGCGGCGTCTCCCAAGTCGTCCCGGCAGGCGGCGATCTTCGCCTCCAGTTCTTTCACCGTCTCCGGATGCTTTTCATAGACGTTTGTCGTTTCGCCGGTGTCGTTTTCCAGGTCGTAGAGCTCGCGAACCTCCCGGCGGTCTTTTACGCCGCGTCCCACAAAGAGTTTCCACCGGCCTGAACGGACGGCGTCCAGGTTGTCCAGCATGTAATAGAAAAAGGCGGCGCGGGGTGATGCCGCGCTGTCCCCGGCAAACAGCAAAGGCCGGATGTCTTTGCCGTCAATAATGCGTTCCGCGGGCGGCTCCGTGCCGCCTAATCCCGCGAAGGAGGGGAGAAAATCCATCGCCGTGGCCACCTCGCGGCAGACCGATCCCGGCGGGACGCGCCCCGGCCAGCGGGCGATGCAGGGCACGCGCAGGCCGCCTTCCCACGTGGTGCCTTTGGCGCCGCGCAGGGGGGCGTTGCTGCCGCCGGCGGTTCCTCGCGACCCGTTGTCGGAGG
>CAZYUX010000071.1:0-11507 GCA_964650745.1 uncultured Puniceicoccaceae bacterium
GCCAAAGGAGGTTTACCGCCTTGCGCACGAAGTCATGGCGGCGGCCCTCGAAGCATCCAATCAGCCCGCCGCCGTTTTTACGGAGACCGCGGACAGTCGCCCGGACGCCGGACCGGCCGCCATCTGTTTCAGCCGGCCCGAAGCGGGCGACACCGTCCATCCCGTCACCGGGCGGAAGATCGCCGGCGCCGCCCTGAAACGCAACCGCCGGGGCCTGCTCCTGCAAGGATCGGTTGACCGCGCAGCCGCTCCCGAAACGGACTGGGCCTCGTTCCCCGAAATCTTTGCCGACCGCCTAAGCAAGGAGCTGAACGCGAAAACAGAATCCGTTCCCTGGCCCGTGTTCTCCACTGAATCGGAAGAAAAAACCCGCCGCCTGTTCGCTTCTTCCGAGTGGAACCGGCGGCGCTGAATCCTCGCTCTTTTTAGATTTACTCCCCCGCCCTGTTCCTGATGAAATAAACCCGCCAATGGAGGAAAACCCCGCCAAACAGACGTTGCAGAGGCTTTTTTGGTCAGCCGCCGCCCTGCTGGCCATTCTGATTGGCGGAACATTCGGTTACTGGTTCCTGACACGGCAATCCCATTCCCTGATGGATTGTCTTTTTATGACCTTCATCACCATCTCGACCATCGGGTTCGAGGAAGTGATTGACGTTTCCGGGAACGACTTCGGCAAAGTGTTCACGATGCTGGTCGCCCTTTCCGGCATCGGCGTGCTGACGTTCGCCCTCTCCACTTTGACCGCCTTTATCATCGAAGGGGACATTAACCTGTCTTTTAAAAAGAGAGCCATGGAAAATAAAATCAAGGATCTGAACGGCCACTATATCGTCTGCGGCGCGGGCCGGGTGGGCGAACACATTATTGACGAACTCACCGCCACCGGATGGCCGCTGGTGCTGGTGGACTTGGATGCCGCCGCCGACTCGCGGGCGGCGGCCCGCCGCCCCGGCCTGCTTTACGTCACCGGTGACGCCAGCGACAACGAAGTGCTCCAAAAAGCCGGAATCGAACGCGCCGCCGGTCTGTTCGCCGTCACCCGGGACGACAACCTGAACCTCGTCGTCTGCCTGACCGCCAAACAGATCAACCCGCGCGCGCGCATCGTTTCTCATTGTCATAACTTGAAAAACTTCGAGAAAATGGAGCGGGCGGGAGCGGACGAACTGGTTTCATCCGAGCATATCGGAGGCCTGCGGATGAGCTCGGTCATGATCCGGCCCACCGTCGTCAGCTTTCTCGATCTGATGCTGCGGGACAAGGAGAAGAACCTGCGCCTTGAAGAAATTCCGCTGCCGGGCCGGATGGCGGGCAAAACCATTGCGGATTTGAACTTGAAAAACTTCCGCGATTCCCTCCTGCTGGCCGTGAAGCAAGGCGATAAACTGGTTTACAATCCGCCGGAAAATGGCAGGATTGAATTGCCATGCGCTCTCATTGTCATGACAACCCCGCCGGAAAGGAAAATATTGGAAGAGAGCCTCAAGGAGGGCTGATCCCCAAGTTTGTTTAACCTGCAACCACTGCCGAAATCATGATACCCATTCCCGAGCAAGTCATAAATTTCATTCGCGATAAAGGTTACGTCATCATCACGACTTTGGATGAAAACGGCTGTCCCCACAGCGCCTGCAAGGGCTTCATCAAAATAGACCGCGCCGGGCAGTTTTTCATCATGGATTTATACAAGCAGCGCACCTATGCGAATCTGCTGCGAAACCCCGTTATTAGCGCCACAATCGCGGACGAGCATCAGTTCACCGGATATTGCCTCAAGGGGCGGGCCAAGATTATCTGGGAAAAGTCGCTGACCCCTTCTGTTTTTAAAGCCTGGGAAAACCGTTTGACACACCGGCTGACCAGACGCGTCCTGAACCTGATGTCGGGCGGTCCCGCCTCCCCGAGTTATGCCGAGGAGGCGATGCCGCCGCCCCAATACCTTCTTGTCATGGAAGTGGAGGAGATCGTGGATCTGGCGCCCCGGGAAATAGACCCCTGCCGGTCCTGATTTTTCAGCGGGATGGCTGGGGGTTTAACCGTTGCTCCAGGAACTTTTTCAAGAGAAGCGGATTGGGCAAACGGACCTGCTGGCCGCGGGTCTCGGCCAGGCCTTTTTCCCGGAAAGCGGCCAAGGCGCGGGAAAGGGTCTCTCCGGCCAGTCCAATTTCGGCGGCCAGTGTCTTCTTTGTCATGCCAAGGACAATTTCCGCCGGTTTATGGGAGAAAGGATCCGGGCACCGGCGCAGGAGCCAGCCCGCCAGCCGGGCTTCCGCGTCCCGGAAAGTCCTCTCTTCCAGCAATTCCACCAGCAGGCGCAGCCGCCGGCCCAAGGCGAGAATCATTCGCAGAGCCGCTTCCGGATGGCGGCGCAGCAAACCGGCGAACTCCCTTCGCGGCACAAAGACGACCGCGGAAGTCCCTTCCGCCCGGGCTGATGCGGGATACCCGCCATCTCCGGCCAGAACCGCCTCGGCCACCGGCTCGCCGCCGCGGAAAACCCGCAGAACCTGTTCCTTCCCGGCGGCATTGACGCGGTGGACGTTGATCCCCCCGCTGTGCACAATATAAAAGCCTTCCGCCTTCTCCGCTTCATGAAACAAATACTGCCCCTTCTTCAATTTCCGGAACCGGCAAAAAGCGGCCATTTCGCGTAAAACCGAAGGGGGCAAACCCGCGAACAACGGGCTGATCTGAAGCGCCTTCGCCACCGCTTCCGGCTCGGACGTGTTTTGCCGGTCAGGCTCGCCCATGTTTCGCAGGCTGATGCGCTTCAGCGTTTAAAGCAACCATCAAAACCGGTGACGGCTTGGTCCCGGAACGGAGTTTCCATTAACCCGAAAGTTCGAGTCCTCTCGTCTTCACCCGAGTGTTTTGCGCGGCCGGCGCATGGCGGTTCGCCTATGGGTAAATCCAGAACCGGCGGCTGCGCCGCTGGAAACGCCGGGCGTCTTGCCGCCATTGGCGCATGAATTTTTGGACGTTGACGCGCGCGCCCTGATACCGGATCGCCTCCCACCAAGCCGTGCTGCCCGCGTGCTTGTTAAACAGTTCCCCTTCGCGAAAACCGGCCTGGACGAAGGGATTGTGCCTCTCCCAAAGACAAGCCAGCTGCATCATGTGAAAACTCAGCTCGGTGGGGCGCAGAACCTGCCAGTCCGTCACCAGCACGTAAAGGCCGCTGACGGCCCGGCCTTTGGAGAGCCGGCAAACCAGCGGCTTGTAGGCCAGGCCGGGGATGTTTTTTGCCTCCAGTGCCCGTTTAATTTGTGTTGGGGTTTTGCCGGGGTAACGGAGCAGGCGGAAAGGATACGGCGTGCCGTAGCCGTGGCTGAATCCGCCGATTTGTCCGCCCAGACCGGTCATGGGGTAACCCATGGCGGCCGAAAGATCCGGAATTGCCGGAGACGTGGGAACCCACTCCAGCCCCGTTTCGGGCCACATCATCGAGCGCTTCCATCCGAGCATGGGGATGACCTTCAGCCGCCCCCGCTTCCGGGTTTTTTCATCCACTTCGAGCCAGCCGGGAGTTTGATACGCCATTTCAGCCAGCTCTCCGATCGTGAGGCCGTGCACATAGGGCACGGGAAATGCCCCGACGTAGCTCATCCAGCGTTTTTCCATCATGGGGCCGTCCACTTTCAATCCTCCCAGCGGATTGGGCCGGTCCAGCACGACGACCTCGACGCCATGCTTGAAGCATTCCTCCATGGCGTAACGCATGGCGCTTGCAAACGTGTAGGAACGCGCCCCGATGTCCTGCAAATCAATGACCAGCACGTCAATTTTCGCCAGCATTTCGGCTGTGGGGCGGCGGGTCAGCCCGTATAGCGAATAAACCGGCAGGCCGGTGCGCGGGTCCGTGCGGTCGAATACCTCTTTGCCCGCTTCTTCGTCTCCATAGATGCCGTGTTCCGGGCCGAAGAGAGCGGTGAGTTTCACGCCCGGAGCGCGGCGCAGGATTTCGATGGTGCTCACGCCGTTGCGGCTGACCCCCGCCGGATGCGTCAGCAACCCCGCGCGTTTTCCTCGCAATGGTTTGAATTTCAGCAGGGCCAGGTGGTCAATGCCCAAATGGATTTTATCCCGCGGTTTGACGAAGCGGTTTTTGTAACCGGCGGCGGATGCGGGAGCCGGGCGCGAGGGTTCGCTGTAATGCGCCGCCGTCAAAGCTGTTCCCAGAAGAAAAACCAGGAAACATGTCAGTCTCTTTTTCATACCGGCATTTCAATCCCTGCGGCAACAGGCATCAAGCTTTTTGCGGCTGGTGTGGCTCTTTCTCTTTTTCCGGCGAGGCCGGTTTTGTTTTCAACTCTTTTAACCGCGCGATGGCGCGGCCCGCGCGGCGCGTGAAAAAGTGGTAGAGCAGGCTGCTGAAGAAGCCGCAAATATAGCCGATGAGGGCGCCCCCGATGAATGTGCGGATGTAGATACCCATGCTTTTCATCAGCAACCCGGAATCTTCCGCGGATAAGGGCATCTCCCGGGGAGGGGCAACGCCTCCCGTCAGATCCAGAATGAAATCTCCCGTGAAGTAGGCCGTCGTGTAAATAACAGGCACGGTCAATGGATTGGAAATTAACTGCAGGCCGACGAGCACCGGCAGGTTGGCCCGCAAAACCAGCGCCAGAACAAACGCGCTGGCCACTTGCACTCCGTAAAGCGGAACGCAAGTCAGCACCCAGCCCGCGTAAAGGGCGGGCACGACATCCCGGCTCCGAAACGACCACAAGTAAGAGCGCCTGCGGGCCATGGCCGCGAACCGCTTCAAAAAAGGATACCGGTGCAGCATGGCCCGGCGCGGGAGCGGACGCAGCAGCCACTTTGTCCAGCGGATGCGGGCAAAATGCCGCTCCCTGAGATAGTCTTCCTCTTTGGTCATGACTCCAGTTCCTTTTATGGTCACCGCCTGGATTTCCTGTCAGGTATCATGATGGAAACCGTTCGCAACGCCAACCCAAAAATCAGGACAACGCTTCACGCACCGCCGTCTCCAGCAGGTCCGGGCCTTCGCGCAAGGCGCGTTCCAGGGGATATTCCGGGGGGGCGACAGCGCGCACGTTTTTCATGTCCAGCCCGAATGGCAGCACGGGTTCCAGGTCCGGCGCGGTCTGTCCCGCAAAGACGTAAACGGGCTTGCCGTGGCGCGCCGCCAAATCCATCAGCGCCCCGGGACCTTTGCCTTGGAGAGAGCTCTCATCGAACCGCCCCTCGCCCGTGATGACAATACCGGCTTCGGCCACCTTTTCTTCCAGCCGCAACCAGCGCGCCACCATCTCGAATCCGGGCTTGTATTTCGCCCCGCAAGCCGCCCGCAGGCCGAAACCGATGCCTCCCGCGGCCCCGCTGCCCGGCTCGTTCATGACGGCGCGGTCCGCGCCGCTGAAAGCGCACAACAGACGCGCCATGCGCTCCATTTCCTTTTGCATATGTTCCAAATCCTCCGCCCGCAGCCCTTTCTGCGCGCCATAGACGGCGGCGGCGCCGTTCGGCCCCAGCAGCGGGTTTTGCACGTCGCACGCAATGCGCACGGGCGGCAAAGGCGCAATTTCTCCCGAGAGCGAATCCACCCTCCCCCACTTCGCCGGAATTATCCTTTCCAGGAAACCCTCTTTGCCTTGAAACCGCAAACCGAGGGCCTCCAAAGCGCCCAAGCCCAGATCGTTAGTGGCGCTGCCGCCGATGCCCAGCAGGATAGCTTTAGCGCCACCGCGGCAAGTTTTGTCAATCATCTGGCCCGTGCCGAGTGTCGTGGTCAGCCAGGGATCGCGTTGCCCGGGCGCGAGGGATTGCAGGCCGCTGGCCTGGGCCATCTCGATCACGGCAATCGCGCCGTCCGGCGGAACTTCAAGCCATTCCTTCAAATCATCTTCCAGCACCGCTGATGATACTGTTCCATAAACCGCTTCTATTTCCCCGAAACGGGGGCCTGCGGTTTTCACGGAGGTAAGGCGGCCGCCCCGCTCCGCCGTCAGGATCGAGGCGAAACCCTCGCCGCCGTCGGTCAAGGAAGCTTGCTCTACCGTCCAGTCCGGGCGCGCCCCTTTCAATCCGCGGGCCGCCGCCGCGCACGCCTCCGGAGCGCTCATCGAATTTTTGAATTTATCAAAAACCAGCAAAACTTTCACGGCTCTGTTTTATGCTCCGCAAATTAAAAAGAAAGGTTTTTCCGCTTCTTCTCTCCGCGCCGATTATTCTCTGATTGTAAAAGCCTTGTCAACGGGCAAGAGGCACGCCAAGTTGGCGGACAGTGAAAACGGGTTTGCACACGCGGAGCTTCCGGGAGCGGTTCTTTTCCTGGTTGCAATGGAGCCGCCGGCTGGTTGTTTGCCGGGAGTATCACGCCGTAAATTTCCCTGGCTTGGCGCAACTTGCGTCAATCATGATCCTGCTGAAACGATTTTGAGAAAGGTTCTAAAATAAAATTATGATCGAAAAGGATAACATGAAAATCAGCATCTGTTCGTTCAGTTTTCACCGCCTGTTGGGGGAAGGGAAACAGGACATTTTTCAATACATCAAGGACTGCAAGAATTTAGGCTGCACGCACTTGCAGCCTTGGAACGCCCACTTCGCCTTGAGCGCGGCCGCCGGCGCGGTAAAGCATCTGGGGCGCAATCCCGGCGAACCCGAAGCCCCGGAATGGCTCCTGCCCCCGGCGGATAAAAGCTATCTGAATGGCATCCGCGCCGCCGCTGAAGAGGCGGGAATGCCCTTCGAGATGATCGCCGTGGACCGCGCCCACGTTTTCGAGGCCCGCGAAGAGAAACGCCGGGAGAACCGGCAGCGCGCTTATCAATGGCTCGACATCGCGGAGACGCTGGGCGCGGACGGGGTGAGAATTGACGCCGGAGGGCCTGAGGAAATGCCCGATGAAGTTTTCAAAGTCATCGTTGAAGGCTACAACGACCTTATCGCCCGCGGGCGGGATAAAGGAGTGCGCATTTTCACGGAAAATCACTGGGGGCCGAGCCGCCATCCGGAGAATGTCATCCGGCTGATGGAAAACATCGCCGGGCTGAATTTCCTTTTCGACACCAACAACTGGGCGCCGGGCAAGCGAGAGGAAGGCTGGGAAAAGTGCGCCAAATACGCCGGGGCCACTCATATCAAAACTTTCCGGTTCGACGAGCAAGGCAACGAGCCATCGGTGGATATTCCCCGGGCCATCCGGATGCTGGCCGGAGCCGGATTCAATGGCGTGTGGGGTGTCGAGAGCGTCCCAAAAGAGATGGATGAAATGGAAGGCGCCCGCAAAACCATCGCCCTTATCCGGCGGACACTGGAACGTTTGAATTGAAAAACAGCCGGCGAAACACGGGCCGGCGCAATATCAAAAAAAGAAGGCGTCAACGCGGCTGGTAAGTCTGCTGGCGCAGGCGCGGTTTCAGCGTTTCGTGGAACGCGGGCAGGTTTTCCACCGCTCCCAGAGCCGCCAGCTGGTAACCCAGGTTGCCTGCCGAGGTCGCTTCCAGGTTGTAAGAGACCACCGGCACCGCCGCGTAATCGGCCATTTTCTGGCAGAGCAGGCGGTTTTTCGAGCCGCCGCCGACGATGACGATATGGTTGAATACTTTCCCCGAAAGCTCCTGAAAGCGCCTCGCCGTTGCCGCTACTGTTTGCCCCAGTGACGAGCAGATGAGCCGGACGTAGCCCCGCAAGTCCTCCGGCGGAGATCCTCCTTGCTTCCGTATCAAGACGTCTATAGCCGCCTTCATGTCTTTGGGGTTAAAGAGCGACTGATCCTGGGTGTCGAACCGGACTTCCGGTTCCGGCAAAGCTTCCGCCGCGCCGATGAGTTCCGCCCATCCGTCATCGTTCTCCGGTCGGCCGGTGAAATACGGAAGGATTTGCTCGACCAGCCACAGGCCAACAAGGATCTTCAAAGGCCGGTAACCTCCGTCACCATTGCGTTCGTTCGAGATGCCAAGCTCCAAAGCTTCCTTTCCGAGCAGCGGGCCTTCCGTTATGGCGCCGGCAAGCATCCATGTTCCCGAGCTGACAATCATGTCGTTGCCTTCCCGCGGAATGGCCTCGAAAGCGCACGAGGTGTCGTGCCCCGGCACCATAATGACCTCGATGCCCTTAAGACCATCCGCTTTGACCGTTCCCAGTTTTCCGCCGGCCGTTGCCGGGCCTTCAAACCATTCAGATGGAATGCCAAAATAATCCAGCGCGGCGGCCGAATACCCCAACCCGTTGACGTCGAGCAACTGGGTCGAGCTGGCCACGGAAAACTCATTCAGCATTTTACCCGTCAGCAGGAAGTTGAAATAGTCGGGCAGGAGCAGAACCCGATCCGCGGTTTTGGTGAGGGCGGGAAAAGCTTGAAGGGTTTCTTTCAATTGCAGGCCCGTGTTGTAAAGAACTGGCGGCAGACCGGTCCATTCGTAAAGCTTTGGCGCGTCTCCCGCGTTTTGGATGCCGTCCATAATCCCCTGAGTGCGCATGTCGCGGTAAGCGTGGACGGGAAATGCCAGGCGGCCGGCGCGGTTGAGCATGGCGTAATCCACCGCCCAAGTGTCCACACCGCACGAGGCCAATTCCGGGAATTGCTTCCTGGCCTTGCCCAGCCCTTTTTTCACTTCGGTGAAAAGCCCCCCGATATCCCAGTAGCAATACCCGCCAAGCTGGTGGAAGGCGTTGGGGAAGCGGTGGGTTTCCGTCAGTTCCAAGCCTTCCCGCGAAAAAGTTCCCACGATAACGCGTCCGCTGGTCGCGCCGAGGTCAATAGCGGCCACACTTGTTTTTTTCATCACAATCCTCTCGTTTTCCTGAAAAGTCAGTCTTTTTGCTTTGACGCTCCCTTGTTATGCCGGAAGAAACACAAATGTAAAGGACTTACAGTTTGGCGGTTTCTTTCGGCCTCAAAAACCGCAACATCCGGCTATGACCCGCCCGGCCCAACCGGCCAGAGCATGGCGCCGGTTTGCCGGAAATGCAGAAACTGGTCAACCGTCTGCCGGGCTTTGCGCTCGACTGCCTCGGCCGTGTTGAAAGCATTGTGCGGCGTGAGGATCGCGTCCGGGTGCCGGGCCAGAGCCAAAGCGGCCTGGATTTCAGTTTTTTCGCTTTCACAACGGCCCGAGCGCAACGCCTCCGCCAGATCCGGCTCATCCGCATACACGTCCAATCCAACGCCTCCCAAGTGTCCCTCTTCCAGTAAAGAAAGCAGTGCCGGACACGGGGAGAATTCTCCCCGCGCCACATTGATGAAAAGCGCTCCGGGTTTCAGGCTCAAGAGGCGCCCGCGGCCAAAGTAACCCTGGTTGTCCCCCGTCAGATTCATGGCCGCCATCACGATATCCGCCTGCGGCAGCGCTTCTTCCGGCGGGAGATACGCCACGTCCTCATGCCGCCGGACTATATCCACGCCAAAAACCTTCATTCCCAACCCCCGGCCTATTTTCACCATTTCGTAACCGATATTGCCGACCCCCGCGACCACGAGTTTTTTTCCGGACAACTCCGCGCCGGTAAGACCGTCCCGGTGAAAGGTATGGAAACATTCCATTTGCCGGAGAAGTTTGCGTGACAGGGCCAAAGCCATGAGAAACGCCTGTTCGGCCACCGCCCGGTTGCAGTAAAGCGGCAGCCATCCCGCCGGAATTTTTTTGCCGCACATTTCCCGGTACCGCTTCACATGGTCGTAACCCGTGCTGCGCGTCAGGATGCCTTTGATAACCCCCGCCCACGCAACGGGCAGGACGGACTGTGTGCGCACACTGATCACCGGCGCCGGCAATTCCGCCCCCCCGTCTTCCTGCGCTGTCAGAGGAGTGAAGCCCGCCTGTATTTCCTCCGGCAAATGCCGCCGCAAGGCTTTTTCCTCTTCCTTGAAAGCTTCGAAAAAAAATATATCCATCAGCGCAAATCCTGATTCCGGGTTTTCCCAGCCTGACAACAACAGGTCATCATGATTCGGTCCGCCCAAAAATCAAGCTTCGCGAAATTCCTTGACTTCCCCCCGCGCGGGAATACCCCTGTCATCATGGTTTCCCTTTCCCCGGAAGGGGCGCATCTCAAAATGTGCGGGAGTGGCGGAATTGGCAGACGCGCATGATTCAGGTTCATGTGGCCTTACGGCCGTGGGGGTTCAAGTCCCCCCTTCCGCACCATAACCAAACGGATTTCGCCGAAGGCTGCCGTTTTGACATGGCAGCTTAAATATATTTGTCCTTAACTCATGCCGCCTGATATTCCATTTCCCGCCGAGGCAAGACAACCTTTGATTGGCACCCAGATACTGCCCCGGCCCCTTATTGATAAGGGGATTGAAGACGTATTGGATGACATGCGCGGGCGGGCCAGAATCAATACGATCCTTCTGCTCACACATAGTTACAGTGGATACCAGTATGTTTATCAAGGAGCGATTAAGGAAGGGAGAACGCCCGATCCGCGCGGCCATGCGCCCATGTTATGGGTTCGAACGGATAAGAAATATTATAAGGACACCGCGCCGCGTCATCTTCCGGAATTGTGTTATGAGGGCGACCTTCTCGATGAGATTCGCGAGCCTGCGGAAAAGCGGGGAATAACGGTTTACCCCCGTATATTGGAGTCTTTTCTGCACAACGACGCCGTGCCCGGGATGGAAAGGGCCCTGCAAATTGACGCTTATGGCAATCCGCACCACATGTATTGCTATAACCATCCCGAATATAAAGCCTGGTGGCTGGCGCAGGTTGAAGACCTGGCCATGCTCCATCCATATATACCCGGTTTCATGTTTGGTCAGGAACGCGGCGGCCCCATGACTCATCTTTTGCTGGGCCACCCCCCTTTATGCTTCTGTGAATATTGCCGTGCCAAGGGCCGGAGTGACAGGATAGACGTTGAACAGGCCCGCCAGGGAATGACTGCATTGCACGCACTTTTCTCAGGGATTAAGGCTGGCGATTTGCCCCGGGACGGAGTTGGGGTGACCTTGTGGAGGACACTCACAAAATATCCGGCGGCGCTCGCTTGGGAACGGCAATGGTATCTGAGCAAGGAGGGGCACCTTGAGGCGGTTTACCATTTGCTGAAGCGCATCAATCCCGGTGTCAAAGTCGGCTGGCACATCGTGCATGGGCATTCCTGGGATATGTTTTACCGCGCACAAACTAATTTTGCAGAAATGGCTTCATACAGCGACTGGATCAAGCCTGTGATGTATAGCGATTGCGCTGGCAAACGTTCGTGCAGCCATTTTCGGGGCGTTCTGAATAGAGGTATACTAGCGGATTTGGACGAGAGAACCGCGCACCGTGTTTTTTATCAATTACAAGGATTGGATCCCGGCCGCGAACCAAGTCTGGATCAAATAGAAGGCAATGAGACACACGCGATGAGTCCGGATTACGTCTATCGGGAAACAAAGCGCATTATGGCCGCCGTTGGCGGAAAAGTGCCGGTTTATCCAGGATTAGGTTTTGATGTTGGCGGCGGCGATGACAACGGATTGTACATGAAGGCCGACAGTCGGCATGTTCAACAGATTGTCGAGCGGGCTTTCGCCGCCG
>CAZYUX010000072.1:0-11407 GCA_964650745.1 uncultured Puniceicoccaceae bacterium
CGTGCTGGAAGCCGCCCGGCTGGCCCCGTCGGCCTCGAACCGGCAGGAATGGAGATTCATCATTGTCCGCGACGCCGGTATGCGCGAGAAACTGGCCGAAGCGGCCCGCGGCCAGCAGTTCGTGGCCCAGGCTCCAACCGTCTTGGCTTGCTGTGCCGAGACGGACGGGCACGTTATGACTTGCGGCCAGCTCTGCTATCCGATTGACGTGGCGATTGCCATTGACCATATCACCCTGGCCGCCGCCGCCGAAGGTTTGGGCACGTGCTGGATCGGAGCCTTTGACGAATCCAAGGTCAAGGAACTGCTGGGTATCCCGCCGGAGACGCGGGTGGTTGAGCTGCTGCCGTTGGGTTATCCGAAAGAACCGGAGCCTGCCGCCAAACAGCGCCTCCCCCTCTCCCAAATCGTTAAATATGAGCGGTGGCAATGACCCCGCTCCGGCGAACCTGACGATGTTTTACCGCGCCATTAAATTTACCGCCTTCGTGCTGGGGCTGACCCTGTGCGTCACGCTGGCCTTTTTCGGGGCCGTTTTTATGCAGACCCGCCGTGAATACCAGGCTTTCAAAGAACGGAAAAAAGATTATGAGCAGCGCCTCGTCCAGCTCCGCCGGGAGGTCGAATTGAAGGAGGAATACCTCCGGCTGGCCGTCAGCGACCCCGCCTTCCTCGAGCGCATTGTGCGCCGCAAACTCGGCTACGCCCGGCCTGGCGAAAGCATTTATCGCTTCCCGGAAAAGGAAGCCCCGCGGTAAAACCGCTCTCTTTCCATGCGCGACCGCGGGGCCTTGCAGGAAGCATTCCGGAACGCCGGGCAAGAGCATGTCTTTTGCCGGTGGGATCATCTGGACAAAGACGGGAAAGATCTCCTTTGCCGTCAGGCGCAGGAAATTGACTTGGAAGAATTGGAACGCCTGGTAAAATCGCTGGTCTTGGGTGAGGAGCATAAAACCTCGGATTTATCCGGCCTCGAACCGGCGCCATACATCCGCCATCCCGCGCGGGGAGGGGACGCCGCTCTCTGGAAAAAGGCGGCCGGCGCCGGCGCTGAAGCTCTGCGGGCGGGGCGCGTGGCGGCCTTCACCGTCGCGGGCGGCCAGGGCACACGGCTCGGTTTTGACGGCCCCAAGGGCGCGTTCCCCGTCACTCCCGTGAAAAACAAGCCGCTCTTCCGCCATTTCGCCGAAAAACTGCGCGCCGCTTCCGGACGTTACGGCAAAACGATTCCCTGGTTTATTATGACCAGTCATGCCAATCACGAGCAAACGGCGGATTTCTTTCACAAACATGCCTTCTTTGAGCTGAACCCGGAGGAGGTGTATTTTTTCAAGCAAGGGCGCATGCCGGCGGTTGATTTTCAGGGCAAAATCCTTCTCGATCCGCCCGGCGTCATCGCCATGAATCCCGACGGGCACGGCGGCTCGCTGCGCGCCCTCGTCCGCAACGGCATGACGGACATCATGCGCCGGGCGGGGATTGACGTCATCAGTTATTTCCAGGTGGACAACCCCCTCGTGCAATGCATTGACCCCGCATTCATCGGCTTCCACCTCCTGCATGAATCAGAAATGTCGAGTAAAACCATCCCCAAGGCCTATCCCCTGGAAAAAGTGGGGCATTTCTGCCGTCAGCACGGCCGCTGCGTCGTCGTTGAATACAGCGACATGCCCGAAACCATGCAGGAAGAACGCGGCGCGGACGGTGAATTGCGCTTCCGGGCCGGCAGCATCGCCATCCATATCCTGGCGCGGGTTTTCATCGAGCGCATGGGCGGCAATGACGCCCGTTTCGATTTGCCTTTCCACCGCGCCGACAAGAAAATTAAAACGATTGACGAAGAAGGCCGGGCCGTGAAACCGGACAGGCCTAATGGCGTCAAGTTCGAGATGTTCGTCTTCGACGCGCTACCCTTCGCGGAGAACCCGGTTATCATCGAGACCTTGCGGGAGGACGACTTCAGCCCGGTGAAAAATCCCGCCGGAATTGATTCGGCGGCATCCGCCCGGGACGATTTGCTGCGCCTATGGACCCGGTGGCTGCGCGCCGCCGGGGCGGGCGTTTCCGCCGGTGACGCCGGCCTGCCGCCCTTTCCTCTTGAAATCAGCCCTCTTTTCGCTCCGGACCAGGAAACTTTCATCGAAAAATGGAAGCGGCTGAAAGTGAAACCGCCCGTGACGGCGGATTTTTACCTGGAATAGAGTGTCTCAAGGCGGGCGCGCCTTCCGCTTATGACTTGCGTCGGCCTTGCGGGGATTTTCGCTTCGGGTAAAGAGCGCGGCAGATTTCGCAGACGGTTCCGTCACAACCCCGGGCCGTGCAATATTCGCGCCCGTAGCAGATGATTTGCAGGTGCAGGCCGTGCCAGATTTCCTGCGGAAAGAGCTTTTTCAAGTCCGCTTCGGTCCGGCGGACGTTTTTCCCCGGGCTCAGGCCCCAGCGCCGTGCCAGCCGGTGGATATGCGTGTCCACCGGAAAAGCGGGCTGGCCGAAAGCCTGGGCCATAACAACGGATGCCGTCTTGTGGCCGACGCCCGGCAGGCCTTCGAGCGCCTCCCAGTCCGCCGGGACTTTTCCCGCATGTTCATTGACGAGGATTCGCGACAGGCGTGAAATGGCTTTGGATTTTGTGGGCGCCAACCCGCAAGGCCGGATGACCGCTTCGATTTTCTCAACCGGCAAACAGGCCATGGCGCGGGGCGTGGAGGCCGCCCGGAACAGAACAGGCGCAGTGGCGTTCACCCGCTTGTCCGTGCACTGCGCGGAGAGGATGACGGCGATGAGCAGCTTGAACGGATTCCGGCGCCGCAAAGGGATGCCGGGCATCGGGTACAGCTCGTTTAATCGCTTTTGGACAAATTGGGCCCGTTCTTTCTTGGTCATGAAGCCGAAATGCCGTATCCTCCAAAGAGGAAATCGGAAACTCTCAAACGCTCAAACTTATAATTCGATTTGTTATTATGGCTGAAACAACCGCGAATTTACCTTTCGACCCGAAACAATTGCCCCGGGAATTGAAACCGCACTATATTTCCGCAAGTGATGCGGACATACAAAATATGCTCGGGACACTGGGCTTGAACCGCCTCGAAGACCTTTTCGCGCATTTGCCCAAGGATGTTATGTTTCCGGCGCCGCCGGACTTGCCGGAAGAGATGCCCTATGACGCCGTGCGGGAACGAATGGTTCATCTGGCGGATAAAAACAAAGTCCGGTTGTCTTTCATCGGCGACGGGCTGCCCGATTTCTCGGTTCACGAAATTGTGTCTTTCGTTTCCGGCATCCGCAACCTGTCCACCGCCTACACGCCCTACCAGCCGGAGCGCGGCCAGGGCACGCTCATCAGCCATTGGATCTACCAGTGCCTGATGGCGCAGCTGACCGGCTTCGATGCCGTCAACTGCTCGCTTTACGACCGCGCGACCGCCATTTACGAGGCGATCCGCGCCGCTCTCCGCATACGTCGCGGCGCGGACGCGGTCCTCGTTCCCCGCGCGCTTTACCCGGGCGACATGGAAGTCCTGGAAACCTTGGCGGCGGAAACACCCGTGGAAATCGTCCGAACACCGCTTGATGAAGAAACCGGAGAAATAGACCGTTTTGTTTTGGCGGAACAGGCCGGCAAATTGGGCAAACGTCTCGCCGCTGTTGTGTTTCCGCAAGTCAATCACTTGGGTTTGCTGGAGGATGTGGACGCCCTTGCGGACCTGCCGGCGGGATTCGGTACGCTGAGCATCGCCGTCGTTGATCCTCTTCTTCTGGCCTCCGGCGGATTGAAGCCGCCCGCCGCATTCGGCAAAAAAGGCGCGGACATTATCACGGGGGAAGCCCAGCACTTGGCTTCTCCCCCGAACTTCGGCGGGCCCGGCCTCGGATTATTCGCCATCCGTTATCATGAAAAGACAAAAAACCGCCTGCGCGTCACTCCGGGACGTTTCGCCGGCAAAGCCAGGGATTTAAGCGGGCGGGACTGCCGGGTCATGGTGCTGTCCACCCGCGAGCAGCACATCCGGAAGGAAAAAGCGACGAGTAACATCTGTTCAAACCAGGCCTTCATGGCCACGCTGGCCGGCGCGGCCCTCCTGGCCCGGGGGGAGCCCGGCCTGGCCGAAATGGTCCGCAAGGCTCGGGAAAACGCCGTCCGGGCAGCGGCGCGGCTGACATCCCGCCGCGGCGTTGCGCTGGCTTTTCCCGCCGCCGCGTTTTTTAACGAGATCGTTTTGCGGCTTCCCATCCCGGCTGTCGAGTTTATCGAAATCGGCCGGCAAGCCGGCCTGCACGCCGGCGTGGATGTATCCGAAAGGCTGGCACAAAAGAAAGGCAACCTGTTGAAGCTTTCCTTTTCGGACAAGCATGAAGGCATGGATCTGGAAGTTTTGGACAATCTTTTTTCCACGGTTTTCGGCCCGCCCGTTCCGGAAAACCGCGTTACGGTTCCGGAGATTCCCGCCGGTCTTTTGCGGGAAAAAGCGGCAGGCCTTCCGCAATTCCCCTTGGAGGAGGTCAAGGATTACTATCGCAAACTCGGAGAATTGAATATCAGCCCCGACGACGCCTGCTATCCGTTGGGCTCGTGCACGATGAAATACAATCCGCGCCTCAACGACTGGGCGGCGGAATTGCCGGGTTTCGCGAATATCCATCCCCAGGCGCCTCCCGAGGACGCTCAAGGATGGCTGGAAGTGATTTATGAAATCCAGGAGTGGTTTAAAGGCATAACCGGCCTGGCCGCCGTGGCGACGCAGCCCGTGGCCGGCGCGCAGGGAGAACTCACCGGCCTGAAACTCATTCAGGCGTACCACCGCTCGCGCGGGGAGCCGGAGCGCAACACCATCTTGATTCCAAAGTCGGCTCACGGCACCAACTTCGCCACCGCCGCCATGGCCGGTTTCAGTGCCGGCGGCGGGGAGATCCTTCTGCTTGAAGCCGGGCCGGACGGCCGTGTTGACCGGCAAGACTTGGGCCGCAACATCAAACGCGCCGGCTCGCGCCTGGCCGGAATCATGATTACCAACCCCAACACCAGCGGCATCTTCGAAACCGAATTCAAAGCCATCGCGGACGCCGTCCATGAAGCCGGGGGCTTGGTTTTCATGGATGGAGCGAACATGAACGCCATCGCCGGCTGGGTCAACCTGGACGCACTGGGCGTGGATGCCGTCCACAACAATTTGCACAAAACCTGGAGCATCTCTCACGGCGGCGGCGGTCCCGGAGACGCCATTGTCGCCGTCAATGAAAAGCTGGCGGACTTTCTGCCGGGTTACCAAATCGTCAAAGAGAATGATTTTTACAAAGTGGCCAAACCGCCGCGTTCGGCCGGCTCCTTCCACCGTCATTGGGGCAACGCCGCCCATAAAATCCGGTGTCTCGCCTACTTGCTCCGCCTTGGCCGGGAGGGCGTCCGCCGTATGGCGGCCGTGTCGGTCTTGTCCTCGCGTTATGTCTTCGAAAAATTGCGGGCGGCTTATCCCGCCCTGCCGGAAGGCGCGGAAGCGGCGCCCCGGATGCACGAGTTTATTATCACCCTTGATGACGACGATTTCGCCCGGCTCGAGGCGGCGGGCATATCCAAGGCGGAGGCTGTTCCGCGGGCGGGAAAGCTTTTTTTGGATTTCGGCTTTCATGCCCCCACCGTGGCCTGGCCGGAGCCTTTCGGCATGATGATCGAACCGGCTGAAAGCTACACCAAGGCCGAGCTGGACCGTTTCGCGGAGGCCGTCCTCGCCATCCGCCGGCTGATCCGCGAGCATCCGGAAACCTTGCTGGCCGCGCCCCATTTCACTCCTGTCGAACGGATTGACGAAGTGGCCGCCAACCGCAATCCATGCATCAGCGAACCGCTGGACCAGCTTCCTCCGCTCCATCCCAACCGCCTTCCGCCGGATCAGCTGACGCAAATGCAAACCGGGGACATTTTCCAGATGATAATTGGAAAAGCCATGCCGCAAAAGAGTTCATCCGGGCTTACTTGACATTGAAGCACCCCAGCGGAGGCATGTCGGCCATGGCGCGCAGGCCGGGCCGGGCTTGCATTATTTGCGGAATGGCGTTGATGGTGATGGCGCAGGTCGCCTTGTCGCCGTGCACGCCGCCTGGAATGGTGAAGGTTAGGGGTGGTTCACCTTGCAACTCCACCTTGTCGCAAGGGTTCGGCTGGCCTATGGCGGCGCGGAACAAGAGGGTGATTTTTTCCTCGCCGCCAATAAATCCGCGGCCCGTTTGTTCGACACCCGCCACGCAACCGGCGGGGATGGGCTTCGCGGCGCCATGGATTTCTTTTTCCGCGATAACGGGAGTCACGGTATCATCGGTTTTATCCAGTTCCCAGCCCATGCGGCTGGCGATCATCCAGAGCGATTCCGTCAGGCCGACGTGGCGGATGATTTTCGCTTCCGCCTTTTTTTCAAATTCCTCTTTGGTCAAGCCCGCGCCGATCTTCTCCTGAAAAGGAACACGGCGTTGCGCGGCGTCCTGGATGCGGGAAACTTTTATTGCGTCCACACGGAGACAAACCGCGCTGAGAAAAACAGCCAGCGCATCCATCAGAAAACCGGGATTGACGCCCGTGCCCAAGACTGCCGCGCCGTGTCGTTTTGCTGTTTCATCAATCCGGCGGGCCAAATCCGGCCGGGTTTTCCACGGATAAGAAAGCTCTTCGCAGGTGGATACAACTGGCAGCCCGAAGGAGAGGATTTCCTCGATATGAGGCGCGGCGGCTTCCAGACTGGAAACAGTAGTCAGCACTGCGGCATCCGCTTGTGTCCGCCGCATCATCTCCGCGGTGTTCGGGCAAACCGTCACGCCGTTGGCCCCGAGTCCGGCCAGTTCGCCCAAATCCTTGCCGGTTAGTTCTGGAGCGATATCCGCCGCGTCAGCCGTGACGATCCCCTTTTTTTCAGCTATATGCCGGGCAATCTGCCGGCCCAGGGGCCCCAGACCGATTTGCACAACCCGTATTCGGTTATTCTTCATGCTGGTGTTAAAATAATATAATTTTGCCGGAAGCTGTCCGGCGGTAATCATTAAGAATTTCCGTTCGCGAAAACACAAGCCTTGGCTGTTCCGCGCCAGTGAAAGGTTCTCATTGACATGGGGGGATTTACGATAAAGCCTGAACCCATCTTCATGCATCCGATAGTCAGCCAGCTCTTGCAGGAAAAACCCGTAGCGCTTGATGGCGCTTGGGGCACCGAGTTTCAGAAGCGCGGTCTGCCCGGCGGACAGGCGCCGGAGCCTTGGAATCTGGACCGCCCGGAAACCGTCATGGAGGTGGCGCGGGCCTACGTCGAGGCGGGCAGCCGCGTCATCCTCACCAACACCTTCGGCGCCAACCGTTTCATCTTGGCCAGCGGCGGCCGGGCGGAACAAACGGCGGAGATCAACCGTCGCGGCGCGGAACTTTCGAAAGAGGCGGCGGGGGACAAGGCCCTGGTTTTCGGCTCGATCGGCCCTAGCGGCAAGATGCTCATGACGGGGGAAGTGGCGCCGGACGAACTGGCCGAAGCGTTCATGGTCCAGGCTGCGGCCCTCAAAGATGGCGGCGCCGACGGGATCGCCGTGGAAACCATGGCGGACCTCGAAGAGCTGAAGCTGGCTGTCCGCGCCGGCAAGTCAGCCGGGTTGCCCGTCGCGGGCTGCATGGTTTACGATTCCGGGGAAAAACTGGACCGCACGATGATGGGTGTTTCCCCGCGGCAACAAGTGGAAGCCCTTGTGGAAGCGCAAGCCGATATTATCGGCGCCAACTGCGGCAAGGGCATCGCGCCGCTGATCCGTGTCTGCCGGCAGTTTCGGGAAGCTGCGGAAATGCCGCTGTGGATCAAGCCCAACGCCGGACTGCCCAAGGTTGTGGAAGGCAAAACCGTCTTCACCATGACGCCGGAAGAGTTCGCCGCGCGCATTCCCGGCGTGATCGAGGCCGGGGCCGCCTTTGCGGGCGGCTGCTGCGGCACCGGGCCGGAATTCATCCGGGCCTTGCGCGCCAGTCCGCCATTTGCGGCCTGACCGCCGGGTTTTCACGGCCGCGGTTGGCGTTTTACGGAACGGAGGCTTGCCATGCGGCGGCGATGAGAAGAAGAGACGCCGCCATTAAAAACCCCTGCCAAGCCGGGCTTAAATCGTCGAGCCGTTTGATTTTTCCGGTGATAAAGCCGGTCAAAAGCCCGGCCAGGAAGCCCCACAAATGGGCGAAAACATCCACTGGCGGGCGGCTGACGCCCAGAAAGACCAGCAACAAGAGACCGCCCGCCAGCGGCGGGATAAGCGTTTTGCGGGCTTCCCAAAATGAGCGGAACCCCCTGGCCTTGCCCCAAGGGAAACCCGTCAGCAGACCCACGGCGCCCAGCACGGCTGTTGAGGCGCCAAGGGAGCGATGGTCGTGCGGATAATAAAACCAGGCGTTTGCCGCGTTGCCCAGCATCCCGCTCAAAAGGACGAGAAACCACCCCAGTCCGCCGCCCAGATAACGGGTTAAAAAATAGCCGAAATAGCATCCGAAGAACAGGTTGCCCAGCAGGTGGCCCGCATTGGCGTGGAGCGTCAGGGCTGTTATGGGACGCCACCATTCGCCGGCTTCGATCAACCGCCGGGCGGACAATATGCCAAGCTCGCGCAATTCAGGCTGCCATTGGCTGGCGGTGTAGAAACTGGACAGAATAAGGCCGTAAAAGACGGCGGGCAGGAAGGAATCTTTTTTCCAGTCCGGCATAAACGGCCGGGGCGGCCAGGTTTTCGACTCCCGCCGGTACAGCATCATTTCTTTGCGGGCTGATTCGGCTTGTTCCGCCGCCACCAGCAGACAGACCCGCCCCTCATCCTCGAAGAGCCAATAAGGAATGCCCCGGGCCAGCAGCGCCAATCCGTACTCATGGGCCTTTTTTTTCCGCCGGAAACGGCCGACCCGGGCCAGCGTGCCGCCGGCCGGCGGTTCGCTCATTTCCCTGCTTTCCGGCATTTCTTGTCTGGGTTAAACGGAGAGCGCCGCCCGCGCTTTTTTCACGTCTTCGGCGATTTGTTTTTTCAGATGCTCCACGGATAAAAACTTTTCCTCGGGCCGGATAAAATGCCGCCATTCGACCCGGAGCATGTCGCCTTCGGCCCACTCCGCCGGCTCCAGCAAGTGGACCTCGAGAGTCGGCTCGGTGTCATTCGTCACGGTGGGCCGCACGCCGTAGCTGGCCGCGCCCGGAACAGGCGCCCGTTCCGGGTTCTCTTTTTCCGCCGGAGCAACCATGACCGCGTAGACGCCGTAGCGGGGGCGCGATTCCGGCAACCAGTTGAAGTTCAATGTGGGGAACCCCATCCCGCGGCCCCGCTGGCTGCCCCGCAGCACCGCGCCTTCGCTGAAATAATGGCGCCCCAACAGCGCGTTAGCTTCATCCAAATTCCCCGCCGCCAGAGCCTGCCGGATGCGCGAGCTGTTGATGGGCAGTCCGTTGCGCCGGATGCGCTCGGCGCTGTAGACATCCAGCCCGTGCCGCCCGGCTTGGCGGATGAGCATCGAGATTTCCCCCCGCCGCCCGCGGCCGAAGTGGTAATTCTCTCCCACGTACAGCGCCGACAGTTTCAGGAGGTGTTTTTTCAGATGGGGAACAAATTCCTCTGCCGGCAAGGCTGCGAAATTTTCTGTAAAAGGCTGGTTGATGATCAGCTCCATTCCCATTTCCCGCAGCAGCCGCGCTTTGAGCGCGGGCGGCATCAGCAGCAAGGTGGGCTGTTCCGGCGTCAGGATCCGGGAGGGATGCGGCTGAAACGTTAACACCGCCGGAATGCCTCCGGCTCGCCGGGCCGATTGCACCGCCGCGCCGGCCACCGCCCGGTGTCCCAAATGAACCCCGTCGAAGATTCCCACCGCCAAATGCAGTTCTTTCCCGGTTTGCGGAACGGACTCGATATCGCATGCGCGGGTGTTTTTCCCCTTTTTTTCGGTTTTTGTGTCTAATGACGCCATTACAAAAATGCTGCTAAAAACGGCGGTTGCGGAATAAAGAACGGAGGAAGCATCCGGAGTTTTCCGCTTGGCGGGCGGGGCATCGCATGCTGCCGCAAGCTCCGGTCTGATGTGATTTTATTGCCTCTGCTTTTGCGGTTCTGTGGCATTCACAGTTTAAAACCGGTTTTTTTTAAATTCGGGGAAAGCGGTGTTGCCGGTTTGAATATCATGCGTTTTTTTTCATCCGGGTTGAGCCGTGAAACCGCAAAGCATAATGCGGTATTATGGGATTAGCGGAAGGAGAGCACGGGGATGTGGCAGGAGCGGATCACGGCGGTGGTGGTGGAGCCGATGAGGAGGTAGCGGATGCGGTTATGGCCGTAGGCGCCCATCATCAGCAGGTCCATGGCGTTTTCTTCCACGTATTTTGCGATCGCGTCCTCAACGGCGCCGCCGAGAACCTTGGTCACCGGTTCGTAACCGCTCTCGCGGGCTTTGGATGCCGCTTGTTCGATCTGGTCTTCCCGTGTTTTTTGTTCATCTTTTTCCTCCGCCACGGAAACGATGTGAAGGGCGATGTCCTGAAAGTCGGCCGCGTGAGTGGCGAGAAAGCTCATGGCTTTTTGACAGCTTGGGCCGCCGTCATGGGCGACGACCATTTTTCTGATTTCGCGGTAGGCGCGCGAAGTGACAAAGCAGGGTTTTGCGCTGGCCCGGATGACGCGCTCCATCGTGGAGCCGAGGTGCTCGGCGGCGAATTCGGCATTTTCGCCTCGTTTGCCCAGCATGACGAGGTCGGCGTCCTGTTCCAGCTCCTCCAGCTGGTCCACGAGCAGACCGGTGCGGTGTTCGAAGCCGAAGTTCTCCGCGAGGCCGCAGTCGCGGAAGGTTTTGCGGGTGATTTCCTCGATGGCGGCGGCTTTTTGTTTTTCCACATGCTGCAGCTGGGTGATCATGTCACGGTAGGGCTGGACGCCGAGGCTGCCGCTCAAGTCGGCCACGAACGGGATTTCAAACTGGCGGACATCCGTCAGGTAGAATGCCGCGATGCCGGCGCTGCTGCGTTTGGCCAGCCATGCGGCATAACGGCAGCATACTTCCGAGTAGGCGGAGCCATCCGTGCATAAGAGGATTTTTTTCATTTCAGGTTTAGCGGTTTGAATGGAGGATTTGAAAATAATTGCGCATGTGTCCGGCGGGGAAGGGAGGCCGCGCTAAATAACGGTTCCGGAAGGGATGACGGCGCCTTTGTGAACGATGAGGATGCCGTCGCGCACCATGTAAGTGTCTGTTTCTTGCATGTCCGGTTTGCCTTCGGGAGAGAGGCGGACGTTGTCGCCGACACGGGCGTTTTTGTCAATGATGGCATCGGCGATGTTGCAGTTGCGCCCCAGGCCCAAATCCGGCAGGCCCTCGCGGCGGGTTTCGGCTTGGTCTTCGGCGGTTTCGTAGAAGTCGTTGCCCATGAGCACC
>CAZYUX010000073.1:0-11118 GCA_964650745.1 uncultured Puniceicoccaceae bacterium
GCGGTTGGTAATCGCGGCGCAACGGGTATTGCCCCTCGGGCCAGTCGTCTTTCAGCAGCAAATGCCTCAAGTCCGGATGGTTTTTAAAATGAACCCCGAGAAGCTCCCACATCTCGCGCTCGATCCATTCCGCCCCAACACAGATGCCGGCCACCGAATCAATCTCCGGCCTGCTCCGGTCAACTTTGGTTTTTATGGTGACGATAAAGCCCAGGTTATCGCAAGCGAAATGGTAAAGGATTTCAATGCCCGACGGCGTGTCCACTCCGGAAGCGATTTGAAACCGGAAACGCAGCTCCTTGAACAGCAGCTCCGCAGCTTCCCGGATGTCCGCCGGAGCCACTTCCACGTAGCAGCGCCGCGCGTTCTTCTCCTGGAACCGCAGGATTTTCGCCCCCAGCTTTTCCCGGATCGCCGCTAACAGACTGTCGCGGGTTTCATTCACTTCAGGCGGCTCCTTTCAGTTTGCTGACGAGTTTGACCACGGCGGCGATCATGGCCTCCGGTTTCGGGGGACAACCGGGAACAAAAGCGTCCACCGGAATATCCTCGCAGATAGGCCGCTCGAAATTATAGGAATCCTTGAACATCAAACCGGTGCAGGCGCAGCCGCCGATGGCCACGACGACAATGGGCTTGGGAGCCTGCTCGTAAACGCGCTTGGCCCGGATGCGCGTTTTCCGGTTGAAGATGCCGGAAAGCAGAAGCACGTCCGCCTGGCGCACACTGCCCACCAGAACAATGCCGAAACGCTCCAGGTCGTAACGCGGGGTCAGCGCGTCGAGGATTTCAATGTCGCAATTGTTGCACGCGCTTCCGCCAAGGTGGAAGACGTTGAGCGACTTGGTCAAGGCGTTGATGGCGTAGCTCATGGTTTACCAGCCGACTAAGGCGAGACCCGCGGCCGCAAGCGCCAGAAGCGTCATCGGACCCCAGAAAAACCTGACGGCCTGGTCAATGCGAACCCGCGGCGCGGTGTTTTTGATTAAAATGATGACCACCACCAAAAGCAGCCATTTCAAAATGCCCAATAATAAAACGAACAGCCCCGGGTCCGCGCGCATCCCCCCCCAAAAGACGGCCACGAGGAAAAGCGGCATAAGAAAGAACATCATGGCGCGGGTCAGCTTGAACATGGCGAAAGGCGGGCCGGAATATTCGACGAAGACACCGCCGGTCAGCTCCGTTTCGGCCTCGGGCAGGTCGAAAGGCACCTGCGTCAGCTTGGCCTGCATGCACAAAACCGCCACCAGCAAGGCGATGACGCCCGACGGGTGGCAAACCGCCGAACTCGCGCCAAGGATCTCACTCAACCGAATGCCGCCGGTCTGGATAACGGGGACCAGAACGGCCAGCACAAACGGCAGCTCGTAAGCCATCAGCAGCTTCATCTCGCGGCTGCCGCCTATCGAAGCGATGGGGTTTTTCGAGGCGAACGCCCCCAATATCACGGCCACGGCCGGCAGCGTGAGCAAATACAACAACACGATAATGTCACCCAGAAAACCTTCCTCCGGCGCGAAGAAAAGCGTGTGGCCAAGCATGGTGGCCGCAGCAGCAGCAGCAGCAAGACCCGTCAAGGGCATCGCCAGGAAAAAACCCTTCGAGGCGCCGGGCGGAACGATGGTCTCTTTTATCAAATACTTCCGAATGTCATAAAACGGCTGCAAGAACGGCGGACCCGCGCGCATCTGCACCCGCGCGGTGACAAAGCGGTCCACCCACGTGGCCGCAAGCCCCGCGGCGGCCGTGAAGACCAGCCCCGGAAACACCAGCAGCTCGATTATGTAGGCAAGGTAAGACATGAAAGCGTTTTCTCTTCGTCCTCGAGAGGCAGGTCGTTTTTGCTGAAACGCCGGGAACGCACTGCCAGGTGGTCGCCCAGCATAATCAAATCCTCTCCCTCCTCCACCTCGCGGTGCTCGATGGCGTTCTTGACACAGCTGGCCACACAGGCCGGCTCCCCCCCCGCCAAGGGCAGACAGTAGTCGCACCGGGCGGAATAAATAGGCACCGTATCAGGGTAAATCGTGCCGAAAGGACAGGCGTGGGCGCAGCACTTGCAGCTGACACACCGCAGGTTGTAGCGCTTCATGAAGCCGCCGGGCTGGCGCTCCAGCGCCTCGAACCGGCACGCCGCCGCGCAGCAGGGGTTTTCGCAGCGCCGGCAGACCAGCAAAAAATTCACCTCCTCCCGCAACGCCAGAATGCCATGCTCCGACGCCGGTTGCGGCTGGTAATGATAGGCGCACTTGACGGCGCACTTTTCGCACTCGTCGCACTGGTTCAGGTCTATGACTAACTTCTTGCTCACGGCTGGCGCATATCAGACGGGTTTAATTCAGAGTCAATCCCAGATTTTCGGCAAATCCTTGATGTTCTCGTAAAGAAAAACCGGGCCTTCCTTGCAGGAATAGAAGGGGCCCAGACGGCAGTGCCCGCACTTCCCGACACCGCAGCTCATGTTCTTCTCCATCGAAAGGTAGATGCGGTCCGGCGTGTAGCCGCGCTCCAGCAGCTTCAACGTGGCGAACTTCATCATGACGGGCGGACCGCAAACCACGGCCACGCCTTCCCTGGCGTCGCAAGCCAGCTTGTCCGGCTCCAATATCGTGGTGACCACACCGACATTCCCCTGCCACGTCGCATCCCCCTGGTCCACCGTCCCCATGACTTCCAAGCCGCCGTTCTGGCCCCACGCCTGCCCGATGGCCTTGCGGTAAAGAATGTCGCCAGGCGTCCGCGCCCCGTAGCGGAAAATGATTTTCTTAAAGCTCTTCATCTCCAGGAACAGCGCGAAAAGCAGCGCGCGCAGCGGCGCCAGGCCGCAGCCGCCGCCCACCACAAGCACTTCCTTCCCGCGGAATTGCTCCAGCGGATAAGGCGTGCCAAGGGGGCCCCGCACACCCACTTCCGCCCCCGGCTCAAGCGCGTGGATCCGCTTCGTCACCCGCCCCACCTCCATGATGGTGATTTCCATTTTGTCCTGAACGGCGGGAGAGGACGAAGGCGTGAACGGCGCCTCGCCCGCGCCGGGGATGGTCAGCTCCACAAACTGCCCGGCCTGGAAAGGCACGGGAACGTCCGGCTTCAAGTGGAAAGTTTTTATGTTGGGCGTTTCCCGCTCCACCTTCTCCACCGCGGCCCGAACCGGCAGGTATGGATTACTTGGATTCATCAATGGCGGTCTTTAAAACTTCACGGATGTCAATCTCCCCGGTGCACGCCTCAGTGCAGCGCCCGCAGCCGTCGCAGGCATAAAAACCCTCCATGACGGTTGGGAAATAGTTGAATTTTTTGTCGAAACGGTTGTAAAGCCTCTCGGCCCGGCGCTGCCGGGGATTCTCCCCGCCCGCCACCCGGGCGAAGTTCTTGTAAAGGCACGAATCCCACTGCTTGTGGCGCTCGCCCTGCTTGTCCGCGGTCAAACCGTCCACCAGCAGAAAACAGTGGCAGGTGCAGCAACTGAAATTGCAGGCCCCGCACTCCACACAATCGTCCGCGAACTTCTTCCACATCTCGCTGCCCATGGCGGACTGAACAGCCTTCCGGTAGTCCTGGCCCGCCTTCAGGCCCTTCTTTTCCGCCTGCGCCGCCACTTTTTTCGTCATCTCTTCCCGGCGCTTGTCTCGCGCGGCAATGACATCCGCTCCCGCATCCGCAAGCAGGCTCCCGGCGGCTTTCAGCGCCTCCTCACCCTTTTCACTGCCTGTTTCCACCACATAGCCGCTCTCAACCGGAGAAAGGTTAATGTCGTAGCCCTCCTTCGCGTAAGGCTGCTCGTTTACCGCCGGGCAAAAGCAGACATCAAGACAGTCCGCGCAATCACAGGACACGATGAGCGTCTTCTCGCGCGCCTCTTTGTAAAACGGATCCGCCGGGGAATTCTTCAAAAACACCCAGTCGTGGATCTTGAGCGAGGACAAATCGCAATTCTTCACCCCAATCACGACCCGCTCCGGCAAGTCCGCGGCCGCCGCTTTGGCCAGCCTCCCCATATACTCGCGGGGCCGGAACACCAGCGCCTTCAGCGGCTCCACGGGCCGGTAATCGCCAAGAACATGCCGCTCCGGATCCCACTCCTCGCTGCAGGCCAGGTGGTATTGCCCGTCCTCCTCATCATGCGCGAAGACTTCCCGCTTCCCAATTACCGCCCGCAGGAAATCGTCCAGCTTCTCCGACTGTAAAAAGCGCGCCATGCAATACTTCCGTTTTAAAAACGGATTTAACAAACCCCAAAAACCTCAACCGTCAAGAAATTAACGAAAAAAATTTCCCGCGCCTGCCGGGGGCGGCTTTCCCGGCCCTCTTAATAACACGGTGTCAATACCGGTAGTGCTCGGACTTGAAGGGGCCATCCACCGGCACACCGATATACTCAGATTGCTCGGGATTTAATCTGGTAAGTTTGACGCCGATTTTCTCCAGGTGAAGCCGGGCCACTTCCTCGTCCAGCTTTTTCGGCAGCAGATAAACGCCGGGGCTGTATCTCTCGACGTTTTTCCACAAATCAATCTGGGCCAAAATCTGATTGGTGAATGAGTTGGACATGACGAAAGACGGATGCCCGGTGGCGCAGCCGAGGTTGACCAGCCGCCCTTCCGCCAGAACGTAAATCTGCCGCCCGTCGGCAAACGTGTAGCGGTCCACCATCGGCTTGAGGTTAACCTTCTCGACGCCGGGATACTCATCCAGCTCGCCGACCATGATCTCGTGATCGAAGTGCCCGATGTTGCAGACAATGGCCTGGTCCCGCATCTTCGCCATGTGTTCAATGGTGATGACATCGCGGTTGCCCGTGGCCGTCACGTAAATGTTGGCCCAGCCCAGCGTGTCTTCAACCGTGAGAACGCGGTACCCCTCCATCGAAGCCTGCAATGCGCAAATGGGATCTATCTCCGTAACAATGACTTGCGCGCCCTGGCCCCGCAGCGATTGAGCGCACCCCTTCCCCACGTCGCCGTAGCCGCAGACCACCGCCACCTTGCCGGATATCATCACGTCCGTGGCCCGCTTGATGCCGTCCACCAGCGACTCCCGGCACCCGTAAAGGTTGTCAAACTTGGATTTCGTCACCGAGTCGTTGACATTGACGGCGGGAACGAGGAGCCGGCCTTTTTCCTGCATCTGGTAAAGCCGCTTGACGCCGGTGGTGGTTTCCTCCGACAAACCCTTCCATTCCTTGACCACATTGTGCCAGCGAAGCGGATCTTCTTTGTGGATAATTTTCAGGCGCTCTTTGAGCGCGGCTTCATCTTTGTTTTTGGAAGGAACTTCAGCCCAGTCCTCACCCTCTTCGATATAGTAACCCTGGTGGATCATCAGCGTGGCGTCGCCCCCGTCGTCAATCACCAGGTTGGGGCCTTTGCCGTCGGGCCAGGTCAAGGCCCGCTGGGCGCACCACCAGTAGTCTTCAAGGGACTCGCCCTTCCAGGCGAAGACAGGCGTGCCTCCAGCGGCGATGGCGGCGGCCGCGTGGTCCTGGGTCGAAAAGATATTGCAGCTGCACCAGCGCACGTCCGCCCCCAGCGCCTTCAAGGTTTCGATCAACACGGCGGTTTCCGTCGTCATGTGCAAAGAACCGCTGACGCGCACGCCGGCCAGCGGCCGCTCCCCGGCGTATTTCTCGCGCGTCGCCATCAGCCCCGGCATCTCGTGCTGGGCCTTCTCAATCTCCAAACGGCCAAAATCCGCCTGGCCGACATCGCGCACTTTGTAATCTAAACTCGTTTCCGTTTCAACACTCATAAAAAAAAATTTTTCAGGTTTCTGGTTTCAGGTTTCGGATATCTCACGCCTTCCTTCCGGATTTCGCCGCATTAAACCTCCATGCTTCTCTTCAACGCCTCCGTCTTGTCCGTCTTCTCCCACGGCAGCTCATCTTTGGCAAAGTGCCCGTAATGGGTGGTCTGCCGGTAAATCGGGCGCAGCAGACCGAGCTGGCTCACAATGTCGGCCGGCTTGAAGCTGAAGACCTTCTCCACCGCCGCGATAATCTCCGCCTCCGGAAACTTGCCCGTCCCAAACGTCTCAACACTGACACTGGTGGGATGCGGGTGGCCGATGGCGTAAGCCACTTGCAGCTCCGCCTCGTCCGCCAGTCCGGCGGCGACGATGTTCTTGGCCACCCAGCGGCACATGTAGGTGGCCGAGCGGTCCACCTTCGAGGGATCCTTGCCGGAAAAAGCGCCACCCCCATGGTGCGCCCACCCCCCGTAGGTGTCCACGATGATCTTCCGCCCCGTCAATCCAGCGTCCCCCTGCGGCCCGCCGACAACAAAACGTCCCGTCGGATTGACCAGGTATTCGGTTTCCTTTCCAAGCAGTTCGGCGGGCAGCACTTTTTGGATGACATTCGGAATCAGATAATCCGCGATCGCCTTCTGCGTCACGGCAGCGGCGTGCTGGGTGGAGACGACAATATTCGTGATGCGCTGAACCTTGCCATCCTCGTATGCCACGGCCACCTGGGATTTGCAGTCGGGCCGGATCCAGGGAACTTCATTCGCTTTGCGCAGCCGGGCCATCTCGCGCAACAGGCGGTGGGCGAACATGATGGGCGCCGGCATCAGCTCCGGAGTCTCTTTGCAGGCGTAGCCAAACATGATCCCCTGGTCGCCCGCCCCCTGCTCTTCCGTCCCCTTGCCGTCCGCGCCCCGCGCGTCAACCCCCTGCGCAATGTCCGGCGACTGCCGCGTCAGACAGTTGTGGACAAATATCCGGTCAGCATGGAAAACATCGTCCTCATGAAAATAGCCGGTGTCGCGCACGGCCTGGCGCACCACCTGCTCGTAATTGACCTTTGCGGCGGTGGTGATTTCCCCGGCAAGAAAAACGCAGTTGCTCTTGACCAGGCACTCGCAGGCCACCCGGCTCTTCGGGTCCTGCTCGAGGCAGGCGTCCAGCACACTGTCGGAAATGAAATCCGCGACTTTGTCGGGATGCCCTTCGCCCACCGATTCGGAAGAAAAGATGAATGATTTTGCCATGCCCGCCTTTTTAACGGACCCGGCAAACTAAAATCAACACAAATATCAACATATCCGGATTCTTTGATGCGTATCCCCTTCCGGCGCCGGATTCAGCACTCTTTGCCTCGCTCGCTCTCCTGTTCCGAGTTATTATCATCTGCCGATTCCGCCGATTCGCGCGGATTCAGGTATAAGCATGGATTCCTTTTTCTTTGTATAATCCGCGTTCATCTGTGTCATCCGCGGATTTTCTCCTTCCAGCCGCCTTTCTTTAGCTCAATCTGACCTGCGGGAAAGACGAAACCCGAGATCGTCGCCCCGGCCCAACGGGGCGCTGTTGCTGCGGTAGGCCGACCGGCAATTCCTGGCGTAGGAATTCCAACCCCCGCCCCGGCCCACGCGGTTCGAGCCGGTTGCAGGACCCGGACCTGTTGGGTCAGTTCCCGGTGAACTGCCATAGTAGCTACTGCCATGCAAATCCCAGCACCACTCCCATACGTTCCCCGCCATGTCGTAAAGCCCGTATCCGTTGGCCGCAAATGAGCCGGCAGGACTGGTGTATGGTTTGCCCCCATCGTCATAATCCGGATGATAGCCCGCAGGATAGCTCAAGTCATAACTGCTGTTATAATCTGCATCATAATTCGCTTCCGCATGACTGATGGTGTCGCCCAAGGGAAAGCGTTGCGCCTCCAACCCGCCCCGCGCCGCTTTTTCCCACTCCGCTTCCGTCGGCAGCCGGTAGCCGGTGGTGTCCCATATTACGCAATCGTTGGCTATATCAATCTGACCGGTGCGGTAGACGGTTGCCAGCCAGCTGTCGGTGTAATAGCAGGGCGTCAATCCTTCCATCTCGCTTTTGGCGTTGCACCATTTGACGGCGTCATACCAGTTTACCGTATGCACGGGATGATTGTCCGCCTCGCCGGAGCCTGCGTTATAGAAGCTGTAACCATTCGATGCCGCCCAGTTATACACCTCCTTCCACTGGCCGTAAGTAACCTCCGTCACGCCCATATAGAACGCGCTGACATAGACCGTGTGCACCGGCAGCTCGTCGTCCCAACCTTCATTGAAATTATCTCCCATCTGGAACTCCCCGGCGGGGATGAGAGCGAAGCTTTCCGGAACTGCTGATGGATAATTCCCCCGCCACTGAACCTCGCCGGTTTTGAAGTTGAGGAACCAGCCGCCGGTGCCCTTGTAATACCAGAGCCAGGCTTTTCCGGTGCCGCTCCACAGGAAGGGGTAAACGGTGTCGCGGGTCCATAGCCAGCCCATCGCGGGGTGCCAGAACCAGATGCTGGCGTCATCGTTGCCGAAGGCGCAGAGCCATTCGTGCTCGTAGTGGCAGAGCCAGCCCCCGCCATAGCCATCGCTCCAGAACCAGCCGAACCAGCCGGACTTTTTGTCGCCGAATTCGTCGCCGTCACAACCGGACCAGAGGGCGGCGTTGGCAGCGTTCGCCAAAACGAATGCCGCGAAAAAGAAAATGCAAACGGTTAAGACTCGACGGGACTTTGAGCGCATGGTTTCCTCCTTTTTAGATTTTAAAACATTTCCCGCCAACTGCTCCGGTGAGCAAGCTTTTTTTGCTGACAGGAAGAATAGGGAGTGCGGGGGTTTTTCAATTGCGCGGGTTATGGAACAGCCGGTTCCGGGACAATGGCGCCGTGATCCTCCAGCAGCCGGCGGATGGCTTCCATCGGCACTCCCCCGGCATCCGCCGCGTTTTTCCGGGCGGCGAGGGCGGCCATGGCGCCGGCGGCCTGGCCGGTGGCCATGCAGGTGGCCTCGATGCGCAGGGCCGAGTTGGCCAGCCGGTCACTCGAAAGACAGCGCCCAGCCACGATCAGGTTGTTGACACCCTGGGGCAGCAGCGCCCCGCGCGGAACGCTCGGAATCACCCCCTCCGGCAACAGCCGGTAGTCGTTGCCCTCCAACTGATGCAGGTCTATGGCGTAATAGGAATAGCAAACGGCGTCCTCCCACTGCCGGCCCTCAAAATAATCCTTCAAGGTGACGGTTTCGCGGCCCTTGATGACGGCGGTTTCGCGCACGCCGCATTCGGCGGCGAGGAAGTCCGCCCGCAGGTTCTCCAGGCCGGGCTGCTTTTTAAGAAACTCGAACAAGCGCAGGAAAGAGGCGCGGGCGTCAACTTCGAGCCGGGTGCGCCCGGCGCTTGTGCGCGCTTCCCCGTGCGGAATGTGCCCGGAGTTGCCGCCGTAACACCTAATCCAATGGTCCACGGCCGGGTCGAGTTTCCAATTGGCGTCGCTGGCCCGTAAACGGCCCCCCTTCACCTCCTTTTTAAATGCCTCGTTGATGCTTTCCATATCCAGGCTTTTCGGATCGTAGCCGGACACGCGCCCGACAAGGGTGGCGGGCTGGGTGACTTCCGGTTGAATCAACCCGCAGCCCGCCATTTCGGCGGCCAGCGCGTCCCCCGTGCAGTCAATCAAAACCTTTGCGCACACGTCCCGCAGGCCGGCGCGCTCGCACAAGGTGACGCGCCACCCGGAGTCCCGCTTTTCAATGGTGGCGGGCATGGCGTGCAGCAGCAGATCCGCGCCGCTTTCCCGGACATAGCGGTCACACAACGCGGCGTAAAAAGCGCGGTTGACGCCGAATTGCTGCTGGCCGCACCGCGCCGCCGGCTTGAATTCCGGCATCTTGTCACCCGCCACCGCCACGCATTCCTTAGCCAATTCCCAGCCGATGCCCGCGATGACCTGTTCCCCTTGCAAGGTATGGAAACAACCGGGAAAATTGACCGCGCCGACAGTCACGGTCCCGCCCAGCATCCCGTTCTTTTCCACCAGAAGCGCCTTCGCCCCGGCCCGGCCGGCCTGAACGGCGGCGATGACGCCCGCCGTGCCCCCGCCGATGACGATGACCTCGAATTCCTGTTGTTGGTTTTGGCTCATGGCTTTTTGCGGCGGCATCAGCGGATTTTGAAAATATGTGCGGGCAGCTGCTGGGGGACGAGCTGGATAAAGACGGCGGAACCTTGCCGGGTGTAGGCGGTCTGGGCGCCGTCCGCCGGCTCCGGCAGCAAATCCGTCAACTGATAGGGCCGGTCAAGCGGCAGGCCCAGCTCTTTCAGGGGCAGCGTCAGCCAGCCCGACTGAGTGTATTGGAAATCGAAATTAACCACGACCAGCAGGACGTTGGACAGGTCCGGCGTCCTTTTCATGTAAGCGATCAGCCGCGGGTTGTCGGTTTCAAGAAATTCCAGGTTAAACGTCCTTTGCAGGGCCGGGTTTTCCCGCCGCAAACGGTTGACCCTGGCGATGATGTCCTTGATGTTGCCGGGCCGGTCCCAATCCCACGCTTTGATTTCGTATTTTTCGTTGCGGTTGTATTCCTCCTTGCCGGGGAATGGCTCGTTCTCACACAACTCGAAAGCCGGACCGTAAATGCCGGTGTTCGAGGAAAGCGTGGCGGCGAGAACGTAACGGGCGATAAAGGCCGGGCGCCCGCCCGTTTGCAACTCTTCGTGCAGGATGTCGGGAGTGTTGGGGAAAAAGTTGGGCCAAAAATAATCCGCCGCGCCAGTATGCGCCAGCTCCTCCAGGTACTCCTCCATCTCCCGCTTGTTGTTGCGCCAGGTGAAGTAGGTGTAGCCCTGGGTGAAACCGCACTTGGCCAGCCGGTATTTCCGGTTGGGCCGCGTGAAGGCCTCCGCCAGCAGGATGACCGCGGGATGCGCCTCCTTCAATTTTCCAATGAGCCACCGCCAGAACTCGAACGGCTTGGTGTGAGGATTGTCCACCCGGAAAATTTTCACCCCTTGCCCAATCCAGAACTCGAAGATGCTGTAAAGCTCCAGCCACAGCGCCCGCCAGTCCTCCGTCTCAAAGTCGAAAGGCAGAATGTCCTCGTATTTCTTCGGGGGATTCTCGGCAAACTGCACCGTCCCGTCGGGCCGCCATTTGAACCATTCGGGGTGGTCCTTGACGTAAGGATGGTCCGGCGAGCACTGGAAAGCGATGTCGAGCGCCGTTTCCAAACCATGCCGACCGGCTTCTTCGACAAATCCCCTGAAATCACCGAGGGTGCCCAGCCGCGGGTGGACAGCCTTGTGCCCCCCGTCCTCCGAACCGATGGCCCAGGGGCTGCCCGGGTCGCCCGGTTCCGCTTCAAG
>CAZYUX010000074.1:0-11107 GCA_964650745.1 uncultured Puniceicoccaceae bacterium
TGGAGTTCAGACGTGTGCTCTTCCGATCTCGCGCCGGTGAAGAGGCTGTGCTCGCAAACATCGGCTCGTGCACCAACGGGCGGCTGTCCGACCTGCAGGAAGCGGCCCGGCATCTGCCCGGGCGCAAAGTGAAAAAGGGCGTCAAGGCGCTGGTCGTGCCCGGGTCGCAAATCGTGGCCCGCCTGGCGGAAGAGATGGGGTTGGATAAAATTTTCAAAGACGCGGGGTTCGAGTGGCGGGCGGCGGGCTGCTCGATGTGTCTGGCGATGAACCCGGACAAACTGTCGGGGGACCAGCTCTGCGCCAGCACCAGCAACCGCAATTTCAAGGGCCGCCAGGGCAGCCCCCGGGGGCGCACCGTGCTGATGAGCCCGCTGATGGCCGCCGCGGCCGCCATTAAAGGCGAAGTGGCCGATGCCCGGGAGGTTTTCGGCAGCTGACACGGGAACCCTTCAACCTCAAAATATATGCTGGACAAAATCATAAAAGTGACGGGCAGGGCCGTGTGCGTCCCGGGTGACGACATTGACACGGATCAGATCATCCCGGCCCGCTTCATGAAATGCGTGACATTCGGCGGGCTTGGAGAATATTTTTTTTACGATGCGCGGAAAGACGAGGACGGGAGACTGAAAGAGCATCCGCTGAACGATCCCCGTTATGAAGGGGCCGTCATCCTCATCTCCGGGCGCAACTTCGGGTGCGGCAGCTCGCGCGAGCACGCTCCCCAGGCGCTTCACCGGGCCGGTTTCCGGGCGGTGGCGGCGGAGAGTTTCGCGGAGATTTTTTTCGGAAACGCCACCCAGCTTGGAGTCCCCTGCGTGTCGCTCGCGCCCGCTGACTTGGAAAAAGTCCGGCAAGCCGTCGGGGCGGACCCGCGAACGCCTGTTTCCATGGACCTGCGGCAAATGCGCCTGGCTTACGGAGAAAAGAGCGTTCCATTCGCGATGCCTGATGCGGCCCGCAAATCCCTTATCCGGGGCGCCTGGGATCCGCTGGAAGATTTGCTTAAAGGAGCGGAAAAAGCAGAGAAAAAGGCATCCAAACTGCCTTGCGTGAAGCCGGCATGAACATCTTGGAGGGCGCGGGTGTTTTTATCTGGCCTTTAGGGCTGTGCTCGGTCACGGGAATATTTATTTTTTTCGAGCGCCTGTTGGCCTTGCGCGCCGCCAAGGTGATTCCCCGGCGGATGCGGGAAGCGTTTGTCCGGGGCGAGCTGCCCGCCGAAGGCTCCGCGGATTCCGCCGCCGGAAGAATCCTGCAATTCTACTTTGAACACAAGCCGGACCCTGAACAATTGAAAGCCTATGCCCGGTGGCAGATCATCCGCCTCGAACGGGGGCTTTTTCTGCTGGAAATTGTTGTCAGCGCCTCGCCTTTATTAGGTTTGCTGGGGACGGTCACGGGTTTAATCAAAGTCTTCGCCAAAATTTCCCCCGATACGGGGATGCCGGATCCGGCGGCATTCGTCGAGGGAATCGCCTTGGCCTTGTCCACGACAATGCTGGGGCTGGCCATTGCCATCCCGGCTTTGGCCGGGAGCATTTTTCTCCACCGGCGGGTGGACATTCTGGCCGCCCAATTGAACGTCGGAGTGGAACAACTCGTCAATTTAGCTCGCCGCCGCCCATGAACGCCATCCTGGAACGGCCCCGCCGACGGCGCGAAATCAACATCGTGCCTTTGGTGGACGTGCTCATCGTGTTGATATTCTTTTTCCTGGTCTCGATGCAGTTCCGCAACCTGAAGGTGCTCAATATCGTTTTTCCGAAAATCGAGACTGCCGGAATCAACAAAAAGACCGGACAAATTGAAATCGTGGTGACGGCCGGGGGGAAACTGTTCTACAATGGAAAGCAAATGACGGAGCAAGAGATGCTCGCCGCCCTCGCGGCGGCCGCCGCCGTCAACCGGAACCTGCCGGTGCTGTTAATGGCGGATGAAAACAGCGCATTGAAACACGTCACCCGGGTCGTGGACCAGTGCCGCGGGCTGGGGCTTGAAAAAGTGCGGCTGCAGTCCCGCTGACCTGCCGGAAGAAAGGCGAATGGGATTTGACAAAAGGACCGGCTGCGCTTTTATTAGCGGCTTCCAACAAGAGAATGAGCCATTCAGACCCGCACTCTCCGCCATCCGGGCGGCGCAACGCCAAAACCGCGCGCAATGCCGCGCTTCGCGCGCTCTTGCTTGCCGGAATATCAATTTGCCTCTTCTTCTGTATGTCTTGCGAAGGGCGGCGGGAGGCGGCGGCTGGAGAGGTTTCCATCGAGGAGCTTCCCGATTTGGATCTGGAAAAAATCCTGCAAAAACACTACGAGGCCTGGGGCGGGGAAGACGTCCTGCGCGGGATTAAGACTCTGATGGCTTACGGGCAGATTCACTTCAAAGACAACTCTTTCCCATTCGCCCTGTTCAAAAAAAGCCCCGGCAAAGTCCGGATCACGCTGGAATATCCTCATGGCAGGTTAATTACCGGATATGACGGTCAGACCATCTGGCAGCGGGCCGTTTCCGATTCCGGCGATGAAGAAATGAGCTATGTGGAAGATGAAACGGCGGCGGGATTCATCAGGGACGCCTCCATTACCACCTTCTTGTTCGATTATGAGCAAAAAGGCGCCGGACTCGAGCTGCTTGACAAGGCGGAAGCCGCGGGGCGCCCTTGTTATGTTATCCTGGCTCAAGTTCCCGGCCAGGAAAAGATCACCTATTACATTGACGGGGAGACTTTTCTATTGGCAAAACGGGACACCCGCGAATTCATAAACGGGCAATGGGGCGCCTTTGAGACATTTTACAGCGATTACCGCCCAGTGGAAAATTTAAAGGTCCCCCACCAAACGGAGGATCATTTCAAGGGCGGGTTCTACTCTAAAACCGTGGTGGAGGAAGCCCGCGTCAATGCCAGCATCATGGATGCCGTCTTCGCCGCGCCCGAGCTGTAACGGCCGCCGTCAGCCGCTCATGCCGCGGGGCGGCCGTGGAAGAGGAGAGATTTTTTTTGAGCGCAAACGCATCCAACAGCCCCGGCGGGCCCGCTGACGCGGAAGCCATAACGGACCGCATCCGGGAAGATTTCCCCATCCTGCAATCGCATGTCGGGGGCCATCCGCTGGCGTATTTGGATAACGCCGCCACGACGCAGAAGCCGCTGCGGGTGGCCGAGGTTTTGCGGCGCTATTACCTGGAAGAAAACGCCAACATCCACCGCGGCGTCCACGCCTTGAGCCAGCGGGCCACGGACGCCTATGACAGAGCGCGCGCGCGCGCGGCGAAATTCATTAACGCGGAGAAACCGGCGGAAGTCATATTTGTGCGGGGCGCCACCGAGGGCATCAATCTCGTGGCGGCCTCATTCGGGCGGAAGCATTTTAAACCGGGCGGCAACCTCGTCCTTACGATTCTGGAGCACCACTCCAACATCGTTCCCTGGCAGCTGGCCGGAGAAGCGGCGGGCATGGAACTGCGCGTTACGCCAATGGATGACCGCGGCGTCCTGGACCTTGAAGCATTTGAAGCGCTCATCGACGGGAACACCTGTCTGGCCGCCGTCACACATGTCTCCAACGCCATCGGCACTGTCAATCCGGTCAAGACCATGGCGCGGACGGCGCGTGATAGAGGCGTTCCCGTGCTGGTGGACGGAGCGCAGGCCGCGCCGCATCTGCCGGTTGACGTTCAGGATATGGATTGCGACTTTTATGTGTTTTCCGGCCATAAAGTTTACGGTCCCACGGGAATCGGGATTCTCTACGGCAAGCAAAAATGGCTGGAGGCAATGCCGCCTTACCAAGGCGGCGGCGGCATGATCCGTTCCGTCAGTTTCGAAAGAACCGCTTACAAGACCATTCCGGAAAAATTCGAGGCCGGCACACCCCATATCGGCGGCGCCATCGGTTTGGCCGCCGCCCTGGAATATGTGGAAAACCTGGGCTTGGACAACATTGCCCGGCGCGAGAAAGATTTGCTTGAATACGCCCATCAGGCCGTCGCGGATATCAAGGGGGCGCGCGTTCTTGGAACGGCTCCGGAGAAGACTTCGGTTTTGTCCTTTGCCGTGGAAGGCGTCCATCCCCACGACGCGGGCACCTTTCTCGATGCCGAGGGGATCGCCATCCGGGCGGGGCACCATTGCGCCCAGCCCTTGATGCGGCGCCTCGGAGTGCCGGCCACGGCCCGGGCTTCGTTCAGTTTTTATAATACCCGTGAGGAAATTGACCGCCTGGCGGCGGCTTTGCGCCGGATGAAGCGCTTTTTCAGCCCATGAATGAAGAACTGCAGGAGCTTTACCAGGCCATCATCCTGGACCACAACAAACACCCGCGCAATTACCGGCCGATGCGCAACTCCTCTCATGCCGCCGATGGGCACAACCCTCTCTGCGGCGATGAATTATCCGTGTTCCTGCGTGTGGAGGGAGATAAAATCACGGATGCGAGTTTCCAGGGGGAGGGTTGCGCCATTTCCAGAGCTTCCGCTTCTCTGATGACTTCGCTCATCAAAGGGCGGACTGTCCCGGAAGCCCGCCGGGAGTTCAGCCGGGCCATTGAAATGCTCACGGGCCGGGAGCAAGCCGCTGATTTCGAAGAGTCAGGGGAAATCGCCGCCTTGGCCGGGGTGAGGCTGTTTCCGGTGCGCGTCAAGTGCGCCACCTTGGCCTGGCACGCCTTGAATGCCGCCCTCGATGGCCGCCGCAGCGCGTCCACTGAATAAAAGAAACAGGCTTCCGCGAACTTTTTCGAGCCATACCTTTTCACACAGAAAACCTTGACATGAGCCGCGGTTGTTAAATGCCATGAATGCCAATGGCGCGGCATCGCGGCGCGCGGGATTATAAACGATGAGAGATCCGAGAATCTGCGCGATTGGGGCGGGGAATTTGTCCTCGCGGGCGATCTATCCTTACATCGGCAAGGCCGAAGCGCAACTGGTTGGCGTGTGCGACCTCGACCGCGAAAAGGCGGAGACCAACGCCCGGCGCTACGGCGGCGCGGTTTATACGGATTTCAGGGAAATGCTGGAGAAGGAAAAGCCGGACGGCGTCATCATCTGCACCGGACCCGAAGGGCACCAGACGCTGGCCCCGGAGGTGATGAAGCTGGGCTTTCCCGTTTACACGGAAAAGCCGCCTTCGGCCACCGCCGCCGAGGCTTTGAAGGTGGCCCGCGTCTCCAAGGAAACCGGCCTTTTGTGTTCGACGGCTTTCAAAAAACGCTATGCCGAATGCAACCAGCGGGCGAAGCAGTTCATCGAGGAACACGAAGCGGATCTGCTCTCGATTTCGGTGGATTGCGGTTTCGGCGGCTACGACGTGGCGGACAAGCACGCTTTCCTCTTCGACTTCTGCATCCACGCCATTGATTTAATCGGATTTCTGGGAGGAGAAATCAGCGAGTTGTTCTGTTTCGCGAAGGGCAACATGGCCTACGCCGTGAGTCTGCGGTTCGCTTCCGGGGCCGTCGGCGCGATGCACTTGAGCCGGGGCTATGGCGGCATCCCCAAGGAGGAACTGGAGATCAGCACCCTCACCGGCGATTCCATGTCCATCCATAATTCCAATTCCTGGAAAATCGGCAAAGGCTGGGCCGGGACGGAATGGCGCGAGCCGCCCACCTACATCAGCGCGGGGGACAGCGGCAACGACACCGGCCACTTCGCCGAAATCCGGGACTTCGTCCAAGCCATTCAGGAAAAGCGGACCACCCGTTCGAACATCTTCGAAAGTTATAAATCCATGGTGGTTTACGAGGCCATCATCGCCTCCGCCGAGTCCGGCCAAATCGTCCGGCCGGTTTACGAAGCGCTTTAGATTGAGACGCTGCCGGGCGCGCGCCGAAGCGCCATCCGGATATCTACCGCAGTTCCTGGCCGGTGAGGGCGTCGAGGATTTTGAAGTTTTCCACGTGGTAGGCGGGGTCGGCCCGGAAGGCGAGGCGGACGTTGTAAAGTTCTTCCATTTCGACAAGGATTTGCTCGTCCTCCAAGCGCAGGCGTTCAAGGGCGTGAGGATGGCAGTAGACGCGCAGCAGGTGGGGGTCGGCAGCTTTGCCTTCGCGCGCGCGCAGGCGGCGCAGCACACTGACGAGGCGGCGCTGGATTTCCACGCTCATGGTGCGGGATGATTTGACGATGCCGCGCCCGGTGCAGTAGGGGCAGCCGGAGTACAGGCCGGAGGAGACGCTTTCGGTGTGGCGCTGGCGGGTCATCTGCATGATCCCCAGCTGGGAAATGGGCAGGATGTGGCTTCTGGCCCGCTCCTTGCTCATTTCGTCCCGCATTTTTTTAAGGACGTTATTGCGGTCCTTGCGCTGCTTCATGTCAATGAAGTCAATGATGATCAGCCCTCCGATATTGCGGAGGCGGATCTGACGGGCGATTTCCACCGCCGCTTCGATGTTGACTTGCAGGATGTAGTTGGCGCTGTCGTCCGCTTTCTGCTTGTGGCCGCCGGTGTTGACGTCAATGGCAACCAGGGCTTCTGTTTCCTCGATGACGATTTCGCCCCCGGAAGGCAGGGTGACTTTGCGCTGGTAAGTTTGCTCGATCTGGCGCTCGATGTTGAAGCGCTCGAAAATGGGAATGTTTTCTTTGTAAAAAGTGATTTTGCCGGTGGATCGTTTTGATATACGCCCGACAAGTTTTTGCATATTTTGGCAGGCTTCTTCATTGTCGACCAGCACCCGGTCAATGTTTTCCGTGAGGAAATCGCGCACGGTGCGCTCGATGACACCGGGTTCCTGGTAAAGGCAGACGGGTTCCGATTTCCGATCGATCCCGGTTTTGATTTCTTCCCATTGGTCCAGAAGCAGGCTCAGGTCGCGCACGAAAAACGTCCAGCGTTTGCCTTCTCCGGCGGTGCGGATGATGACTCCCATGTCTTCGGGAATGGAGAGGCGGCGCAGGATGTCCTTGAGGCGCTGGCGTTCCTTTGAATTTTCGATCTTGCGCGAGATGCCGCACTGCCCGGTGAAAGGCATCAGCACCAGGAAGCGCCCCGGCAAGGCGATGTTGGTGGTGGTGCGCGGGCCTTTGCTCCCGATTTGACCCTTTGTGATCTGGATGACGATGTCGCTGCCGACAGGGTAGGCTTTGGGAATGTCTTTCAGATTGATTTTTCCCTTTTCCTTTTTTTGCTTGTCGGAGCGGGTGTCGCGGACAATTTCCACGGTATTGTCCACCGCGTCGGGCAGGATATCCCAGTAGTGCAGGAAGGCGTTCTTCGGCATCCCGATATCCACGAAAGCGGCTTTGAGGCCGGGCTCGTGGTTTTGGATTTTGCCTTTGTAGATGCTGCCAACGAGACGGTCGTCCCCGGCCCGTTCGACATCAAACTTTTCGAGGACGCCGTTTTCGAGGACGGCGACGCGTTTTTCGAGGGGTTCGGAGTTGATGATGATTTCCCGGAAGAGATCCTGCTCCTTTTTCAGGACTTGGCCGAGGCGCTGAACGGCTGGCTGGCCGCGGGAGCGCTGCTGCGCCTGCTGGCGCAGTTTGTGCCGCGGCAGCTCGATGGGTTTTTCCTCCTCGGGAGGGGCTTGCAGTTCGTGCTCCAACTCCGGAGAAAGCGGGTTGGACAGAGATTCAGTGGGTTTCATATGGCATCGGTCTCCTTGTAACCTCCGGGCCCGGCGGACCGGCGGGCTCCCGGTGGTCGAGTCCGATGCCAGTGCGCGCGCCCGCCGCGGCGGGCTTTCCGCGCATCAGGTGAAATCCCGGCGATGGCGGTAAACGCTTTGCAACAGTCCCTGGCATATGCAGCAACTCAACACAAAGGAGCCTCCGTAACTGAGGAAGGGCAGGGGAAGGCCGGTGATGGGCGTCAGGCCGATTGTCATGCCTGTGTTAATGAAGACATGAACGAGGAAGACGGCGCTGACCCCGGCGGCCAACAGCCGGCCAAAACGGTCCCGGGCCTCCCCGGCGATGCGCAGGCCATTCGCCACCAAGAGGAAGTAGAGGCCGAGAACCAGCAGGCTTCCCATGAATCCCTTTTCTTCGGCGAGCACGGAGAAGATGAAGTCGTTATGGGCGACGGAGCGCGGGAGGTACCCCAACTTGGCCTGGGTTCCTTCCCGCCACCCCTGGCCCGTCCAACCGCCGGAGCCGACCGCGTGCAGCGACTGCCGCAGGTTCCAACTGACCCCAATCCCCTTGGGGTCGACAGCTTCCGGCGCAAGAAAGGCGAGAATGCGGTTCCGCTGATAGTCTTTCAGCGGGATCACGGATTGTTTCTGGTATTCCCCCCGGCACTCTTCAGCCTTGATTTGGTTCTCGCGCAGAAATTCCTGGTAACGGCCCAAGTCCAGCCACAAGACCCCGGCCATCAGCAGAAACACCCCGCACGCCACCAGAAAAAACCGGCCGGAGAGTTTCGACACATACAATAATGAAAAAACCATCGGAGGAAATATCAGCACCGAACCTAAGTCCGGCTGGCTGAAAATCAACAAAAATGGAACAAGGATGACAAAAAAAAGTTTCACCAGAACCCGCAGCGATTCTCCCACGCTTCCCACCTCGGAGCGCGCCAGCACGCTGGACGCCATGATCAAAACGCCGATCTTCGCCGTTTCCGCCGGCTGAAAAGCGAAAAACTTGAAGTCCAGCCACCGCCACGCATGGAACCGCTCCACACCCAGCAGCGGCAGGCGGAACGGCGGCGCCGAGAGCGCCAGCTGCGCCAGCAGCGCCACGCTCCCCCAGTAAATCCAATGCGCGCAGCGCATGAAAATCCGGTAATCCAGCCGGCTCAAAGCCGTGTAAACGCCCGCCCCAAGCCCCAGCCACACCGCCTGTTTGACCCATAACCGGCTGCCGCTGTAACACTGGGCCGAATGAATAAAAAAAACACCCGCCACCGCCAGCGCCAGAATGCACGCCGGCTGCACCCAATCCGTTCGCCCCCGGGCCATCTCCCGGAACTCCGCAGTCGCCTCAACCGTTCTCATCGCTCTTGGTTTCCGGCAACGGAGAGATCATTTGCTCTTTGCATGACAAACCATAGGCAATTCCGGTCACCGACCAGTAAACAATCGCGCCCATCGGCCCCTCCAGAACGACACCAAAACAAGCTCCAATGAGAATGCACCAGCTCATGCACCAGTATGGGAAAGCCAGATGAGCCTTGGCATGCATCCTGCTGAAATCGGCGCACCGCAAAGTTTTCCGGCCGAATTTATAAAGTATAAGCAAAAAAAGAAATAACCCTGCCAGCCCCATCCTTCCAAAAATGGTTAATATTATACTGTGCGGACTTCGAACATCCGCGTCCATAAATAAATTCGTATAATATCTTCCTTGAAAAAAATAAAAAAGAGAATATCCAAAACCATAACCAAAAAAAGGTTTAGTTAGAAGAGTTTCCTTTATAAGGCTGTGCCACCATACAAGACGATAACGATTATTATCACCCGTTCCATAACTGTCTGGATTTTTATAGGATCTGGTTCCCGAAAAATCGGTTACGGATATGATATGCTCATAAGCTCCATAAGCTTTTGTTTCCGTTATATCTTCGATGAACAATATTGTATAAATTGAAAAAGGAATAAAAATCATCGCGCCTATAATTCCCGCCATTTTAATAATAAATCTCCTTTTGGTATAAATCATTAATAAACTGATAATAAAAAAACCTAAAAAGGCGGCGCGGCAAAGAGTCCGGCCCATTGTAACAAAGCAAATAAAAGCAATAAAAAAATAAAAGACTTTCCTTCTGCTTTCATTGTAGTGCTTCAACAAGAAGAAAAAGAAAGCGCCCGCGCAAAAAACCCCGATCAAATCACCCTTTTGAACAATCAGCGGAACGCCGTTTACCGATAATTTGGTATATACGAAATCAGGAAAATTTTGGAATAGAAGATTTGCAGGCGCGACAAATAAAAACGCCGCCGTCAAAAACTTTTCAAATTTGTTTAATTCTCCTTTATTATAAACAATTGAGTGAGCGAAGAAAAAATATGATACATAATACACGGTGGCAAAATCTCTGATAGCTGAAATTTTATATTTTGGAAATCCGAGTAAAAATAAAACTGTCCCTAATATCATCCATATAATAATAACAAAAGCTGTATTGTCTAAATTGAAATCAAGTTTTTTGTTCCGCAAAAGATTCAATCCCATAAATCCTAAACAAATTATAATCCCCAACTCTCCCGGTAATATCGGAATAAATGGAACAGGAAATATATTAGCGAATCCTCTGTTTCCAACAACATAACCAAAAATAAGAGTTCCTATTGTTAACGTTTCCACTTTGATGGAAAAACTTTTCAACAGAAAAAAGCCTCCTGTTATGGATATAAATAACGCAGGGAAAAAGTAGCTGCCCCGGGCAATATGATATCCGCAGTAAACGGATAACAACAAGACGATTCCCGGTATTATGGTATTGAGTCTGACGTTCGGCATTGTGGAGGAAAACAAAGGTGGCGCCGTTGTTGCCGGGAGGCAAGGCAATTTTCAGCCATCCCGTTGGGGCGCCGCTGTTCAATAGATGATTAGCAATAGGGCGCAGTCAAAAATCCGAACTGTTCTTACTCCGGAAATGATCGTTTTGACATTCATTAGGCGGCGTATTGCCCTTTAGGATGACGGAAGAAGCGCTGCACCTTGGCGGGGTCGAGCTGGAGGCCGAACATGTGGCTCCAGATGTTTTCTTCGAGTTCGTCCCGGTCTTTGGGGATTTTCCCGCGGTGGACGTTTTGCTTCAGGTCGTTGTTGAGGTATTCGTCCGGGTTGAGTTCGGGGCTGCAGGCGGGGAGGGAGGAGAAGGCGCGGCGGCGGGCTGGTCTGTTTCCATTTGCTGGCGCATTTTTTCTTTTTTGATTTCTTCCATGAGCTGCTGATGCCGCGCTTTCGATTGTTGGCGCATGAAGTGGAGGCAGCCCAGCATCCCCGCCATTATCATTGAGCCGATGGCAACGGCGATGAGGATGATTTTCTTGCTCATTTGCGGGCTGATTCCGCCTTTGTGAACCGTTTTGCCTTTGCCGCCCCAGGGGTTTTCAACCCCTTGGAAGTCGTAATCGGTCCTGGCCGTGCGGGATTCCCCCCGGTATTCTTCATAGGCTTTCCAGGGAGCTTCCGCCAAATGGGGATAGAT
>CAZYUX010000075.1:0-10886 GCA_964650745.1 uncultured Puniceicoccaceae bacterium
AAGCCGCCGGGACTGCCCGCTGACTGTTTAAATGATCAGCCGGCGGCACAGCGCACTTTCAAACTTTCGAAAGCTCGTTTTCCTTGTGTTCCAGGTGTTTGTTTATGTTTTCGATGTGCTTGTCGGTCTCGCTCTGGACATCTTTTTCCAGCCGGTGGTAATCGTCCTCGGAGATTTCCCCTTTCTTTTGCATCGCCTTGAGAACGTCGAGGGCATAATGCCGGGCGTGCCGCACGCTCACCCGGCCTTCCTCCGCCATTTTGTGGGCCATCTTGACCAGCTCCTTGCGCCGCTCCCCGCTCAGCTCAGGAATCGGGATGCGAATCAAGTTCCCGTCGCTGACGGGGTTGAAGCCCAAATTGGCTGTTTGAATCGCCTTTTCAATGGATTTGACAACCGACTTGTCCCACGGCTGGATGCGAATCGTGCGCGGGTCGGGCGTCGAGATGGCGGCCAGCTCGCGCAACGCCATGCTCGCCCCGTAAGACTCGACATGCACCTGCAGGTTTTCCACCATGCCGGGCGAGGCCTTTCCCGTGTGCAGCGTGTCGAAACGATGCAAAGCATGGCCTACCGCATCATTCATCTTTTGTTTGGATTCTTTAATAACCGCATCTTGATTCATGGCAGTGAAGGATTGAGGTTGGAATAACGGATTGCGAAAACCGCGCCCGCCAGTGTTTGTTAATGAACGAGAGTGCCGATTTTCTCCCCAAGCACTGCTTTCCTGATCCCGCCGGGAGTTTTCATGCTGAAGACCAGGATGGGCATCCGGTTGTCTTTGCACAACGAGAATGCCGTGGCGTCCATCACGCTGAGCTGCTGCCGCAGGGCGTCCATGTAAGAGATCTCCTCGTATTTGACCGCGCCGGGGTTCCCCTCGGGGTCCTTGTCGTAAACCCCGTCCACCTTGGTTGCCTTGAGGATGATGTCCGCCCCAAGCTCGCTGGCCCGCAAAGCGGCCGTCGTGTCCGTCGAGAAAAAAGGATTGCCGGTGCCCGCCGCGAAGATGACCAGCCGGCCCTTCTCCATGTGGCGGACGGCCCGGCGCAGGATGAATGGCTCGGCCACCTTGTCCATGGGGATGGCGCTTTGCAGGCGCACCGGCACCCCCAGTTTTTCCAGGCAGTCCATCACGGCCAGACCGTTGATGACAGTCGCCAGCATCCCCATGAAGTCCGCCGTGGCGCGGTCAATCACGTGGGTGTTGCGGTTCTCCTGGCCGCGGAAGATATTCCCCCCCCCGATCACCAGGCCGGTCTGCACGCCGAAATCATGCACCTCTTTGATTTCCCGGCAGATGCTGCCGAGGATATCCCCCTCTATAGGCGGGCCGCCGGGGCGGCAGAGCGCCTCCCCGCTCAGCTTGAGCACGACGCGCCGGTATTTCGGCGCGGGCGCATTTTCACCATTTTCCATGCCCGCCAGTCTTGCCTCTCCCGCGCCCCGCGTCAATCCCTCTCTTGCGCTTGCCGCTTTGGCTGCGGCAGCCGGAGTTCTTTTCCGGATTCCATCATTGACCGGTGAAGCGAATCTGGTTTGCTGGGCCGTTCAACGCAACAAAGGAGATCCTTTTCGTGAACGTCACTGTTACGGACATCAGCGAAACCCGGAAGAAGCTCACCGCCGTCTTCAACAAAGAAGAAGTCGCTGCGGAAGAGCGGAAGATCATGGGTGAATTCCTCAAGCACGCCCGCCTGCCCGGCTTCCGCCCCGGCAAGGCGCCGCCCGGCCTCGTCCGGAGCCGTTACGCCAAGGAAGTGGACACAGAGCTGAAACACAAATTGATCGCGGAGGCCTATAAAGAAGGCAAAGAACAAAACTCGCTCAATATTTACGGCATCGTCGAGGCTCCCGGCGCCGCGGAATGGCGGATCGAGCGCGGCGGCGAGACCAAAGTGCCGCTCACCGTGGACATCGTTCCGGACTTCAACCTGCCCGAATACAAGGATATCCCGGCCGAACTGCCCCCGCCGGGCGCCCGGGAAGAAGAAATTGACCAGGCTATCGAAAATTTGCGCCGCGAACGCTCCGAGTTCAAGGCCGTGGACCGTGCCGCCCGGCAGGGCGACTACGTCCGCGTCACTTACCGCGGAATGCTGGACGGCCAGCCCGTTGCCGAAATCCTCCCTGGTGAAAAACGATGGAGCGCGCAGGAAAACACCTGGGAAGAAGCCGGCGAGCAGGATGACTCATACTACGGCGTTCCCGCCGTCACAAAAGCCCTTGCGGGGATGAAAGCGGGCGATAAAAAAGAGGCCGTGCCCATGGACTTTCCCGGCGGCTTCTCCCCTGCCGAGCTGGCGGGCAAAAAAGTCCTTTACGACATCGAAGTCTCGGAAGTGCGCGAGCGCATCCTCCCGGAAGCGGATGAAGCCTTCCTGAAAAACCTTGGCGTTGACAGCGCCGAAGCCCTCCGCCAGCAACTGCGCGGGCAAATCGAAGACCGCAAAAAAGAATACCGCTCCCAGCTCCTCCGCCAGCAAGTCTCCGACGCGCTGCTCGAGCGCATCGAGTTCCCCATCCCCGAGCTGGCCCTTGAGGAGGAAACCCAGCGCGCTCTGCGGCGCATCATGACGGACAACATCCGCCGCGGCGTGCCGGAAGAGCAATTTGAACAGCACAAGGATGAACTGCTTCAAAGCGCCCGCCGCTCCGCGGCCCGGCGCGTCAAACTCGAATTCATCCTGTCGCGCATCGCGGACAAAGAATCCGTCAAAGTGGAAGAGGACGACCTCAAGCGGGCCATAGCCATCCGCGCCATGGCCAGCCAGCGCAACCCCCGCCAGGTCCTCCAGGACCTGCGCAAGGACGAAGGCGCCCTCCAGGAGCTTCAGCGCGCCATTCGCTTCGACAAGACGCTTGCTTTCCTCATGGACGCAGCTAAAGTAGTTGAGAAAGAAGAAAAAACAGGAGAAACCACGTGAGCTATTATCCGCTTCCAACGATATGGGAAAACGACGGCCGCGTCGAGCGCCAGTGGGACGTCTACAGCCGCCTGCTCAAAGACCGCATCATTTTCATCGGCACTCCCATCTTCGACTATGTCGCCAACGCCGTCATCGCCCAGATGCTTCTGCTCCAGATGGAAGACCCTAAAAAGGACATCCAAGTTTACATCAACACGCCGGGCGGCAGCGTCACCGACGGCATGGCCATCTACGACACCATGCGCTTCCTGCGCTGCAACGTCGTCACCACCTGCCTCGGTCTGGCCGCCAGCATGGGCACCGTCCTGCTCTCCGCCGGCACCCCCGGCAAACGCTATGCCCTGCCCAACAGCCGCATCCTCATCCACCAGCCAACCGGCGGCGCCACCGGCCAAACTTCCGACATCTCCATCGCCGCCCGCGAAATCCTCCGCTGGCGCCGGAAAATCAACGAAATCCTCGCCAGCCACACCAACCAATCCGCCGAAAAAATCGAAAAAGACTCCGACCGCGACTACTACATGACCGCCGGAGAAGCGAAAGAATACGGGATCATTGATCAAGTCATCGAATTTCACAAAGAAATCAGCGCGCCCGCCGCCGGAACGAAAAAGTGAACCCGCTCCGAACTCCGAGTTCGCGAACTTGAATGCCAAAATCATCCAAACTCACCTTCTGCTCTTTTTGCGGCAAATCCTACCACGAAGTGCGCAAACTCATTGCCGGCCCCGCCGGCGTGCATATTTGCGACGCCTGTGTCTCCGTCTGCAAAAGCATCCTTGACCGCGAATTGAAAGCCGCGTCCGCGGCGGCCTCCCCCCCCGCCGCCCCGAAAAACCTCAAACCCACGGACATTAAAAAGGTTCTTGACGATTACATCGTCGGCCAGGAGCAGGCTAAAAAAGCGCTTTCCGTCGCTGTTTACAACCATTACAAACGCCTGCGTTCCGAATCCGCCGAAGCTTCCGCGGCTGACATCAAGCCAGACGGCGAATATGCCCGCGTCGAAATCGAAAAAAGCAACATTCTGCTTATCGGCCCCACCGGCAGCGGCAAAACCCTGCTTGCCCGCACCCTCGCGCGCCTGCTCGAAGTCCCATTCGCCATTACCGACGCCACCACCCTCACCGAAGCCGGCTACGTCGGCGAAGACGTCGAAAATATCGTTCTGCGCCTTCTTCAAGCCGCCGATTACGACGTCAAAAAAGCCGAACAAGGCATCATCTATGTGGACGAGATAGACAAGATCGGACGCAAGACCGAAAATGTCTCCATCACCCGTGACGTTTCCGGCGAAGGCGTTCAGCAAGCCCTCTTGAAAATCCTCGAAGGCACTGTCTGCAGCGTGCCTCCGCAGGGCGGCCGCAAGCATCCCAATCAGGAATACATTCACATCAACACCAGCAAAATTCTCTTCATCTGCGGCGGGGCGTTCATCGGCCTCGACAAATTCATCAAGCGGCGCATCGGCACCGGCGTGCTCGGCTACAATGTCGCCGAACTCGCCGAACGCGGCCGTGACGCCGCGGGCATCATGCGCGAGCTGGCCCCTGAAGACCTCATTCGCTACGGCCTCATCCCCGAGTTTGTCGGCCGCCTCCCCGTCACCGCCGTCCTCGAAGAACTCACCGTGTCCGACCTTGAATACATTTTGCTGGAAACGAAAAACGCCCTTGTCAAACAATACGCCAAGCTCTTTGCCCTCGACGGCGCGGGCCTTAATTTTACCCGCAGCGCCGTAAAGGCCATTGCCCGCCAGGCTCTCGAGCTGAAGACCGGCGCCCGCGCGCTGCGCTCCATCATGGAAAAACTCATGCTCGACATCATGTTTGACCTGCCCGAGCTTTCCGGCGTCGAGGAAGTCGTCATCAACCGTTCCGTTGTCGAGGGCTGCGGCAAACCCGTCATCCGCCGCCTTTCCAAGGGCAAAAAGAACGCGGCCGCTTAAATTCTTCCGGGAATTTTCAACCCGGGTTTTCCGGGCGGAAGCGGTCCCGGCAGGCTTTGCCGCGCTCCAGGTAATTGAGCACTTCGAGGAATTGCCGGTTGGCTAAAGCCGAACGGAAGCGGGCCAGCTCGTTTTCATATGCCTTCACCGCCCGCAAAATCTCTTCATGGTTTTCCTTCAAAATGGACTTCCACAAGGACGGATCGCCCGAGGCGATCCGCGTGGCATCCCGCAGCCCCGGCCCGGCGCAATTGCGCCACATCTCATCCCGCCCCGCCAGCAGTGTGCACTCCAGCACCGCCAAAACATGCGGCAAGTGGCTGATATGGGCCACGATTTCATCATGTTTTTCCGGGGAAATGGTTCTGACTTCCATGCCCAGCCGCATCCAGAAAGCCGTAACCGCGTCCACCGCATCATCCGGTGTGTCCGCCAAAGGGGTAACAAAGCAGGGGCGGTCCAGAAACAAATCGGCGCGGGCGTGTTCCATGCCGCTCTTTTCCGAACCGGCCATGGGATGGGAGCCGACAAAAAAGGCGCCGCCAAGCATGGCGGCCTGGGTTTGGCGGCAAATCAAGCTCTTTGTGCTCCCGACATCAGTCAGCACAGCCCCTTCCGGCAGCGCCGCGGCCACACGGATTGCCAGCGGCCGGATGGCCTCCACCGGGGTGCAGATAATTCCCAGGCCGGCGTCCGCGGCCGCGTCTTCGGGGTTCGCGAACACTTCATCGCACCAGGACCGCCGCCGGCAGGCCTCCCGGACTTCGGACCGCCGCGCCCACACGGCCGCCCGCCGCGCCACTCCCCGTTCCTTAACGGCCAATCCAAGGGATGCTCCCAGCAAACCGGGACCGAATATGGCGATGCGCTCGAACATTGCGGTTTTTTCTTGAAAATAATTTCCGCCGCAAAAAAGTCGGGAGGCATTATAAACTTTCGCAACCTTCCGATGAAAGCACGAATTGGCGGCCTGCCATTCCGGAAGCGGGCAGGCAAAATTCCCGTTCCCGGGCGCCCGTCCGAAATTCCAGCCTCCCGTCACGGCGGATGGCGCAAGCCGGGGAACAATTCGCCATGCTGAAAAAAAACAAGCGCCACAATCCCACCTACGCCGAAGCCCAGGCGCTGGCCCGCAAGCGCAAAACCGTTCTCACGGCCGGAGTGATCGCGCTGGTGCTGGGAGGATTCTACATCCTGTCCCTTCAAGGGCCTAAAAAGATTGATTATGACAAGCCTCCCCGGCCGGCATTGGAAGAAAACCCGGCTTGGGAAGAAACCGCCAGGGAAGCCGCGGCCCTGAAGGAAACCGTCAGCCAGATCAAGAACCCCCATGAAATAACACCTGAACAATTGGCGGTTTTGGAAAAAGCCATGGAGCTTCAAAAACAGCTGATCCGGGAAAAAAGAGGATCCGCCAGCCTCAAAGAAGAAAAAGAAATGGAACGCCTGCAAAAAATCCGGGACGATTACCATGGAAAAATCATTTTTGAGCAAAGCCGCCGCCACGAAACGCAAGCGGAAGCTCTCATGGAAACCCGGAAATGGAAGGCCGCCGCCAGCCATTTCATGAAGGCGTGCAGCCTGCAAAAAACCATCAACGACGAATACTCCCGCAGCGAATTCCGCAACTTGAACCGGTCAACCCGGCTGAAGCGAAAGCACCTTGACGCCATGGCCGCCCCGGAATACGAGGAAATCAAAGCCCTCGAAAAACAATACCAGGAAGCTTTCGAGGCAGGCCGGACCGAGGAAGCCAAAAACATATTGGACCGGGCCATTTTCAAAGCGGAGGATTTCATTGAGCGGCACCGGGGCACCCGCCACGCTGAATACACCATGCTGGATCGCCTGGAAGCGGCAAGAATGACCCTCGCCTCCAGCCACCTGAAAAACCGCATCGAAACGCATGTCGCCCGGGCGAGGGAACTGGAAGCCGCGGGCCAGCACGCCCGGGCCGCCGAATTCTACAACCAGGCGCGGCAGGATCAACTGCTCCTCAATGAGGAATTTCCAAAAAGCGGCCACACCTCAAAAATCCTGCCGGAAGAGCTCCGCCTCAAAAGCGAAAAGGCCGCCAATTTTCAGCTGGCGGCCAAGATCAAATCCGGCAACGGCGAGCTGGACGCCGCCTTGCGCCGGGGCGATCAGGAGCGCATACCGGTTCTTCTTCGCCGAATCCGCAAAAACCTGGAGCTTTACAAGAAACAATACGGCCAAAGCCCGCATATTGAAGCCGCCCTGCATGAAAAAACCGGTTTCCTGGCCAGCGTGGAACAACAGCTGCCCGGCCTTCGGGAATCGCTCCTCTCCAAACTGATTCCGGCGCCCGGCAAGCCGCGGCAACTGCTGCTTGCGGCGGAGGTCACGCAGCGCCTCTACGAATCCGTGATGGAGAACAACCCCAGCCGCCACCGGGGAGCGGAGTTGCCGGTGGAGTCCGTCAGCTGGAATGAAGCAGCGGAATTTTGCCGGCGCGCGGGCTGGATTCTGGGCCGTCCCGTCTTCCTGCCCTCCCGCGAGTTGTTCATGCGCGCCGCCGGGGAACCCGGCGCTGCAGACATCCGGGAGCAAAGCTGGAACGCCTCCAACAGCGGCATGGCCACCCATCCCGCGGGCGTTTCAGCCCCTAATGCCAGCGGTTTTTACGACCTGCTGGGCAACGTCTCCGAATGGCTGGCGGCCGGAGACGGCGCATACGCCGTGGCGGCCGGCGGCTCCGCCCAGGACTCCCTTGAGCGCATCCGCGAAATACCCCTGGAAGAAAAACCAAAAAAAGAGCGCAACCGGTTCACCGGCTTCCGCGCCGCCGCCACGGCCGCGCCCGCCGCCGGCCAACAAGCGCGGAATTGACTTGCATCCCCGCGCCCCCCGCGTTTTTTTGGCGCTTTCCGGAGAAGACTTTGGCGGCAGAAGGATTCTGACGCATCCGCCCCGCTCCAGGCACCGCTTGTGGACTCGACGCTTTTCAGCATCGCCGGACTGTATGGATTGGCCCTTTTGGGGTTGAATTTTTTTCTGCTCTGCCAAACCTCGCGGCTGCTTTTGCGCCCCGTGTTTCCCGCGCCGGCGCCCTTGCTCATTTATTGGCAAGCCATGGCGCTGGCCGCGCTGGGGCAAATCGTCTTTATCTGTCTGCTCGCGGGTTACGGCGGGTTTCTGCACGCCGGGTCTGTTACTCTCCTGCAGACCGTTTTTTATTTCATTGTTCGGGCTGGCGCGCGCCGCAAAGGTTATGATTTCACGGGAAGGGAACTGTGGTTTTTTTTACGCCGCGATCTTATCCGCGCGCCTTCCCGGTTTCTGGGCGCGTTTTTCCGGGACAGGCGGCGGGGGTTTTTGGAAAAAGCCTGTCTCGCCGGTTTGCTGGCCGCGCTGGGGCTTTTTCTGGCCGCCGCCATCCTGACCGCCCCTTTGAACGTGGACGCCAACAACTACCGTCTGCCCCGCGCCGCTTACTGGCTGCAAGAACATTCCATACGGCATTTTCCCGTGACGGATGAGCGTTTGAATTACGTCGGTGTCAACACCTGCCTGGTGATGTCATGGCTCACCGGCTTTTTCCCCGCCGGATATCCCCTCGTCAAATTGCCCCAGTTTGCCGGGGGGCTTCTTTGTATAATGGCGGTCTATGAACTGGCCCGGCAAGCGGGATTCGGTCCGCGGGCGCGGCTTGCGGCCGTCCTGCTGTTGTTTAGCATGGCCCATTGGACCTACCAGATGACGGCCTGCCAGACGGATCTGTTCACCGCGGGATGCCTCAACAGCGGCATCCTTTTTCTCTTCCTCGGTTTCGCCACGGGCCGTTTCGCTTACACGCTCATAGCCTGGCTGGGCGTCAGTTTGGCCATCGGAGCCAAAGCCACTGTTCTTTTATGGGTTTTTGGACTGGCAGGGCTTTACTTGGCATGGCTTTTTCAACATCCCGCGCAGGCGCGGACGCTTTGGCGGACGGCCGCCGCGGCCATTCCCCTGCTCTGCGTGCTCGCCCTCCCGCGCTACGCGGAAAACACCCTGGCTTATGGCCAGCCGATGGCTCCCCGGGAAGAAATGGAAAAACTCCGCCCCGTTCCGGGGAGGACCTGGATGGACAAAACCCGCGCCAACGGCATGGCTTATTTCACACAACTGTTCGCTCCGGTTTCCAATCCCCTGCTGCCCGCCAGCGGCTTGCGGGCCATTCACGAAAAACTGGAGCCGTTTTTAGCTCGCGGCCTTGACGCGGAAGAAGCCGGTGAGCGCAAAGCTCACCTGCGAAAGCAATTCGCTGCGGGCAATCCGGGCAGCACGGACACCGCCTCCGCGGGCTTGCTCGCCTCCGCTTTATTTTTAATCGGCGGAACATCGGCTGCCTCCGTGTTCCTTAAGGGAAAAAATCCGGGCGCGGGCCTGGTCTTATTGTTTTTTGCCGCGGTTTTGCTGTTCTGGGCCGCCTTTCTGGCCGGGCCGCAATGGTCACCTTACAAGCACCGCTTCACGGTGCTCGCCGCCCCCTTGACGGCTTTGACCGCCGCCTTTCCCGCTGTCCTTTTAAAGGCCCGCTGGCGGAACAGTTTCCTTGTTATGGTTCTAATGGCCGGCGCGGCCACAACCCGCCAAGCCATTTGCAACAATCCCGAGAGCGGCCTCTCCGTGCTCCCGCATTCGGAAGGGTGCCTCTCCACGGAGATCAGTATTGCCGGTTACGGCGCCGTGTTGCGCTCCATCCTCGAACCAGGCGGCAGGCTGGCCCTGGCCCTGCCGCCGGATTATTTGCTCTCCCCCTTTTTCCGCAACGGGCTGAACACACGCGCCCGTTTCGTGCCCATGCGGGAGCTTGAAAAATATTCCCGGCCAGCCGATTTTTTGCGGGCCAGCGGAGAGGACTGGCTCTTCACGCATCCGCTGGTTTTTGAAAACCGCCACGGGCACATCCATACCGAGGTCTTTCTGGACCGCGGCTCAAAGGGCCGTTACGCTTTCGCCGCTTACCGTTTGTTAGCCCCGGAAGAACAACCCAACGCCTTTGTTGACGCCGTCCAAACCAGGGACTATCCGGGCGGCCGCGCCCGCCGTTATGCTTTTTCCATCCAAAACAACTTCTCCGGCCAAGCCCGTTTCCGCATCCATAACGGCTCCGGTTCGGAAATCACCGCCGAAGCGTGGTCCGGCGCCGGCCGCGGGAATTGGCGCATCCGCCCCGGCGCGCAAATCGAAGCGCCATTGCGCGCCGGAATCCATGACATCGCCTACATCCGCGTCCAAATTCCGGAAGCCAAATGGCGCGAAGCCTTCCGGCACATCAGCATCACGCCGATTCTGACGCCATGAACCGCCAGCTTTTCGCCAGCCGCGCCTTGGGGGAGATTCCCAAAATCCTCACCCAGCTGGACCGCAATCCCCACAGCCCTACTTACGGTTGTTTCGACCGCGGCTATTGGCACTACAAAGTCTTGGATTTTCCCTGCGGCATGTCCCAGGAATTCGTCTGGCCTCTCGCCCTGGCCTACAGCCTCGACATCCCCGGCAATCCGTATCACCGGCGGGAAATCCTCCGCGAATGGAGTATCGCGGCCTTGCGTTACACCGCCCGTTCCGCCCATGCCGACGGATCGGCGGACGACTATTATCCTTTTGAAAAAGCCTCCGGGGCTTCCGCCTTCAGTTTTCTTGCCTGCGTCGAGAGCTGCGCCGTCCTCCGCCCCAAAGACCCCCGTCTGCCCGCCTTTTTCCGCTTGCGCGGGGATTGGCTGGCGGCGCGCGAAGAGAGCGGCCGGCTCTCCAACCATGAAGCGCTCATCATCCTCGGCCTCGCAAGAGCCGGCCGCCTTCTGGAGACCGGCCGGTGGGAAAAGGCGCGCAAGAGGCGGCTCGCGCGCCTGCTTGAATGGCAGAATGCCGAAGGCTGGTTCGATGAATACGGCGGCTGCGACCCCGGTTACCTCACCCTGACCATCTCCTGTCTGGCCGCCCTTTTAGAAATAGATCGGAAGAGCACACGTCTGAACTCCAGTCACACTTGAATCTCGTAT
>CAZYUX010000076.1:0-10876 GCA_964650745.1 uncultured Puniceicoccaceae bacterium
GGTCGTCCGCCATTCCCAGCGGGGTGATGACAGCGAGGCTGGGCGTGACCGTCACCACCGTGATCAGGCCGGGGTCGTCCCGCGAATCGGTTTTTTGCCCGAGGTTGTCCGTGGCCACCACCCAGAATTCGTAAGTTCCCACGGTCGAGGGGGTGACGGTGAAACGGAAGGGTTCCGAATAATCCGTGCCCGCCGGCTCCAGTCCGGCTTCTTCCTGCCCGGGCTCTTTCTGGTAGAGTTCCACGCTCACGATTTCCCCTTTGGAGAAGACGTCCACATAAAAGTTGATCGGGACCTGCACCATCGGGTTTTCCCCTGCGTCGTTGTCAAAACGGGTGATTTCGGGGGGATCGGTGAAGACGGTGGCCATGACCGGGAAGGTCGCGGTCACATTGCCCAGGTTGTCGTAGGCTTCGGCGTGGAAGTAGTAGTTGTCGGGCAAAGCGGGGGTGAAGGCGGCCTGGTAAGGGGAAGCCGTGTCCGAAGCGATGAGCGCGCCGTTTTGGTGGAACCTGACGCTGGCCACCGATCCGTCGGCGTCCGATGCCGCGGCCGTGATGTTTACCGTGTCATCCACCACGTATTCATCGAGTATGTAAAGATAGGAGATGAACTTGAAGCCCGCCTCGTCAATGAACTCCTCAAAACCGTCGGTGGAGACCAGTCCTTGCGTGAGCTTGCCCTCGTCAATCACTCCCGGGGTGGTCACTTCATACAGACGGCCGTTTGAAATGACGCGGTCGCCTTCGGTATATGCCGTCATCTCCGCCAGCGGCTGGCCCGCCAGTATTTCTCTGACGTAGGTGAATCCCGCGTCCTCAATGAATTCTTCGGTGTCCGGATCCGTTTCCACAAGGAAGCCGCCGTGTTCGGCGATGGCGTCCTGCGGGATCGTTCCCGCGGTGGTGACTTCATAGATGCGGTTGGCGGAAATCACGCGGTCTCCGGCGGCATAGGCCACGCCTTCGGCTAATGCTTCTCCGGCCGGGGGCGAGGTCAGCTCCACCACGGGCGGAGTTCCCGCCTGAACGGTGATGTTGTAGGCGAGCAGGCTTGTGGTCTGGTTGCCGGCGTTGTCCACCGCCACCACGTAATACTCATACACGCCGACACTGGGCGGCACCCGGGTGAAGGTGTAGTCTCCGTTGGGGTCGGCAATGAAATCCCTGTCCGCGAGGGCTCCGTTTTCATACAAGTTCACCCGGCTGATGTCTCCGGGGTTGTCCGTTTCCACCACGAATTCCAGCGGGGTGTTGATGATGGGCGTGGTGTCGCCGGAGATTTCATAGAAGTTATTGATGACCGGAGCGCCGTCAGCTTCTTCCCGGGCCATGACGTAAACCATGGCTGAGCTGGTTTGCGCCCCTTCGTTGTCCGTGGCCACCGCGATCAGCACGTTGCGGTCGGGGTCCGCGCCCGGATATAAGTTTTCCGGGGAGAAGACCGCCGAGAAGGGGGCTTCCGTATCAGCCGGACTTGGCAAGGGGTTGCCGTTGAGGAAAAATTCCACCTGAACCACGCTGCCGTCGGCGTCGGATACCTCGGTGCGGACGATCTGGGTGCTGTTGACCGTCACAGTGGCTCCGGCTTCCGGCTCGATGATGCTGATTTCCGGCGGCTGGTTGCCGGGGTCCGGTTCTTCGACGGTGATCCGCCGGTCGTGCATGAAGATATCGCGGAAAAAGTTTTCGTCCTGCGGCAGCCGGTTCGTGCGGTCAAACACCAGCCCCGCCGTGTTTTCAGAGTCGGAGGCGAAGGCGATGTAGCGCCCGTCCGCGCTGATCGCCGGCACGCGGCTCGACCCGGACGATGGTATGCCCAGTAAAAGGTAGGTCGGGTAACCGAACCGGTCCACGCTGATTTTGCGCGTGCGCACCCAGCTGTTCGAGGGCAGCGTCCCGGTCTCGTCAAACACCCCGTCCTTGTCCCAGTCGCGGTCATACACGAACACGTCTGATGGGGAGTTGATCAAGGGGCGGTAAGGGTCGAACACGTCAGCCGGCGCCAGATATTTGACCCGCTCTCTTTCGACCCATTCCAAGTTGGTGGCCAGGGAGCGGAAGGCAATATAGCGCCCGCTGCGGTCAATCGAAGGCTGCAAACTGCCCGAGGGGACGCCTCCGGCTGTTTCGGGGTCCAATGCTTCGAGGCCGGTCGTGGACACGCTTATCCGCAGAGTTTCAGACTTGTTCCGGTCCCTCACGAAAACGTCGGGCACGCCGTTGGCGTCCGCCGCGGTCAGGTTTCCGGCATAAGAGGTGAAGGCGATATGCGTGCCGTCGCCGTTGACGGACGGCTCGAAACTCTGCCCGTCGGCGGGTGTTCCCGCAGTGCTGACACTGACGGTTTCCATGAAACCGGCAGGGCGTCCGGCGCTGAGAGGCCGCAGGTAAACCATGGTGTGCTGCTGGGCGTCCGGGAAATTTCCGGCCCGCGAGACGAAGACCAGTGTCCGCCCGTCCAAACTCAGCGCCGGAGAGTAGCTGATGTGGTTGCCGATGACGCCGTTGTCCGTGACGCTGGCCAGCCAGGTGGCGGTTTGATCTTTTTCGTCATAAATGCCGTCATCGTCCGTGTCGCGGTCATGGACAAAGACTTGCAAGCTGCCGATGGGGTATTCCGCCTCGTCAAAATAGGGGTCCAGGTTGGTGGCGTTGGACTCGAAGGCGATGAAGCGCCCGTCCTCGCTGATGGCGGGGGCGAAGGAATCGGCGTTGCCCTGTTCGCCGGACGCGTTGACGCTGACGCGCACAATGGTGTTGGTCTGCAGTTCCTTGACGAAAATGTCCGAGGATCCTCCGATGTCGTTTTCGACAAGGTTGGAGGCGGTGGACTCGAAGGCGACGAAGCGCCCGTCCGCGCTGATCGCCGGATTGAAGCTCTGGGCGTTGGCCTGCTCGCTGTCAGCCGACACGCTGGCGCGTTTGATTCCACCCGTCGAGCGGGAATAAACGAAAATATCCCGCTGCTGGTTGGTGTCTCCGTCAAAACGGCCGTTGCCGTTGGCGTCGGTAAAAGGTTCCCCGGAGTCGTATTCGCCGTTCCCGTTTATGTCTTCAAAGAGTTCGCCGACGAGATTCGCGGCATAGGAGGCGAAGGCCACCATTTCACCGTCCGCGCTGATGGAGGGGTAGTCGCTGTAATCGCCGCTCTCCAAGAGGAGGTTGCCTTCCTCATCGGCGCGCTGGCTCAAACGGGATGTCAATGGGAAATTGGTGGGCAGGATCTCGATTTGCGGGGTGGCTTCGGCCACGTAGATGTTGTTCATCAGCCGGTTCTCTGCTTCCTGTTCCGGCACTTTGTAGAGGGCGTTGACTAGGCCGGCCACAAAGTAGATGCCCTTGTAGTTCCCGGGGATCATCACTTCGATGTCCACCAGGAGCGTTTCCCCGATATCCCAATAATTGTCCACGTCGGGATAGAGCACACCGCCGTCCGTGGTGGCTATTTTGCGCACGCCCCTGATTTTGGAATAGATGCTCGTGGCGTTGCCCGCTCCGTCCACGGCGACTTGCATGGGCGCTATGTCCCCGAGAAAATCGCCGAAGTAGAGGAGAAAGTCGTCACCCGGCCGGGAGCTGTCAGTCTTGAAACCGTTTTCAGCGTCGGCCGTGCCGAATTTCGGGTCGGCCGACAAGACCAGTTCCAGCCGGTATTCGTCTGTCATGCGCGGGCCGAGGGGGCGGGATTGCCGGACGATGTCGTCCTCCAGATCCTTTTCGCCCCAGGTCCCGCCGCCGTAACGGCCCGGCTCACCGCCGGAAACGCTGCCGTTTTGCATCTCCACCGTCACCAGGATGACGTCGCCGCCGATGTAGCTGCCCGCGGTGTAGGTGATGTTGTTGATGCGGGGGTCGGCGAGGACATTCACCGCGAACAGTTTCGACTCGAAATGCTCGTCAGGCAGGGAGTCGTTGCACTCGTCGGCGTAACTCGCCGTCACGTCGAACCAGTAGTTGGAGATGCCGCTGTTGTGGAGGTAGCCCTCGTTGGGGATGCTGTAATTGATTTCGATGCTTTTGATGTGCGTGCCCAGCAGGTTGACGTTGGGTATCGTCATGGGGCCGCCGGAAGCCACGGCAAGGTCAACGAAGTTTCCATAGGAATCGTAGCCTTGAAACCGCACGTCGTAATAAACGCCGGTGGCGTCAGCGTATTTTGAGGAATTTTTAATGTATAAGGTGGTTTCAATCTTGTCTCCGAGTTTATAAGTCTTGTCCAGTCCGTCGAAGCCGTAGATGGTCAGGTCGGGCCTGTCCCGGGCCTGGACCGTCAGGGACAGGGTGTCCATGTTGTTGTCTTCGTTGGATTCGGCCACGATGTTTCCGGAATCCGCCTCCGCGACCACGTCGTAAATCCCCGCCGGGGTGTTGCATGGTATGTCCACGTCAAAAGAGATGTATTCACTGCTGTCGGCGGGGATGCCGGAGACGATTTTTTCCTGGACCACGACCGCCGAAGCCAGGTCACTCATGGTGATGTAAAGCCTCACGCTGAAGGAGCCATTCACGTCGTCATCCCCGTCGTTTCGGATGTTGACGTAATAAGAGATGTGCTCGCCGTCGTTGATTTCGCTGTCGCTGCCGAAGAAATCCGACACCAGCAAATCTGGCTGGCCCGGGTCGGTGACGGTGAAATTCACCCTGAAGTGGTTGTTGTCTTCGTCGCTCTCATTGATGGCCAGCCCGCTGTCCACGTAGCCTTCGATAATGTAGGTGCCGGGGGCTGTGCCGGATGGGACGGTTATGTCGAAGGAAAAAGATGCCGTGCCTCCGGCGCCCAAACCGGTGGTGTGGGGCTTGGTCTGCTCGGCTCCGGCGCCGATGGATGCGCCTGGCCCGTTGCCGGCGGCGGGGTAATCCGTGAGCGCGACTCTCACTTCAAAAGTTCCGGAGGCGCTCTGGTCTCCTATGTTTTCGAAATAGAGCCAGTAACTGAGGCTCTCTCCCGCTTCGGCGGAGGTGGGGCCCTCAAGCCGGCTCACGACGAGGTCGGGCTGGGCGAAGGCCGACGCGGAGCCGGCCAGAATAAAAGCTGCCAGTAAAAATAATTTTGGCAAGGTTTTCATGATAATGTCTCCTCTCGATAGGGATGGATTAAAGGCTCGTGGAGTTAGCGGCGGCTGCGGGTTGCGGGCTGGGGCGGCTGCTCCTGCTTTTCCTCTTCCTTCCGCTCTTTTTGCTGGAATTTCTCAAGCTGGGCGCGCAGGAGCGCGACTTGGCGCCTGGTAAGCGAGGCCTCCTTTTCCGCCCGGACTTCCGAGTAGAGGTTCATTTCCTCGTCGCTGTATTCGTAGCCGGGGATTTGCCTCTCGTCCACGCCCATCTCGTAAAGCTGCGCCGGGCTGAAGACTTCCTGATAGGTGCTGCCGTCGGGGTTGAGGGTTTTCGCCGTGATGAAGATGACCATGTTGCTGCGCCGGGTGGATTTGGACTTGTGCTTGAAAAGCTGGCCGAAAAACGGGATGTCTCCGAGCAGCGGGATTTTGGTGACGGAGTCGCCTTTGTTGGTTTTGATCAGCCCGCCGATGGCCAGGGTGTAGCCGTCCTTGATGGTGACCACGCTCTTGGTCTTTGTGGTGTCGATAATCGGTATTTCGGTGCCGGCCGCTCCGCCGAATTTCACGGCCCGGTCGCTGCTGCTGATTTCCGGCTCGAGCTTCAGCGTGATGAAGCCGGCGCTGTTGACTTGCGGAGTCACTTTCAGGATGGTTCCGATGGGTTTGAACTCGAAGTCGCTGATTTCGAACGAGCCGCGCTCCTCGTTGTATTGGTATTTGGGGATCGGGCGCTCCTCGCCGATGTTGATGGATGCCAGTTTGTTGTTGAGGGTCACCACGGTGGGGTTGGTCAGCACGGATGCCTTGTCGGTTGACTCCAGGGCGCTCAGGAGCAGGCCGAAGGTCTCGGAGCTGAAAACGGCCGTGTCAAATTTCTCGTCGCCCTGGATGCGGGTCAGGTTCATGACCAAATCCACGGCGCTTTTGGTCAATATGGTGTTGGTGAGCGTGCTGGCCAGACTGCCTTCGGAGGGTTTGCTCTCGTTCACAAAATCGGTTTGCTCCGAGTCCGCGTATTCGTCTTCCCTCTCGACTTCCTTGAGGCCCGCGCTGTGGCCGGTGTATTGGCGCTGCGGTTTTTCAATCTGGAAATTGTGCCCTTCGAGGGTGTCCCACTTGATTCCCAGGTCCTTGCCGTCGGTGGCGTTGATTTCGATGAACTTGGACTCGATCATGACTTGGGCGGTGGGCCGGTCCAGGCGTTCGATCGTTTCCTGGATTTTGTTCATGTGCGAGGGGCGCTCGGTGATGATGAGGGCGTTGCTGCGGCTGTCCACCTGCACTGAGCCGCCCGCGGCTTTGTCAATCAGAGGCGACACGGAGCCTTGCAGTTCCCCGGCGTCGGCGAAGTTGATGATGAAAACGCGCGTGTCCACCGCTTCCGTCTGCAGTTCCTCGAGGGATTTGATTTTGACGATGTTGCGGTCTTCGATGTAGGTGTAGCCCACCGGCTCCAGAACCACGTCAAAGACTTGCCGCCACGTGACGTTGCGCAGCTTGATGGAGGTGCTGCCCATCAGCGTGTCCGGGATGACGACGTTGAGCTCGTAGAGGTCCGCGACGTTGCGGATGACGGTGCGGATTTCCTCCTCGGGGAAATCCACCGAGATGGTGCCCAGGCCTTCCCCGCCGATCACTCCCGTCTCCGGCTCTTCCGGAACCTCGAGGGTGATGTCCGTGACTTCGGGTATCTCCAAGTCGAATTCGGGGATTTCCTCGCTTTTTCCGCCCGCGGCCTCCGGTTCTTCATTTTCACCGGCCAGGTTCCAGTCGGACTCGTCGATGTTCTCAGGCTCCTCTCCTTGGGCGAGGAAGTAATATATGCCTTCATAGGGGGAGGGCAATTCGTTGGAGATGCTCCGGGCATCCTCCGGCCGGGCCCCGAGGGACAAGGCGAAAATTAGAAGTATGCTGAGAGTGAGAATCCTGCCGTTCATGATTAGTTGTATTGAGTTGATGGATTGCGTGATTGAAATTTTGGATCTTTGTATATTTTTTCAGCGCCGAATCAAGGCTCTTTTCATTTGTATTTTACGGTGAAGGTCGTGTCATTCAGCTGAAGGGTGTAGGAGCTGACGGTGATGTCGGCGATGGTGATGAGGTATTTGATGTCCCGGATGTCCACCGAGAACGTCTGTCCCATCTCGAAATTGCCCGCTTCGGTGACCAGGCGGGGAACTTTTGGCGGGGGCGGGATCATGCTGCTGGCTTTTTTGAATTTCTGCGTCGCGATCAGCTTGAGAACGACTTCGTCCGGCAGGGGTTTCGGTTTGTCCACGACGATCGGCTGGCGCTCTTTCTTTTCTTCTTCGGCCGGTTTTTTTACGGCTGGCGCCGGCGGCGTGTACAGCTGGAAAGGATCGTCCAGCCCGGACAGTTTCGCGGCTGTCTCCGGGTCGCCGCGTTCCAGCAGGTTCCCCCCGGTTTCCAGTATGGTTTGCCGTTCCTCGCGGGGCATTACCTGCTTGGAGGACTGTCCGGCCAGGGGCAAAGCCGCCGCGAAGGCCAGCAGCGCCGCCGTTGATTTTACCTTTTTCATGTCCGGTTATTCTTTCCCTAATATGTGGGCGGTGATGTTGACTTTCAGCCGGAATGTTTCCTGCCGGCCGCTGGCCGAACACACGAGGGACTCCAGGCGGATGAAGAATTTTCCGTCTTCTTCCTCGCCTTCGGCGCGCTCATAAAAGCCGCCGCTTCTCAAGTCTTCCATCAGCCGCGTGACGTCTTTGTAGGGGCCTTCGAGGTTGATGCGGTACTCGAAGGGCTGGTAGAGGGTGATCTGCGGCTTGCTCTCGTCCTTCTTGTCCCACAGGCTTCCTTGCTGGAGGCTGATGAGCTGTATGGCATCGTAGCGGTTGACCAGGCGGTGGAAGTTGTTCTTGTTCAGCGCCTGGTTGTGATGGATCATGAGGCGTTTTTCGATGGTTTCCGTGATTTCCCGCAGCCGGGCAAGGTCTGCTTCCAGACCGTCGCCTTCTTTCATGTTGCGCGAAATGAGGTCCCTTTCATCGGCCAGCTTGTCTCTTTCCACAGTTAATTCCAGGACCGAGGCCCGGCGCGTGTACCACCCTCCGGCCAGCGCGGCACATAACATTATGCACACCACGGGAACCGGGTACTGCTTGATTTTCTCCCAAATGGCGCCGGCGTTCACTTTTCGCCTTTCTTTTTGGGCGGGTTCTGGCTGGCTATTTCAATCGTGAAAGCAAATTTCAGCTGTTCCGTTTCCGCGTCCCAGGCCACGTTTTTTTCCTCCACGGTCTCGACGATGTCCGCGATAACGGGCATTTTTTCGAGTTTTTTCCGGAAATCATACACGAGCTCATAGGCCCGCGAATCGCTCACCCCCGTCACCGCGCCGGACAGCTCGATGACCGGTTTTTTATCCTTGCCGCTCCGGCTCTCGAAGTAACGGAAAGTGTCGAGGACGATTTCCTTTGTCACCACGCCGGGCAAGTCCGCCATTACTTGAACCACCGGGACGGGTTGCTTGAGGAACCGGCGCAATTCTTCGATGTTTTTCTTAAGCTTCAGGAATTGCTTGCTCTGTTCCAGGAGCTTCTTGTTTTTTCCTTTTTGCGGCTCGATTTCCTTTTTCAGCTCCGCGATCTCATTCTTCAGGGCCATGCACGCGTATTCCTGGACGGAGAAGAAGCCCAGCGCCACCGCCAGGAACAGGGCGGAGACGCTGTTGAGGATAAAGTACGTGCGCACGGGCTTGATGTCCGGCAGCTCCTCGGCATTCCGGAAATTGGGATGCCAGTGGACCATCTCCGCCTTGCGGGTTTTGGGTTTATTCGCCATCTTCGCTTGGCTGGTAGTCCCCCATCAGGCTGAACAGGCTCATCCACCGGCCGTCCAGCCCTTCCACTTGAACGGCTTCGTCCGGCTTGATGTTCAGGGACTGCAGCCAGTTTTTGTAATTCAGGCGCATCACTTCGACCCCCAGCGCGCGGGAGAGCGCGGTGTGGATCCAGTTCAAGTTCCGGGGCAGCAGCGTGAGGAATATCTGCCCGATGGTTTGGCCTGTCTGCACTTCGTAGAAACCGGTCGAGGACTGCAGTTCTTTGACCATTTTGCGCAGCAGCGTCGGGCCCATCTCCGTGAAGTCGAACGTGTTGGAGTTGAACAGCTTTTTGGCCGATTCCTCGTCTTTCAATCCCAGTTCCTGTTGGATGACGGGGAACATGATGTTCAGCCCGTAAGGGATGGGCCGGCTGATGTCCACCGCTTCCTGGCTGAAGATGAACAGGTTCGAGCTCTCTGGAAGGATTTCGACCATCAGTGTCGGGTAGCGCAGGTCGTTGACCCTGGCGTAGTGCATCAGCCCGCCCAAGCTGGCAAGCGTGCCCAGCTCCAGCCGTTCCGGATACACTTTGCAGCTGACCAGCTCGTTTTGTGTCCGGAGCAGCTCCTCGTGCGGGGCCCCGCATATCAGCATTTCCTTGTAGTGGCTGGATGCCTGGCTGATGTCGAACGGGCCGCCGTCCTGGGCATTGAGAACGCTGATGGCGTTTTTGCCGATCTCAATCCGGTATTGCTCGGTCAGCAAATTGTTCAGGTAGTTCGGGTCCTTGGCTTTGGCCGGCTGCTCGATGGTGGCCCGGCGGAAGAAGCGGTTTGGAGGGTAGACCCCGCACGATCCGACGGCGAAGCCGTGCGCTTTGGTTTCGATGATTCCCGGCACGAATGCCGCGATTTTTTCCGGCGCGCTGTCGCGGGGGCATTCGTTCAGGCTTTCAACCGTCAGCGGAGGAACCAAACCCGAAGTGACCGCAGCCAAAATCGAATATTCGTTGATCTCGATAAACAGGCCCTTGCTCTTCGATGAGAACATAGAATACATCAGCGGATCGGCAAATTATAGGCGAGTTTTTACCTCGGTGGAAAGGTTTTTACAGATTTTGACGCAAGGGTTTCAAGGAAAAAAACCGCCGGGTTCCCGGTCAGCCCCAAGTGCGTTTTTTGTGACGGTTGGCTTTGGAGCGTTTCCGGCGTTTGTGCTTGGCGATCTTTTTTTTCCTTCTTTTTTTCAGGTTGCCCATTTCTCGGAGCGTTACGGTTTGAAATGTCTGGCGCAGGCCGACTTGTGGCGGCTGGCCTTGTTCCGGTGGACGATGCCGCTCTTTGCCGCTTTGTCGAGCGCCGAAATGTAGGCGGCGGCCGCCTTCGCCTGGCCCGTGCCCCCCGCGGCGGCTTCATTCAGCCGCCAGCGCAGGGTTTTCAGGCGGCTTTTGAGCCGCCGGTTGCGCTCCGTCCGCCGCGCGTCCCGGCGGATAGCCTTCCGCGATGATTTTAAGTTAGCCATGTATTTGCGTTTTCAATGTCCGCTGCAGTGGAAAGCCGCGGAAAGTGACGGTTCCGGGCAGAGGTGTCAATAGCGAAAAACACCTGCCCGGGGACGGCGTTCCGGGCTTGACATGGGGAAGCCGGAGGGCATCCTTTCGGCGCTTTCTTTGCCGCGGCCGGGCCGCCGCATCTGATATGGCGAAAAATTTCAAGGCAACGCTGAACCTGCCGCAGACAGGCTTTCCCATGCGGGCCAACTTGGCCGACCGGGAGCCGGAACGGTTGCGGCACTGGCAAAACACGCGCTTGTATGAGCAAATCCTGCGGAAAAACGCGGGCGGGGAGCCTTACATCCTGCACGACGGCCCGCCCTACGCCAATGGTGACATTCATTGCGGGCACGCCCTGAATAAAATCCTCAAGGACATCATCCTGCGCTACCAGTCCATGCGGGGCCGCCGCGCCCCTTACGTGCCGGGGTGGGACTGCCACGGGCTGCCCATCGAGCAGCAGGTTCTCAAACAATCG
>CAZYUX010000077.1:0-10813 GCA_964650745.1 uncultured Puniceicoccaceae bacterium
CAAAAAGGCGGGCACGCGGGTGCCGATGCGCAGGATTTCGATATGCGGAATGGCCCGCAGCCGGGTTAAAACCGCATCGAGCTTGCCGTCCGCAAGCAGCAGCGGGTCGCCGCCGCTGATGGCGACATCGCGGATTCGCGAATGTTGTTCGAGATAACGGAACGCGGGTTCAAAATCCTTCTGAAATCCGCGGGCGCCGGCAATAAGACGCGACCGGGTGCAGTAACGGCAGTATGCGGCGCAGCGGTCCGTGGCCAGCAGCAGGGCGCGGTCAGGGTAACGGTGAATTAAGCCCGGCGCGGCCATGTCGCGCTCTTCGTCCAGAGGATCATCGGTTTCATCAGGGCCGTGGCGGGTTTCCTCAATCCGGGGAATAACCTGCCGCCGGATGGGGCATTCCGGATCATCCCGGTCAATCAAGTTGAAAAAGTGAGGTGTAACGGCAAAGACCAGTCTGTCACGTGAAGCCTCAAAGCCCGCTTTTTCACTGGGTGTCAGGCAAAGGTATTTCTCGAGTTGAACGGCGGCGCGGAAGCGGTTTTTCATCTGCCAGCGCCAGTCCATCCAATCCTTTTCGGACACATGCGCCCATAACCCTCTTCCCTGCGGCCAGTGGTTTAATTGGTCGCGCGGATGCATGACAAAAACAGGTTGAATTCCCTCCAGTGCGGTTTTATGTTGATTGGAATGCGCAAATGCGCCTGTTATTCCGGATTTGCGTGAGCAATTACTCAATTATTTACATATTTAGATTCGTCAATATATTGAATGCCTTTAGCTGAATGTCCAGCCCAAACGACGAAAAACTGGCCAAGCAACTGTGGGCCGCCGGCGACATAGCCCGGTTGCGGATTATGAGGCTGCTGCCCCGCGCGGAAAGTTGCAAAGGGGGGCTGAACGTCTCCCAGCTCGCGGAGAAGCTGGAGATGGCCCAGCCCACGGTCTCGCATCATTTGCGCGTCCTCCGCCAAGCCGGGCTGGTTTCCTTCAAAAAAATGTGCCGTGACGTGTATTACCAAGTTGATGCCGGGGAAATCCGGGAGGTCATGAATTCCCTCGGCCGCTGCCTTCAAACAGACTCGGATGGAAAATAGAAATTCGCCGGCCCACGCGCCCGGCCTCCTTGCGTCTTCTACAACAGCTTTTTGTAGGCGGCGGCATCAAGCAAAGTGCCGGCTTCTTCCGGAGCGCTCATTTTGATTTTCACCAGCCAGCCTTCTCCGTAGGGAGACTCGTTGACCTTCTCGGGATTGTCTTCCAGCCCGGCGTTGGCCTCCAATATTTCCCCGCTCACGGGCATGTAGAGGTCGCTGGCGGCCTTGACTGACTCGGCCACACCGAACACGTCTCCTTGTTTAAACTCATCTCCCGATCCGGGCAGTTCCACGAAAGTAATGTCCCCGAGCCTTTGCTGGGCGTAATCGGTGATGCCGGTAAGGGCCGTGCCATCCCCTTGCGGTTTCAGCCATTCGTGTTCTTTGGTGTATTTGAGGTCCGCGGGTATTTCGCTCATTTTGTCCTGCTTGCCTGTGATGATTGCTGTTAGAAAAGGTTCGGTTTAGCGGGTGTCCTTATGCAAAGGCGGGCGGCGAACTTCAAGGTTCGTTTTGCGCCCGCGCAACTCGACATGCAGCTCCCCCTTGGTTTCCCGACGCACGAAAGCCGAGCCGATGGCCCGTTTGAGAAGCGGTGAAAACGCCCCGGACGCCACGCGGCCCGCGGTTTGGCCGTTGCACAGCACGGGTGTTCCCTGCCGGGCGATGCGCCGGCCTTCAAGGCGGAAATAAATCAAGCGCTGTTCCGGACCCCGTTCTTTTTCCGCGGCCAAAGCCTTTTTCCCTATGAATTCCTTCTTTGTCCGCAGCTTCACGGCCCAGCCCAATCCCGCCCGCAAGGGAGTGGCGTTTTCGTCAATCTCGTGCCCGTAAAGGGGAAGTCCCGCCTCCAGGCGCAGGCTGTCGCGGGCGCCCAAACCGCACCAGTTCAGGCCTGTGGCTTTTCCGGCATCAAGCACCGACCGGGCCGGGCGTTCCGCGCAGTCCCAAGGCAGGCAGATTTCGAAACCGTCTTCGCCCGTGTAACCGGTGCGGCTTATGAGCGCGGGGACGCCCGCCATGTCGCAGGCGCGAAAGCTAAAACGTTTCAGGCTGGACAAGTCAAATGGCGCCAGCGGCGTGAGGATGCTTTCCGCCGCGGGTCCCTGCAAGGCCAACTGGGCGTATTCCGGCGAGCGGTCCGACACCGCGCAATCCCAGCCTTCGGCTTGACGCGCCGCCCACTCCGCGTCCTTGGCGGTATTGACCGCGTTGACGCAAAGCAGGAATTTTCCGGTTTCCAGCCGGCAGATGATCAAGTCGTCCACCACCCCCCCCTCATCCCGGCACATCAAGGCATAAATTGCCCGCCCCGGAGGCAAGCCGGCGACGTCATTCGTCACCAGATAATTGAGGAACGCTTCGGCTTGCGGACCCGCCACTTCAATCTCACCCATGTGGCTGACGTCGAACAGCCCTGCGGCCTGGCGCACAGCTGAGTGTTCGGCGAGGATTCCGGTGTATTGAACGGGCATCTCCCAGCCGGCATAAGGCGCGAGCCGGGCGCCATGCTCCCGGTGCAAATCATATAACGGCGTTCGTTTCAGCGGTGTCATCGCCTTGCAGGCTATTTGCGGTCCCGTTCGCGGGTCAAGGGATAAAACGGGACATTCCGGCCCGCGGCGGCCCGGGCTCCGGAAACCGGCGGGCGGGATGCCGGGCGGGCGGGCATCATTCCGCCAGAAGTTTCCGCAGAATCCCGTCCACGATTTCAGGGTTGGCCTTGCCCTTGGTTGCTTTCATGACCGGCCCTTTCAAAGCGTTGATGGCTTTTTCCTGCCCGGCTTTGAACTGGGCCGCGGCCTTGGCGTTGCCCGCAATCGCTTCCCTGCAGAGCTGTTCGATCTCACCCGTGTCAGAAGTCTGTTTCAGGCCTTTCCGATCCACGACGGTTTCCGGATGCTCTCCTGTTTTGAAGCTCTCGATAAATACCTCTTGCGCGGCATTTTTGGAAAGAACGCCGTCATCGGTCAATTTAACCAGAGCCGCCAATTGCGCGGGCTGGATTTTGCATTCCGCTAAAGGCAAAGGCCCTTCCGTGCCGGCGGCGGCCAGCTCGCGCAGCAAGTCATTGGCGATGTAGTTGGCAATGGCCCTGGGATTGTCATGGGCGGCGGCGGCCTTCTCGAAGTAACCGCACAGTTCCCGGTCCGGACACAACACGGATGTGATGGTATAGGGCAGGCCGTATTGCTTGAAATAACGGCGCTGCCGGCCGAACGGCGCTTCCGGCAATTGAGCTTTCAGCTCCTCCAGCCATTCCGGCGTTATCTTCACCGGCATCAGATCGGGGTCCGGAAAGTAGCGGTAGTCGTGAGATTCCTCCTTCACGCGCATCGCCGCGGTCATGCCCCTCCCGCCGTCCCAGCGCCGGGTTTCCTGCACGATCTCCCCTGCCCTGCCCTCGCGGCAAAGCCGGATTTGACGATTGATTTCGTAACCGAGGCCATTGCGCACGCCGGTGATGGTATTCATGTTTTTCAATTCGACCTTCGTGCCAAGCCGCGTTTCGCCCGCCGGGCGGACGCTCACGTTGGCGTCACACCGCATCTGCCCTTTTTCCATGTCGCAGTCCGACAGCCCGGCGTTGACGATGGCCATGCGCAATCCGGTGAGGAAAGCATAAGCTTCTTCGGCGGTATGTATGTCCGGCTCTGTGACAATCTCGAGTAACGGCGCGCCGGCGCGGTTGAAGTCTATCAAGCTGCCGTTTCCGAAATGCGTCAGCTTGCCCACGTCCTCCTCGAGGTGGATGCGGTTCAAGCGGATTTTTTTATGCTCTCCCATGACGTTGCGGGAGGGGCCGGGGAGTTCGATTTCCACCTCGCCGCCCCGGCACAAAGGCTGGTCGTATTGCGAAATCTGGTAATTCTTCGGCATGTCCGGATACCAGTAGCTTTTCCGGTCCCACTTGCTGGTTCCGGCAATGTCGCAGCCAAAAATAAGCCCCACCTGGATGGCCTTGGCAACCGCGGTTTTGTTCAGCACGGGAAGCGTCCCCGGCATCCCCAGCACCACCGGGTCCGTAAGCGTGTTAGGCGGTTCGCCATAGCGGAAAGGCGCCCGGGTGAACATCTTCGAGGCCGTTTTGAGCTGCACATGCGCCTCCAGCCCGATCACCGCCTCATATTCCTTTTGCTCCGTCATTAGACGCGGGATTTTCAGCGGCGCGCGCCCTCTTTTCAATCCTTTTCCCGGATGGCTCTTTTTTCTTGGACGCGTCCGCCCGACGCGGTATCTTTCAGCCTTAAATCAAGGCGCGCCATGGAAGAAAAAAAATATCACATGCTGGGAGGCGACGGAAAGGAATACGGCCCCGTCTCCGCTGGGGAGCTGCGGGAATGGAAGGCCGCCGGACGTCTGATCGAGTCCACGCCCGTGCGCCGCGAGGACGAAACGCAGTGGAAAACATGGGCCGATTATCCGGAGCTGGCCGGCGAAGCCGCCCCCCCGCCTTTGCCGCAAACCCCGCCGCCCGGCTCCTCGGCTTTCCGGATGGCGCCCGCGCTCCAGCCCGGTGATTACCAAGTAGACGTCTTCGCATGCCTCGGCCGCGCATGGAACCTTTTGACCGCGAACCTGGGCCAGATGGTGCTGGCCTATTTGGTGTTTGTTCTGGCGTATGCCGTTTTGCAGGCGCCTTCAATCATGGGATCGCTGCTGACGGCGGCGGCGGAAGGTTTATCCGGCGGCGGTGAAAGAACCGGCTTATATGTTGCAGGCATCCTGCTTCAGTTCACATCGTCCGTTTTGAGTGTTATTTTCAGCGGAGCGCTTCTTGGCGGCTTGTATATTTATTACCTCGGCTTGATCCGGAACCGGCCGGCTTCGAAAAATGAAGTGGCGGGACAAGTCCGCGCCTGTTTGGGGCAGCTGATACTGGCCAGCATAGCCACGAGCCTTCTCACCATGCTGGGGCTCGTTTTCTGCCTGTTGCCGGGCATTTACCTGGCCGTGGGGTATAGTTTCGCCGTGCCGCTGGTGATTGACCGCGGGATGGGTTTTTGGGAGGCCATGGAAACGAGCCGCCAGACCGTCACCCGGCATTGGTTCATCATCTTTTTCCTGCTCCTTGCGTCCGGAATAGCGGGTTGTCTCGGCGTCCTGGCCTGCGGCGCGGGCATCTTCTTTACAATGCCCGTCTGCTTCGCGGCCATCCTTTACGCTTATGAAGACATCTTCGGCGGGCAAACATCCTGACCGCGCCGCGGGCTGCGGCTGGCTGATGGCCAACCTGCTGGTGCTGCCAGGGCTGGGCACTTGTTTGGCCGGAGAAAAACTCCGGGGCGCCATTCAGATGCTGTGCGCCCTGGCCGGGTTTTCACTCACCCTTTACTGGCTGGTTTCCAACGCCCTGCTTATATGGGAAACCCGTGTTTTCATCCTCCAAGGGGGATTTCCGCCGCGCGCGGGACTCGCGGGAATGAGCCTGTTTTTCTGCGCGTGGTTCTGGTCCCTGGCCAGCGCCTGGCGCCTGATGCGCCGAAGCAAACAAAGGGATAATGAAAACTGACGGAATCGCATTGCTTCCCGCGGCGGCAGGCAGAGAAAAAACGGCCGGTCATCCTTTTCTCTGGCTGGGCGGGTTGTTTATGGCTATCGCCGCCATCCGTGTCTGGCGCGCCTCCGGCCTGCCCTTTTTCAGCTGCCCCTTTCGCGTCCTGACAGATCTGCCCTGCCCCTTGTGCGGCGGCACGCGCTGTCTCCTGGCCATAAGTTCACTGAATATCCAAGAAGCTTTCTGGCTCAATCCATTGCTTTTCCTCATTGCGGCTGGCATTCTCCTTGCCTCAATAACAAAATGGGCGCGGCGTTGGAGAATTCACCTGCCGCGACTCTCCCCTAAACAAGCCGGATGGGGAATCGCGGTCCTGGTTTCATTGAATTGGATTTACCTGCTGATCTCTTGCTGAGGCACAGACAGGGTCATGGCAGGCGGCCCTTTTTTCCGGAAGATATCAATCTTCCGCCAGGATCCCAAATGCCACCGGAGCCACATGCACAAGCCCACGGCCCATATAAAAGCCACCACCATCATCCAAGGGCCGAGGGATTCCAGCCCGGGAAAACAGCGGACCATGACCAGGCCGCCCCCAAGCATAAACACCAGCGCGGCGGCAATCACCAACACGGCTGGCCAAAGGGTGTCTCCCGCTCCCCGCAGGGCATGTATGTAAGTGATAGCCATGGCATCGAAAACTTGGAAAACCGCCGCGCAAATCAGCATCCGGCCGCCCAAGCGGACGATCTCCGCGTGTTCCGTGAACAGACCCATCAGCGGCCCGCGAAAAAACACGAAAACCAAGCCCACCGCAACCATGTAAGCGAGATTGACTTTGAATGCGAGAGAGACTTGGCGCTGAGCCCGGCCGAGGTCGCCCTCTCCAACCGAGCGCCCGACGAAAGCGGTTAAAGCCATGCCCAAACCCAGCGGCGGCATAAAGGCAAGGTGCATCAGCCGCACCGCGATGGTGGTGGCCGCAAGGTGAACCGTGCCGAACAGGCCAATCATATAAGTCAAGACGACGCCCCAAGAGAAAGTATCGAAAATAGTCTGGATGCCGGCGGGCAAGCCGATGCGGAAAATCCGCCTCATGGCCGAAAAATCAACCCGCCATATCGCCGTGCCGAATTCCATCCGAACTCTCCGGCTCCAATAAATCCAGAGCAAAAAACCGGCTTGCAGAAAATTGGCCAGGACGGTGCCCCATGCCGCCCCCGCCAAACCCAGCGCCGGAAGCCCCAGTCTGCCGAAAATCAAAAGGTAATTAAAAAGGGCGTTTAGAACCATCGCCCCCACCGCCGCGAACATCAGCACTTTGGAACGGTGAATTCCGATAAAAAAATTCGCCAGACTGGCCACAAGCAAAGCCGGCGCCGCGCTGACGAGTGTGATTTGAAAATACGCAACCTCCAGCTCCTGCACGTTGGGATTGTGCCCCAGTAAAATGAAAATCATCCGCGCCGCCGGCCACAGCGCCAGCAATAACAGTCCGTAAACAAACCCCATTAAATGGGCTTGCAGCGCGTAGTGCCCGCAGCCCCCCTTCCAGTTTTTCCCCAGACACTGGGAAACGAATGTATTCAAGCCGGATAAGAAACCCAAGCCGAAACTAAGGACGACGAAAAACGCGATCCCCGCCGGAAGCAGCGCCGCCAGAGCTTCCTCACCCAAACAGGCCACCATCCAGGCGTCCACGAATTGCATCCCCGTTACCGCCAGGTGGATGACAATCAGCGGATAGGCCGCCGCCAGCATCTCCCGCAGCTCTTTAGGAATGGCCTTTCTGATTGACTGTTTGAAACCGTCAGACTTCATTCTCTTTCAGCTTTACGCCCTCCAGTCGGGGAACGCATGACATTTTTCATTCGGCGCTCGCCGTTTGAAAGAAGCGCAAGTTCTTCCGCGCTTGGCATTTAATGTCGCGGAAGCACGCCGCTTCAAACAAATGACCGCTGGCAAACAAGTCAGGAAGCCATGTCCCAATGGCATTCGGGACCGTGAAAATTCATGCCGGGAAACCACACCTGGTGCGCGGCGGGAGTGCCGTTGCGGAAATTGCCGTCGCACTCCTTCAAAAGAGCCGCCCCAAGGCGCTCCACCAATTCCCGTTGCTCGAAGACCACATTATTCTCTTCGCGGCAATCATCGGGGAGATGATAGAGCTGATACCGGTTGTCGCCCGGCAAGGTGACCTGCTTCAGTTTCCACCCGCCATCCGTCACCAGTGCCGGCCCCAGCGGAGAAGCAAATATGACATTCTCGTGCCGCCGCTGCCGCCCGCCGTCACCCCGCAGTTCCGGGAGAAAGGAGATGCCGTCTTTGCCGGCGGGCGGCTCAATTCCCAACATTTCCGCCAGCGTGGGCAGAAAATCGTAGTTCGCCATGAGATGGTCCGTCGTCCGGCCGCTTTCGATGACGCCCGGCCAGCGCATGAGAAACGGCAGGCGCACTCCACCCTCCCAGTTGGAAAACTTCAGCCCCGCCAACCCGTCATTGCCGTTGAAAACGTCCCCGCTCAATTCGGAATAAAATTTTGATGTGACGTTGTCATAGGCTTCGCCGGTGGCCAAGTTTCTTCGGGGGTCGCACCGCCCCTCCTCCCGGTAGTATACGGAGTGGCCGTTGTCCGCGCAAAAGACAACCGCGGTCTTATCCTCGATCCCGAGCGAGCGCAATTCGTCAAGAATGATCCCGACGGTCCGGTCAAGCCTGAGGACCATCGAGGCGTATTCCTTTTCGTATTCCGTCAAACGGGGATGATCCCGCACGGCGGGATCCACTTCGGGAATAATAATCGGCCCGTGCGGAAGCTGGCTCGGGTGATAAAGGAAAAAGGGCCGGCTGGCGTTGGCCCGCAGGAACTCCACGATTTTTTCGTCGAACAAGTCCTGCGAATAGACGGCTCGCCCCGTCCGGTCCCGGCGCTCCTCGCGGTTTTCAGGGGTTTCGTCCTCGGGGGCCTTGCCGCAGTCCGCCCGGGTGTTGCCTCTGATTTCAACGGGCGCGCCGTTCTCCATGAGCCATGGGGGATAAAAACCGTGGCAGCGCACGTGGTCGTAGTAGCCGTAATGATAATCCCAGCCGTGCCGGCGCAGTTCCCGGTCCGTGGTGGAAAAACCCCACTCCAGCTTGCCGATTTGCGCCGTCACGTAACCGGCGGCCTGGGCGATCTGCGGCAGAAACACCTCGCTGTCCGGCGGGTTGAGGCTGACGGTGTGGATCAGCTCGCTGATCTCGCCCAGACTCATCCGGCCCTGGGTGTAGCGGTCGTAAATCCCTCCGCGGGTGAAGGTCCAGCCGCCGCGGTGGCAGTCGTGCATCCCGGTCAGCAGGCTCGCGCGGGCGGGCGCGCAATATGCGCAGCCATATGCGCGCATGAACCGCAAACCTTCGCCCGCGATGCGGTCAATGTTCGGGGTCTGGAACAGCCGCTGCCCGTAGCAGCTCAGCATCCCGCGCCCCAGATCGTCGGCATAAATGTAGATGATGTTGGGATTGCGCGGTGAAACGGATGGCGGATTTTTCATGGCTTTTACATGGGAGAGTTCATTTGGACCGGAAAAATTAGCGGCGTCCGCCCGCGGCATTTTTGCCGGATCACTGCCGTTCCAGCAGGCCGTCTTCCTTGAGCCGTTTCATCAGGGCGAGGGCGGGACGGCTGCGGTTGAGGACATACAGGTGGATGCCGGGAGCGCCCTGGGCCAGCAGTTCGCGGATTTGCAGATACGCCCAGTCCACCCCCACTTCGCGGATGGCCTTCGGGTCCTCCCCCACGGCGTGCAACTGCAAGTCCAGCGCCGCTGGAATGTTCTGGCAGAAACGCCGCAGCGCTTTGGCGGAGACCACCGGCATCAGGCCGGGAATGACGGGCACGTTAATCCCCGCCTTCCGGCATTGCTCCACAAACGTGAAGTAGGAGCGGTTGTCGTAAAAGAGCTGGGTGGTGATGAAAGACGCGCCTTCCTCGACTTTGCGTTTGAGGTTCGCCATGTCTTCCTCCGGCGAGGGCGCCTCGGGATGCACCTCGGGATACCCGGCCACCCCAAGGCTGAAGCCGGAAAAGTTCTCCCGGATCAGCTTCACCAGATCATTCGCGTAACGCAAACCGTCAGGATGGGGAGCAAAACGGGTCTCCCCTTGCGGCGGGTCCCCCCTCAGCGCCATCAGGTTGCAAAAACCCTCCTTTTGATAATCCTCCACGATTCGCAGCAGCTCTCCGCGCCCCGCGCCCACGCACGTCAGGTGCGGCATCACCTGGAACTCGTAATCTTCCTTGAGGATCTTGGCGTAGCGGAACGTGCGCTCCCGCGTCGAGCCTCCTGCCCCGTAGGTGATGGACACGAAATCGGGCCGCAGAAATGACTTTAATTCCGCGGCCGCGCGCAGTATCTTCTCCCCTCCCTTCTCATCCTTGGGCGGAAAGAATTCCACCGAAAGCACCGGCTCCGTCAAAGCCAAATAATCCGTTATCGGGCGGTTTCTGAACATGTCTGTTTATCAATTTAAAAGGAAATGCCCCGGCAAAACCGCCGGTGAATCGAGTTGTCCTATGAAGTGTTCTTTTACGTGTGACGCAATGACTTTTTTCGGCTTTCCGGCAGTCATCCCCGGCACGCCTGCCAGCAGATCAAACACGATGGAGTTCGCCGATGGTTGAGGGCGCCAGCTTTCAACTGGACACTTGTCACGCCGGAGCAATATCATACATAGACTGGAGGTTGCCCGGTTTCAATCCTTAATTGACATGCCAAACATTCATCCGACAGCGATCGTCGAACCCGGAGCGCAGCTGGATCCGGACGTGACCGTTGGGCCGCACGCCTGCGTCGGCCCCCTGACAAAAATCGGCGCGGGAACGGAAATCCGCCACCACGCCACCGTGGAGGGCCGCACGATCATCGGGGAAAATAACGTTATCTTCCCTTACGCCTGCCTGGGCGGGCGCACCCAGGACAAAAAATATTCGGGGGGCGAGCCGGGCCTGCGCATTGGCGACGGCAATGTCTTCCGCGAATTCTGCACCGTTCACACCGCCACCGCCCCGGAAAACGAAACCGTCATCGGGAACCGCAATTATTTTTTGGCCTACACCCATGTGGCCCACGACTGCCGCCTTGGGAATGGCGTGCTGATGAGCAACAACGGAACATTGGCCGGGCATGTCATCCTGGAAGACCACGCCGTCATCATGGGCTTCGGCGCCGTCCACCAATAC
>CAZYUX010000078.1:0-10805 GCA_964650745.1 uncultured Puniceicoccaceae bacterium
CTCCACGCCGGTGCAGACGGTCTTTCGGGTTTCCGTCAGGCCTACGATTTCCAGCTGTTCGCCGGTTTTGACAACGCCGCGCTTGATGCGCCCCGTCGCCACAGTGCCGCGTCCGGTGATCGAGAACACGTCCTCGACCTCCATCAGGAAGGGCTTGTCCACCTCGCGGGCAGGCTGCGGAAAATCATTGTCAATGGCGTCCATGAGTTTCCCGATGGCTTCGACGCCCTCGGGCTTCGTCTCCAGCGCGTGGGTTGAGGACCCCCGGACAACGGTGATGTTGTCCCCGTCGAACTGATAGTTGCTCAGCAGTTCCCGCACTTCCATCTCGACCAGGTCGAGCAGGTCCGGATCGTCCACCAAATCGGTTTTATTGATGAAGACCACAATATTTGGGACATTGACTTGGCGGGCCAGCAGGATGTGCTCCCGGGTTTGCGGCATGGGCCCGTCATCAGCGCCCACGACCAGGATTGCCCCGTCCATTTGGGCCGCCCCGGTAATCATGTTTTTGACGAAGTCGGCGTGCCCCGGGCAATCCACGTGAGCGTAGTGGCGGTTTTCCGTTTCGTATTCCACGTGGGCCACGTGGATCGTAACGGTTTTGGTTTCGTCCCGGACGGTTCCCCCTCTGGCGATTTCCTTGTAAGGCTTGTAAGTTGCCATGCCTTTTTGTTCCTGCACTTTGAGGATTGCCGCCGTCAGGGTTGTCTTCCCATGGTCAATGTGACCGATGGTTCCCACGTTCAAGTGCGGTTTCGTTCTCTGGAAGACTTCTTTTGCCATGGATGACTGTTGTTTTTAAGATGATGGATGATTATTTGGATGAAACGTGAATATACCCGCGGCATGGAGCCCCCGAGCAGATTTGAACTGCCGACCTCGTCCTTACCAAGGACGCGCTCTACCTGCTGAGCTACAGGGGCCCGCCGCCTGTAAATCACAATAACAAAAACCTTAAAATTTGCCCGCCGGAAGGCCGCCCGTCAATGCTTTTTATCATTTTTTTTGCTTGCGGCGGCGTCCGCCCCGGACCGTCCGAGCCGGGCGCTCGTCAATTTAACAAAAATAAGGTGTTGAAACTTTTCTGAAAATAGTCCAGCCTCAAGAAAATTGTTCTCATGAATGTTGCCGCTATTGCCTTAATGGACGCCAGCGAAATCGCTTAACCCAACCAACGTTATGCCGGAAAACTCAAACCCTCCCGCCGCGGCGGAAACCATTCAGCGTTACCGCGGGGCGCAGCGGCGCCTGCGCCATGCCCGCCGCTCCGTTACCGTGCTTGTTTTTGCCATCGTCGCCGCCTACGCCTGGCTTTTGTGGACGACGTATAAGGACTTCAGGGACAACCAGATCCCTATCCTCACCGCCGAGCTCAGCGCCGAGGCCACCGCCTATCTGCCGGAAGTTTCCGCTCAGATGAGCGCCATGCTGAACCGTGTTTTCCCCATTTATGTGGAAACACTCGTCAACCGCTACCACCAGGACCAGGAGAAGTACCTCATCGTTCTGACGGATGAGTTCACGGAGCTCGAGCGATACGCGAAGAAAAGCTGGCCCCGCATGCAGGATGCCCTCTACCAGATGGCCATGGATCAGGAGCGGGCCATGAGCAAAGCTCTGCAGGATATCGTTCCGCCCGGCCAGCTCCAAGCCGTGACCGAGGCCTACCGCGACGCCCTGCAAAAGCGCCTTGAGGAGCTTTTCACCAGCCATTTCGAAGAGCAAATTCAGTGGGGCGATAAAATTATCCGGAATCTCGAGAAAATGGCCCAGTCCGAGCCGCACATCCCCAAGGAAAACACCCGTTATATCCTGGGGCTGTTCCTCGAACTGCTGGGGCTGCAAATCCAAGTCGCCGAAAACGGCACCTATGACTTCAATCCCTAATTCCGCCGAGACATGAGTGAAGAAACCAAACCACAAACGGCTCCCGGCGAGGGAGACTTGAACGCTTTTTTGGAACAGGAAACCCGCCGCCTCCAGTCCAGCACCCGCAACACCTGGATTGTCGGCATCCTTTTCGCCCTGTTCCTGCTCTTTTACATGAGCTATGTGTTGAAAATGATCAGCACCATCCTCGACGCGGAAAACGCCGCGTTCCTCATTACCGACCACGTCAAGGAAAACACCCCAAAATTCCTCGAGGAAACTGAGCGGGCCCTCGTCATGAAAGCTCCCGAACTGGCCGACGAGATGAGCCGGGTATTCATCCAGACCATTCCCCAGCTCCGGAAGGTGGCCCAGGACCAGATTGACACCGCCATCGAGGAAATGATCCCTTTCCTCAGCCGCGAATACGAGGAGGTGCTCACCTCTTACATCAAATCGCACGGCGGCGAGCTGCGCGAGCTCACGGCGGTGGAAAGCCCGCAGGAATTCGCCGACAATTTCACCAAGGGGCTCGTGCTGCTTTTCGGGGAAGAACTCAACAAATACCTGCGCAAGGAATACGGCGGGCGCGACCTGAATTTCTTCAAGGAGAACAGCGTTCTCTCCCTGCAGGCCATGAACGAGCACCTCGAAGAACTCTTGGCGGAGGAGCTGGATGGAATGGACCGGTATGAGCGCCTCCAACGCCGCCTGCTGGCCATCATCACCCACCGCTTGATTCAGACCATGCCTGAGGAATGGAAGGTCTATTGATCCTGGATCCGCCCGCCGGATTCATCAGGGACCGCCGCTGGAAAATGCCTTGAAGTTCGCCTCCGGAACGCTCTAATGAGGCCATTATAATTGCGGCGGCCCGCGGGCGCCTTCCGCGCGCCGCCCGCTCGCAACCATGGAATTCGACCTGAAAAACGTTCTCAAAGCGCTGCTCTTTTCGACTTCCGATCCGGTCACGGTCAAGGATGCGCAGGCTGTCATCACGCGCGCTTCCCCAGAGCCGAATGAAGACACGGAGGGGGCGGAGCCGGATGACCGGGCGTCGTTTCCTTCACTCCTGACCGCTTCGCAAATCCGGGAGGCCTTTGAGGAAATAGCCGCCGAGCTCAGTCAAAACGGGGGTGTATGTTTGCTGGCGCGGGAAGCGGGCGGATACAGAATCCGCGTCGCCCCGGCTTACGCCGAGTGGGTGCGCCTGCTGCGTGATGAGCCCAAGCCCCAGAAGCTGACGCCCGCCGCCATGGAAACTCTGGCCGTTATCGCTTACCGCCAGCCAGTCACCCGGGCCGAGGTCGAGGCCATCCGCGGTGTTTCGGCGGACAGCCCCTTGAACACCCTGCTCGAGCGCGAGCTGATTCAGGTCACCGGCCGTGCCGACCTGCCAGGCCGGCCTATTCAATACGCCACCACAGACAAATTCCTTGATTTCTGCGGCTTGCGGTCCCTCGACGAACTGCCTGCTTCAGACGTCCTCTCGCCCAGCCAGCTGACGGAGTGGATCCGCCAGGCAACCTCCCGGGAAGAGGAAATGAGCGACGCCGACATGGGCCTTCCGGAAACGGAAACCGAACCTCACGGCTGACTTGCATGACAGACAACAACGAAGATCTTGAAGCCCTGCGCGGGAAAATTGACGGGCTGGACCGTCAAATCATCGGGCTGTTGAACGAGCGCGTCAAACTGGCCCGCGAGGTGGGGCGCGTCAAAGCTGAAACCGGCTCGGAAATCTATGTGCCCAGCCGGGAGGAGGAAGTCATCCAGAAACTGGCCGCCGTCAGCGAGGGTCCGCTGGACGAGAAAGCCGTGCGGGCGATTTACCGGCAAATCATTTCCGCCGCCATCGCCTTGGAGCGCCCCATTACCATCGCCTACCTCGGGCCGGAAGCCACCTTCACCCACCAGGCGGCAATGAAAAACTTCGGAGAGAGCTTGGCTTACCAGCCTTATGAAACCATTCCAGGCGTCTTCGAGGCCGTCGAACAACGCGAGGCCGACTACGGTGTCATCCCCATCGAGAATTCCTCCGAGGGCGCGGTCTCCCACTCCTACGAAATGCTGGTCGAAACGGATTTGAAAATCGTCGCCCAGGTTTATCTCGAAATCGCCCACTGCCTGATCTCGCTCTCGCCCCTGGAAAAAATCACCAGGGTGCTCTCAAAAGACAACGCTCTCGGGCAGTGCCGGCAGTGGCTGCGGCGCCATTTGCCGGCCGCGGAGCTGGCCGATTGCCCGAGCACGGCCCGTGCCGTTCAGCACGCCAGGGAGCACTCCGAATGCGCCGCTGTGGCCGGAGAAGTCGCCTCCGTCATCTACGGCGTCCCCGCCGTCGCCTCCAACATTCAGGACACCCGCGAGAACATCACCCGCTTCCTCGTCATCGGGAAAAAATGCTCGCCGCCCATGGGCCGGGGCCGCGACAAGACCAGCCTCGTCTTCTCCCTTCAAGACCAGCCTGGAGCCCTCTTGCGCGCCCTTCAGGCTTTCAGCTTCCGGGGGATCAACATGAGCAAGATCGAGTCCCGCCCCAGCCGCCAGAAGCTTTGGGATTATTACTTTTTCGTGGACATTATTGGGCACATCGAGGACCCCGTCGTTCAGGAAGCCGTGGCGGAAATGGAGAAAGCTTGTCCGCTGATCAAATGGCTGGGCAGCTATCCCAATACTTAACGCGGAATAAAAAAGGCCGGGTTATTCTTCGTGCAGCACGCAGGCGCGGTAGGTGTGGAGGACGGTGTCTTTGTTTTTCCAGGCGCTGGCGGGAGAGCCTTGCTTGCGGGCCAGGTGTGAGAGGAATTCCTCCGGATCAGGCAGCTGCTTCCAGACTTCCGGCAAAAAGGTGGACTGCCGCCCCCCGCATTTCAGGATCACGCCGTGCGCGCCGGGTTGGAGAGCCTGGGGAAACTCGGGAGGCGGCACACGCAGCGGTTTCGGGTGATCGAGGATCGAAATCGTATAGGTTAAATCGTCCAGCTCTTCCGGCTTGACGGGAGGAAAACGCTGGTCCCGCAGGGCGGCGCTCACGGCGCATTCGCGCACGCCGGCGTGCAGGGGCGCTTCCGGCTTCAAGTGGCCGATGCAGCCGCGCAGCTGGCCGTTTTTCTCGATGGTGACGAACACGCCCCGGGGGATCCGGAAAATGGGGAAGTGTTCCAGCCAGTCCTCACCGGCTTGCGGGGATTTGCCGCCGCGAACCCGCGCTTCCACCACCCGTTTGGCATAGGAGAGCAACTCCTCTTTTTCTTCCCTCGTCAGTTTCAGCGGTTCGGTGAAAGGAATGGCGGCGTAGCCCACGACCCGGCTCTTGTCGCCGGAGGCGCCGCTGGAATTTGTGTATTCGGCGAACGTCGGCTCCCAGCCCTGCTTTTCACTCATGAGAAGCAGGGCGCGGACCGCTTCCAGGCTGCAACAGGAATGGAGACTGAGTTTTTCCCATTCGCGGCTCATGATATGCCCGATGGTTTGGCGGTCCGTTTGCCGCGCCTCCGCGTCGGTTTTGAAATGGGAAAGATCGGTGCTGACGACGAAAAGTGTTTGAGGGTCCACGTAGCGGCAGAGGACCTCCGCCAGCCGGCGCGTGTTGCGCTCTCCCATGCGGCCCAAGACCATCGGGATGATGGCGTAGTCCGGTTTTTCCGGCCAGCCCTTCAATTGCTGCAGAAACGGCAAATGGACCTCGATGACATGGGCCGCATGGGCGGCGGGGACGGTTTTAAAAAGCGAGGCATCTTCTTTCAGCAGCTCGTCCGCCACGGCCGAAAGGGGAACCTCCGCGCCGGGGATGGCGTAGCGGGTGGCTTGCGGTATCGAGACACCGGAATAAACCGCGTTGCCGTTGTGGTTGCCGGCCAGGAGGAAAACGCGGCGGAACCCCGGTTCCACCTCCCGGTAGGCCGCCGCCGCCGTCCGGCCTGAAAAGACGTAACCGGCATGGGGGGCGATGACGGCCCGCGTTTCGCGCAGGCCGATCGAAGGCCCGGATTTCATCAGCCGTTCCACTTCGGCTTTCAAGGCGCTGGCGCTTCCTTTGTAAAATTGCCCGGCGACGCGGGGCGGTCGAACCCGTTCCGGGCCGCCGCGCAAGGGAAGCGTTTGCGCGGATGAATCCGCTTTGGAGGGGGCGTGCGCCGCCTTTTCCGGTTTGTTTTCTTTTTCCATTGCAGGCTTCGCGCTTCCGGTTGCCGCGAGGGACAGGCAAGCGAGGATTATTGAATCAAGGCACAGAATTCGGAAAACGAGGTGTCTTTTCATAACTCATAATGGCGGGAGATGGAGAGCGGATCAGGACCAGACTCCGGCAATCGGTTCCCCGCAGGAGCACCGTCCGTCCGGCCCGAAAAGGGTTTGGGTTTGATAGCCGTGCCGGTCCACCGCTTTTTTGCCGCAGGCCGGGCAGAAGGTGTCGTTGGCGCCGTGGCCGGGGGCGTTGCCCACAAAGACGTGATGCAGCCCGGCTGCCTTGGCGGTTTCATGAGCCCGGTCCAGAATGGCGATGGGGGTGGCCGGCAGGCGCGTCAGCTTGTAGGCGGGATGGAAGCGGGAAAAGTGCAGCGGCACGTCCGGCCCCAGCGTTTTCACGATCCACGCGCACATTTCGTCAATGTCCTTCAAATCATCCGAATAGGCGGGAACGATCAGCCGCGTGATTTCCAGCCATACGCCTTCCTCTTTCATGATTTCGAGGGCCTTCATCACCGGCTCCACGCGCGCGCCCGTGACTTTTTTGTAGAAGCGGTTGTTGAAGCCTTTCAGGTCCACGTTGGCCGCGTCCATGAACCGGCAGACCTCGCGCAGGGGTTTTTCATTGATGAATCCGGCCGTGACCATGACGTTGCGCAAGCCTTGCTCCTTTGCCAGAGCGGCGCTGTCCCGCATGTATTCGTAAAAGACGACCGGCTCGGAGTAAGTGTAGGCGATAGCCTTGACTTTTTTCTGAAGCGACATCTCCGCCAGTTTTTCCGGGGGAAGGTCCGTCACGCGGACGTCTTCGGGTTTTGACTGTGAGATTTCCCAGTTCTGGCAGTTCAGGCAGCGAAGGTTGCATCCCGCCGTGGCGATGGAGAGGATGGGGGTTCCCGGAAGGAAATGGTAGAGGGGTTTCTTTTCCATCGGGTCTATGTGCAGGGCGCAGGGATTCCCGTAAACCAAAGTGTAAAGTTTCCCTCCGCGGGCTTCGCGCACGCGGCAGATTCCCCGCTGGCCCCCGCCCAGCAGGCACTCGTGGGGGCAAAGCCGGCAATAGGCCTGCTCCTCCACGGTTTCATACCAGGCGGCTTCGCGTGTGTGCGGAGAAACCGCCGTTTGGGCTCCTTCTTTTTTGGACATGTTAAAAAACCCCCGCGCCGCGGCCGCGCTCAGGACCGCGCCTCCGGCCCCCAGCGCTCCGTGCTTGAGAAATTTCCTCCGGCTCGAATTGCTGGCCTCCATGCATTCCACAATATGGAGAAAGAGCGGAAAATAGCAAATGAAAACCGGGATCGGGCGCCGAACGCCAGACCTGAAAGCGCGGCAAACGGGAGGCTAAAGACATGAACATATATTCATTTCTTTTCCCCTTGACAACGTGTTTTGAAAGAGCCATTTTTGAAGCCGCTTAATCGGAAAACCAACCAACTACAAAACCAACTAAACTGTAAAGGAGGTAGATTATGCGTTTAAAATGCATACTGGGGATTGTTATTGTTTCCATGCTGGCTCTGTATTCCCATGCCATGGTGCAACAAGGGATGATCGAGGCGGACTTCATGGGGCTGTATGCCAACGTGGATCCGGATGAAGGAGGCAACGACGCCGACGTGTTCGCCATTATGGGCAACTGCGGCTACTTCTTCACCGACGCCGTTGAAGGCAGCGTAGAGTTGCGCTACATGACCGTTGACGTGGATGATGCCGATGCCGATGTGGGTTCGATTGGCATTGGCATTGATTACCACTTCATGACCGGCGGCACGTTTGTTCCCTATATCGGAACCGCGGGCCATTGGACCATGGCGGATGCCAGCGCCGATGGTGATGATTTCGATGAGGACGACTTCATGTGGGAACTGCACTGCGGCGCCAAGCAGTTCCTCAACGACAATGTGGCGGTTAAATACGAGATCGAATACGACATGCATGACGATTTTGATGCCATACTGGTTGGCATCGGCCTGTCGTATTTCTTCCAGTAAATCCGGTTTGACAACCTTTAACCCGAAGCCCCGCCGGTTCGCCGCGGGGCTTTTTTTTCGTGCAGTGAGCGGAAAAATTCTTATGAATCCCGGCAAACCTGAAAAGGGCGAATCATGAAGGAAGTTTTAAAATTGTTGATGGAGGGCGAAAGCCTGACCAGCGGGCAGATGGCCAAAATCCTCAACCGGAGCAAGGCGGAGGTCGAGGCCGGGATCGAGGAGCTGAAGGCCGGCAACATCATCCTGGGCTGGCGGCCCGTGCTGCACCCCGAGGCGGCAGGCGGCAAAGCCGTGCGCGCCCTTATCGAGGTGAAAATCACCCCCGAGCGCGAAGGAGGGTTCGACCGGCTGGCCGAGCGCATCGCCCGTTTCGAGGAAGTCGAAACCTGCCACCTGATGAGCGGCGCCTATGACCTGCTGGTGATCGTTCGCGGCGATGATTTGCACGAAGTGGCGTCCTTCGTCTCCGAACGGCTGGCGACCATCGGCGGCGTGGTCTCGACTTCGACGCACTTCATGCTCCGGGCCTACAAAGAACAAGGCTTCCTGCTGGCCCGCGAGCGCCGCGACCCCGACAAGCCCGCCATCAGCCCGTGACGGAGGCGGCCGTTCTCCATTAGCCTTTTTGATGTTTTCATTGAACCGGGATTTCCCGCGGCCGCTCGCTTGAATAAACTATGCGCAAATGAGCAGAAACCCATCCAGTTACGTGGCGGAGCATGTGCGGGGCATCCCGCGCTCGGGCATCCGCGATTTTTTCGCCCTGGTGCAGCAGCGTCCCCAGGCGATTTCACTGGGCATCGGCGAGCCGGACTTCGTGACGCCGTGGAAAATCCGCGAGGCGGCCATCTATGCCCTCGAGCGGGGCCGAACGAGCTACGCCGACAATTTGGGAATGCTCTCCCTGCGGCGGGCGGCGGCCGATTACGTGGCGGCGCAATTCGGCGTGGAATACCATCCGGAAAAGGAAGCGCTCATTACCGTCGGAGTGTCGGAGGCGATGGACCTGGCCATGCGGGCCATCCTCAACCCGGGCGACAAGGTGCTCTATCACGACCCTTGCTACGTCTCGTATTCGCCCAGCATCGTGCTTTCCCGCGGCGTGCCGGTGCCGGTAAGGACGAAAGCGGAGGACCGGTTCGCCCTCGACCCCGGAGCGTTGGAGGCGGCTTGGGAGCCGGGGTGCAAAGCCCTTATCCTCAACTTTCCCACCAATCCCACGGGAGGGGTGGCGGAACGCGCGCGCCTGGAAAAGATCGCGGCCTTCGCCCGGGAAAAGGAGTTGCTGGTGGTCAGCGATGAAATCTACGCCGAATTGACTTATGAGGGCGAGCACGCCAGCATCGCTTCGCTGCCCGGCATGAGGGAGCGGACCGTTTTTTTACACGGCGTCTCGAAGGCCTTTGCCATGACGGGTTTCCGCATCGGTTTTGTTTTCGCTCCCGCGCCTCTGATTGAGGCCATGATGAAAGTCCATCAATATGGCATCATGAGCGTTCCGATTTTCAGCCAGGAAGCCGCCGCCGAGGCGTTGCGCCACGGGCGGGAAGCGATGGAAAGGATGCGCGAGGCTTACCGGCGGCGGCGGGACCTGATCGTGCGCCGGTTCAACGAAATGGGCCTGCCTTGCCACCTGCCCCAGGCCACGTTCTATTCCTTCCCGAACGTCGGCGCGGCGGGTTTGGACGAGAGAACCTTTTGCGCCCGCCTGCTGGAGGATCAGGAAGTGGCCATTGTCCCCGGATCCGCTTTCGGGGAGAACGGGCGGGGCTTCGCCCGGGCCAGTTTCTCGACCAGTTACGAGCGCATCCTCGAGGCCTGCGGCCGCATCGAGCGCTTCGTGCGGGAAACAGCCAGGGGCGGCCGCAAAAAGGCGCAAAAAGCAACAAATGAATGATGATGGAATTGAACGGCTTTGCGATGCCGTCAGGGATGACTCATTAACGCCGTTTGTGGCTATTAAAGAACAACAGCGGACGGTGGCGATCGCGGGGCGGCCCAACGTGGGGAAGAGCCGGCTCTTCAACCGTTTGACCGGGCGGCGCGCGGCCATCGTCCACGACCAGCCGGGCGTCACCCGCGACATCAACGCCGCGGAAGCGGAAGGGAACTACACGCTTCTGGATACCGGCGGCATCGGTTTGACGGAAGATCTCGAGGACCGGAATCTGGCGGCGGCCATCGAGGAGCAAATTTTCGTCGCCCTCGAGACCGCCCAAGTCATCCTCTTCGTGACGGACGGCCGGGAGGGTTGCGTGCCGCTGGACGAGTGGATCGCGGAACGGCTGAGGCGGGCTGGCCGGGAGCCGGTGCTCGTGGTCAATAAAATTGATTTGCCGGAACACGAAGACCGCGCGGCGGATTTCGCCCGGCTTGGATTCGCCGAGGTGGTGGCGGTCTCGGCGGAACACGGGCGCGGCATCGAAGACCTGCGCGCCGCCATTGCGGGACGTCTCGGCCCCGAACCTGAAACAGCTGCCGCGGATGAGCTTGAGCGCCGGATAAAAATCTGTTTCGCCGGGCGGCCCAACGCGGGCAAGTCCAGCCTGTGCAACCGTCTCCTCGCCTCCAGGCGCATGGTTGTCAGCGAAATCCCCGGAACGACCCGTGACGCCGTGGAGCAAAATCTCGATTATGCCGCGCCGGGCGGGGAAACGTGGCCTTTCCGCTTGGTTGACACGGCGGGAACCCGCAAGGAAAGCCGCCTGCAGTCGCCGGTGGATTATTTTTCGCTGGTGCGGGTGAGGCAGG
>CAZYUX010000079.1:0-10704 GCA_964650745.1 uncultured Puniceicoccaceae bacterium
GTATGCTTTATTTTCACTTCCGTAGCCGCCAGGGGAACGCGGCTGATCACTGACAATTTCTTTCTGCCTTTTGGCGGCTTCTACCCGGATCACTGGCGGCTGAGCCGCAATCCGTGGAACCGTTCTTTCCAAGGCTTGTGGCGCCGCCACCGGAAACGCATGGAGGAGCTTGGAGAAGAGTTTCTGCCTTGGAAAAACGAACCCGAGACGGATTTAAACAACCAGCAGCGCCAAATCGAGAAGATCAACACGGAACTCGGGTTCCTCGTCCCCTTGGACCAGCGCGAGGAGCACGGCAAACTCACTTGGGAGGGGCGTTACCGCGTTTGGAAGGAGCTGTGGCTGCTGAATTACCTTGGCCTCTCGATATCTTACTGAGGCTTCACTCCCCGCGGCCGCTCATCCGAAAATCCTGGCAAAGAGATCTTTGTAAACAGACAAGGCTTCCGCGCCAAAGCAGCAGAATAAGACTTTGTCCAAAGCTTCAGGATTTTCCTCCAGGAATTTTTTCGTTTCCGAAAAGGCAATGCGAGCTGCATCCGGCAAAGGGCAGCCGTAAGCTCCCGCGCTGATGGCCGGAAAGGCAATCGTCTTGAGGTTGTTTTCAAGCGCCAGCCGCAAACTGTTCCGGTAGCATGACGCGAGCAGCTCCGCCTCCCCTTCGTTCCCTCCACGGTAAACAGGCCCAGCGGTGTGGATGACGTGTTTGGCGGGCAGGTTGTAACCCTTGGTGATCTTCGCTTGCCCCGTGGAGCAGCCGCCGAGGGCGCGGCACTCGGCCAGCAGTTCCGGCCCCGCCGCCCGGTGGATCGCGCCGTCCACGCCTCCGCCACCCAGCAGGGACGTGTTGGCGGCATTGACAATCGCGTCCGCCTCCAGTCCCGTAATGTCCCCCTCCACAATCTCAACCTGCGTTTTCATCACCCGATTTGTTCGGCCATGGCGACGGCCTTGAGCATGCCCTTGGCTTTGTTGACCGTCTCCTGGTATTCACTGGCGGGGACGGAGTCGGCCACCAGGCCCGCGCCGGACTGGATGTAGATTTTACCGTCCTTGAGCAGGGCGGTGCGAATGGCGATGGCGGAGTCGAGGTTGCCGTCGTAGCTGAAATAACCGACGACGCCGGCGTAGGGGCCGCGCTGGTCGGGCTCGAACTCGGAGATGATCTGCATGGCCCGGATTTTCGGGGCGCCGCTGACGGTCCCGGCGGGGAAGGTGGCCCGCATCAGGTCGTAGGCGTTTTTATCCGGCATGATGCTCCCCTCGACCTGCGAGACGATGTGCATGACGTGGGAGTAGCGCTCGACAACCATGAACTCCGGGACGCGCACGGTGCCGTATTGGCAGACGCGCCCGAGGTCATTGCGTGAAAGGTCCACCAGCATGAGGTGCTCGGCCCGCTCTTTTTCATCCGCCAGCAGGTCTTTTTGGTAAGCTAAATCTTCTTCTTTGTTCTTCCCCCGCGGGCGGGTGCCGGCGATGGGGCGGGTTTCGGCCAGGCCGTCAGTCAAACGCACGTGGACTTCCGGCGAGGCTCCGACAAGGGCGAAGTCCTCCGCCTCGTAAATGAACATATAGGGCGATGGATTAACCGTGCGCAAGGCGCGGTACAGGTCCAGGGGCGGCTGCTTGAAGCCGCGCTCGAAACGCTGGGATCCGACCACCTGAATGATGTCCCCGGCCCGGATGTATTCCTTGCTCTTTTCCACCATCTCCTCGAACTGCGTCCGCTCAAAATTGCCTGGCGGCACTGTGATAGCCTCAACCTGGGCCACGGGGATGGGCGCCAGCTCGCGCCCTTTTTGCAGGCTCTGGTATAATTCCTCCAGCCTCCGCGTCCCCTCCTGGTAGGCTTTTTCGGGATCGTCCTCGATATAGGCGTTGTAGAGGAGCCGCAAAGTCTGCCTGGCGCGGTCGAAGATCACCAGCGTGCCGGTGATCATGAAGTGCGTCAGGGGCATCCGCAGCGGGTCGTTGCGCGCGGGCGGCACTGTCGGCTCAATATAGTTGATGTATTCATAACCGATGAAACCCACCGCTCCGCCGATGAAACGCGGCATCCCCTCCAGCCGCACCGGCTGGTAGCGCGCCATTTCCTCCTCGATGATTTTCAAAGGATCTCCCGCGCGGCTGACGCGGACTTTTTCGTCCCCGCGGTTGGCGGTTTCAGCGCTTCCGTCCCGCCATGAAATAAAGGTTTTGCGGGGCTGGCAGCCGATGAACGAGTAGCGGTTGAGATTGGCCCCGCCCTCGATGGATTCGAGAAGGAACGCCGGGCCGGTGGCGCGCAACTTCGAATAGACCGACACCGGCGTCTCGAAGTCCGCCATCAAATCCGTGTAAACGGGAATCAAATTGCCTTTTTCCGACAACTTGATAAAATCGGTTTTGGAAGGAAAGATATTCATGAGCCGGCCGGAAATCCGAAAGTCTCATATGCTTTCTTTTCCGCCGGAAATGTCAATGCGCTTCCTTCCGCGCGGTTCCCCCGGCGCCCGTTTTTTTTCCGGCCCGAATTTTATGCTTTATGGCGGCGGATATAATCTTTTTGCTTCCGCGCATGTCATTTCCACCTGGTTTTGCCTGGGGCGCGGCCACTTCGGCTTATCAGATCGAGGGAGCATCCGCCGCTGAAGGCAAGGGCATTTCCGTTTGGGACCATTTTTGCCGCCGGCCCGGCGCGGTTTGGCAAGGGCAAAGCGGTGACACGGCTTGCGATCATTACCGCCGCAGTGATGAGGATGTCCGGCTGATGAAGGAAATCGGCCTGAAGGCCTACCGTTTTTCTTTGTCCTGGCCGCGAATTTTCCCGGAAGGAACCGGGGCGCTTAATCAGCGCGGTTTGGATTTTTATGACCGGCTGGTGGACAGTTTGCTGGAAAACGGCATCGAGCCGTGGGTGACGCTTTTTCATTGGGATTACCCTTTAACTTTGCACCAGCACCGGGGCGGATGGCTCAATCCGGATTCGCCGTCGTGGTTTGCCGAATACGCGCAAGCGGCGGCGGGCCGCCTGTCGGACCGCGCGGCCCATTGGTTCACGATCAACGAGCCGCAAGTGCTGCTGGATCACGGTTACTTGAAAGGCATACATGCTCCCGGCTGCCGTCTTTCCCTCGGCCAGGTCTTGCAAATCGGCCACCACCTGCTCCTGGCGCACGGGCGGGCCGCGCAGGCCATCCGTGCCGCGGCGGGAACTCCGCTCAAAATAGGCTGGGCGCCGGTCGGCTCCGCCCGCATCCCCGCCGCGGAAACCCCGGAGGACATTGAGGCCGCCCGGCGGAGCACGTTCAGTGTTGACACCGATGAGGCGGCGTCCAGCGTTTGGAATTGCGCATGGTGGATGGACCCGGTCTTTTTGGGCCATTACCCGGAAAAGGCCCTGAAGGGTTATGGGCGCAACGCGCCGAAAATCAATCCGGGCGACATGGCAGCCATTCATCAGCCGCTGGATTTCCTTGGGGCCAACATCTATACGGGCTCAACCTTCCGTGCCGGGGCGGCCGGCCGGCCGGAATACGTCCCGCCGCCCCTTGGCGCGCCCCTCAACACTTACGGCTGGAACATCACGCCGGATATTCTCTACTGGGCGGGCCGGTTTTATTACGAGCGTTATCAAAAGCCCATCGTGGTGACGGAAAACGGCATTCCCATTGTGGACATGGTCTTCCGGGACGGTTGCGTCCATGACCCCCAGCGGTGTGAATACATGGACACTTACCTGGCTGGAGTCGGGAGGGCTCTCGCGGAGGGCATCCCTTTCACGGGTTATTTTTACTGGTCTTTGATGGACAATTTCGAGTGGCAGGAGGGCTGCAAGCAGCGCTTCGGCCTCATCTACGTCGACTATCCAACCCAGCGCCGTATTCTCAAAGATTCCGCCCGCCACTATGCCGCCATCATCGCGCGCAACGGGCTGAAGTAAACGCCGGCGCTTGGCCGGACCGTTTATCCGGCCGCCAAGCGGGCGGGGCGGTTCAAATTTTCTGGAAGACCAGCGTGGCGTTGGTGCCGCCGAAGCCGAAGCTGTTGGACATGACGCGCTCGAGCCGGACGTTTTCCCGCGTCTCCGTCACGATAGGGAAGCCTTTGGCCTCTTCATCCCGGTTTTTCAGGTTGATGGTGGGGGAGATAAAGCCGTCGCGCATCATGAGCAGGGAATAGATGGCTTCGTGGGCGCCGGTGGCGCCGAGGGAGTGGCCGGTCTGGGATTTGGTCGAACTAATGGGTGGAATGTTGTCCCCAAACACGTCGCGGATGCTCCGCAGCTCGGCCATGTCGCCTTGAGGTGTGCTGGTTCCATGCGCGTTGATGTAGTCAATGGGTCCGTCAACAGTGTCGAGCGCCTGGCGCATGCAGCGCGCCGCCCCTTCTCCGGAGGGCACCACCATATCGTCGCCGTCCGAGTTGCATCCGTAGCCGGTGATTTCGGCGTGGATTTTGGCGCCCCGGCGCAATGCCGCTTCGCGTTCCTCGAGCGCGAGGATGCCCCCGCCTCCGGCGATGACGAAGCCGTCGCGCGTGGCGTCAAAGGGGCGGGAGGCGGTTTCCGGAGCGTCGTTGTATTTGGTGGAAAGCGCCCCCATCGCGTCGAAGTAGAGGGTCATTTCCCAGCTTTCCTCCTCTCCGCCCCCGGCAAAGACGATGTCCTGCTGGCCGTGTTGGATTTTCTCCATGGCATCGCCGATGCAATGGGCGCTGGTGGAGCAGGCGGAGGTGATGGAGTAATTGACGCCTTTGATTTTGTAGGCGACGGACAGGCAGGCCGACACGGTGCTGTTCATGGTGCGCGGCACCATGAAGGCGCCGACTTTGCGGATCCCTTTTTCCCGCAGGATGTCCACCGCTTTGATTTGGTGGTGGGGGGAGGCGCCGCCGGAGCCGACGATCAGGCCGGTGCGGGGATGAGAGATTTGCGCTTCGCTCAAACCGGCGTCGGCGATGGCTTCGCGCATGGCGATGCAAGTGAACGCCGCCGCGTCGCCCATAAAGCGCAATGCCTTGCGGTCAATGTGGTCGGCGGGGTTCAGGCGGATGGCGCCCGCGATCTGGCTGCGCAGGCCCGCTTCGCGGTAGGATTCCCGGAAGACGATGCCGGAGCGGCCTTGCTTCAGGGAGGCCGCGACCTCTTGCTGGTTGTTTCCCAGGCAGGAGACCACTCCCATGCCGGTGACTACAACGCGTCTTTTTTCGGGCATGTTAAAAGTCCTTCGTTGAAATGAAAAGGCCTGCGCGCATATCTTTGGCGAAGTAGATGTCCCGCCCGTCCACCGAGACCACGCCGTCGGCCACGCCGAGGGTCAGCTGGCGGTTGATGATGCGTTTGATGTGAATGTGGTAGGTGACGGTGCTGTGGCCGGGCAGGATTTGGCCGCGGAACTTGACTTCGCCCACGCCGAGGGCGCGGCCCCTGCCCGCGTAACCTTTCCAGACAAGGTAGAACCCGAGCAGCTGCCACATGGCGTCCAGCCCCAGGCATCCCGGCATCACGGGGTCGTTGGGGAAATGGCAGGCGAAGAACCACAAATCCTCAGAAATGTCCAGTTCGGCCACGATCAAGCCTTTGCCGTAGTCGCCGCCGGTTTCGGTGACGCGGGTGATACGGTCCACCATGAGCATGTTTGGGAGCGGCAGGGTGGCATTGTCCGCGCCGAAAATTTCCCCCCGGCAAATGGCCAGGACTTGGTCTTTGTTATATGCGTTTTGTTTAGCCATGCCTTTCCGTGAGGCCGGCGGGCTTTGCCGGCAGGTTTTCAGCCCTTAGCCTGACAAAATTTTGTAACGGCTTTCGGAAATGCAAGGATAAAGCGCAAGACGGTGATTTTTAAGCCGCGTTATATTGAATTGGCTTCCGGGCGGTTGGAAGGCCGCCATTTGAAGCGGGAATTAACGGGCGAGGCGGCGGCAGTAAAACCAGGCAAGAGGAGCAATGGCGCGTTTCCAGACACGGCCGGGCTCGGCGCAAAAACGCAAGAAATCCCTTCCCCAGGTGTTTTCCAGCCAGGAAGGGGGGCGGAGGCGCATCCCGCCCAGCCATTCGAAGGCGTTGCCCGCGCCGATGAGTGTCCCCTTTTTAATCAGCGGCTTTAATTTGCGGATGAAAATATCCTCTTGCTCGCCGTCCGAGGACACCCAGAGAAAATCGGTTTGGTCGCGGTTGATGTGCCACGCCACGGCGTCGTAGTCTTCCTGCTTCATGCTGGTGAATTGGAGGTGGTGCTCTTTTGTCCAGCGGACGCTGGGGTAATGGCGGCGCAGGCGGGCGCGGGCGTCGTCCGATCCTCCGGCCAGGGCGTGGCGCAGTTTCTCGAACCGGGCGTCCCGCAGGACGAGTTCCATGAGCCGTTCCCCGCTCCAGCGCTCTTCGAGCCTGTAGCCTTTTTTCAAAAGAATCCGGTGCGCCGGCCAGGCTGCGGGCAAGACAATGTCCGAGGCCGCGAAAACCGCGGCGAGGTCTTTATCCTTGCAGGAGCGGACAATGGCGGCAGTGTCAGGCAGGCTGACGGCGCGGGCGCGCCCGGGCGGCGGCGCGGCCAAGTATTCCAAGAGTTCCCCGGCGCCGCAAATATGAAAGGGCACTCCCAGAATACGGGGCGCGGGAAAAGGCGAAGACTCCGGTTTTGCCGCCGGTTTTGTCATCGGCTGGTAAAGATGATATTTTTTATCCGGCCAGGCAATCTCTTTCGCAGGCCTTCCCGGGCAAGGGCCGTAAAAATTAAAATGCTGTTAAAAAACCGGAATCGGTTGACGCGAAACGGAATTTGGACATGATGTCTTTTGCATCCCCTGCGGTGCGCGAAAGTTTAAAAAAGCGCTCTTCCCTGATACGACATTTACGGGAGCCGTTTATCGGGCGGCGGCCGTCAAGCCGCCTTTGCCGCGGAAGACGAAAACCGCCCGAAAGGCGCCCACCTGAACGAAACGAGGTCAAGAGCTTTTTAAATCTCTTCGGCACAGGCGGGGGACTTTTTTATACGGAAACTGGAAACGATCGATAAGCGCCCATAAGAGGGCGGCTGACATCAGACGAATTCGAGCAGCCGGGTCAGGTCAATGTGTTCGTGGACCAGTTTTTGGATCATGGGGATTTTGTCGGTGTCCCGCGGCTGTATTTTGACAGTCATGGAGTGGATTTTCGAGGCTATGGCGTAACTGTCGAGGCCGCAAATGGCCGCCGGGATGCCGGTTTCCGTGAGTCTCTCCATGAGCCGGGAGCGCGGCGGGGTGCCGCGGTCCAGAATGATGCCGGCGATGAGCCGTTTGCCGGGCGGGCCGGCGGCGTCCGCCGCCGCCGAGAGCAGATCGCCGCGGTCGCCCGGTGTGATAAGGAGGGCGCCGGGCTCGAGATGCCCGGCCAGGTTTTGAGCGGTCATGGCGCCAACGATAACCTTCGAGACGCGCTGCTGAAAGTCCGCCGGGCAGGCGTTGAGCCAGCGTCCGTCAACCGCCGAAACCGCCTGCCGCAAGCTGGGCGCGGCCAGTTGCTTGACCGTTGGCAGAACACCCAGCAGGGGCACTCCCATGCGCGCGAGGGCCAGTCCGGCGTATTCGGTCACCGTTTCCATTTTTTCCGGATGCACCTTGTTGAGGATGGCTCCGGCTACGGTGACTCCGTATTGATCGAACAGGGCCTTGTTCAAGGCGATTTCGTCCACCGGCCGGCCGATGCCGCCTCCGGAAACAATGATCACTTTGGCGTCAAGCATCCGGGCCACGTGCGCATTGGAGAGTTGAAAGACGGAACCCACGCCGGCGTGGCCCGTGCCTTCAATGATGACGGCGTCTTTTTCGTAAGCGGTGCGGTCGAACGCCCGGCACATTTTATCGGTCAGCACGGGAAAACCGGCATCGGGGTCTTTCAGAAAGCGGCGGGTGAAGTTGGAGTCCACCGCGATGGGGCTCATGGCCTCAATGGGGACCTGCACGTGGTAAATGCTGTCGAGCAGAACCGTGTCCTCGTCTATCTGGAAACCGTGGACGGTGACGAACCGCTGGCCCACGGGCTTGATGAACGCCATGCGCGGATAATGCGCGCGCAAAGCGCCGAACAATCCCAGGCAGACGGTGGTCTTGCCTTCATTCTGGCGGGTGGCGGCGACGAAGAACCGCTGCGTCGTCTTGTTAAGCGGGCGTTCCAGGAGCGCGTCCGGTTCCGGCGGCGGAAGATGAGATGGTGAATGCTCCATGACAACTGGCGGCTTTCAGAACGGCGCGCTCGTTTCCGAAACGGCGGCGCCGTGCAGGAGCCGGGTGTCGACCGCCTGGCCGCAGACGATCACGGCCGCGCCGAAGATATCATGGGCGTGAGCGCCCCGGCTGATCTCCGCGCAGGGTTTGCTCAATCCGGTGATGATCTGGCCGTAACTGCGCGCGCCGGTGACAATTTGGATCATCTTTGAGGCGATATTGCCGCAGTTGAGGTCCGGAAAAATCAGCACGTTGGCCCGCCCGGCCACCGGAGAGTCCGCCACGCCCTTTTGCTGCGCTGTCACGGCGTCCAAAGCGGCGTCCACCTGCAGCTCGCCGTCAATTGCGGCGGGCAAATTGCACAGGCGCGCTTTTTCCAGGGCCAGGCGGACGGCGTCGCGGATTTTTGCGATGGACGGGTGCTTGGCCGGAGAGTTCCGGGTGGCGTAACTGAGGAAAGCGACGCGGGGCGGCTCGCCGGTCAACTGCTGGCTGATTCCACCCGTGGCGACGGCGATGCCGGCCAGCTGCTCGGCGTCGGGTTCCGGAATGACTCCGCAGTCGGCCAAAAACAGCGCCCCTTGCGAACCGAGGCGGGATTCCTCCTGGTCGAAAATGAGCATTGAAGAGGCGGTTTTGACATGTGCCTGGAGCGGAATGACATGGAAGAGCGCACGCAGGCCGCTCGATGAGACCGAGGTGGCGCCGGAAATGAAAACATCCGCCGCGCCGGTCCTCAACATCATGGCGGCGAAGTAGTTGTTGTCCCGCAGCACAACTTTCAATTCGTCCGTGGATTTATCCGCGAAACGCGGAATGGCGCGCAAGCGGGCCAGCATGTTCTCGAAGCCGCCGCAACGCTCGGGGTTGAGCAGCCGGATGCCATCCAGGCGCAAATCGAGGCGGGCCGCGCGGTCCTTAATCTCGGTCCGGTTTCCCAAAAGGATGGGCACGCCAAGCTTCCGCGCCGCGAAAAGACGGGCCGCCTGGAGGATGCGCGGGTCCGCCCCTTCGGCGAAGACGGCGCGCTTGGGGTGCCTTTGCAGCCGCGGGAGAAGCCTGTCAATCAGAGCCATTTTTCAAATGTTGAACAAGATTGAAGGACAACAATCAATTCAGCCCGGGATCTCTGATTCCCGGCCTCCGGAAAGCTGGTTGCGCAGCCGGGCCAACTCCTCGTCAGCCCGGCGCAGCCGCCGGCTGATCTCGCGGGCCAGGTTCAAGATGATCATAGTGTAGAGAAAAGGGCGGGACTGGTGAATGCGGTAAAGATCCTGATTGGTGAGCGCCAGCGCTTTCACGGGCGCCGCGGCCCGCACGGTGGCCGAACGCGCCTGAACGTCTATCAGTTCCATCTCTCCGAAAGTGTCCCCCGGCCCCATTTCGGCCAGGCGCAGCGCGGTTCCGGAGGGCGAGCCTGCCGCCTGCTTTAACACCGCGGCTCTGCCCTCCAGGATGAAATACAGGCTGCGGCCCAAACTGCCTTCACGAACAATAATTTGCCCGGTGTCATAATTTTTCCGCTTCAAAAAAGGAAGGATGGCCATCAGGTCTTTGTCCTCCAGCCCGCCAAACAAGGCGTGAGCGCGGAGAAAATCCAAGTTGGCGTTCGGCGGCGCGGTGTTTTCCATAACAAAAACCTGCCCGGCAGTTTGCGCGGCTAAAGCAAAAAATCAACCCCTGCGTTGATGCGGCGCCGGAACGGCCCATGGCCGAAAACGCCCCGCGCATCTTTTCCGGAGCATCCATCAAATGATTTGACGTGTGTTTCCGGTCATTGCATAAAAATTTCACATGCTTATACTGCCTGTGTTTCGCCACTTGAGAGCGGATAAGATGATAAGGGCCAAGATCAAAATGCTGTTTTTATGGGCGGCGGCCGGGGCGCTTTGCGCGCCATCCGCGCCCGCCGCGGTCGAAGCGGGCAGCCCGTTCATTCAAAACTTCACCCGGAAGGACTACCGCGCCGGCGCGCGGAACTGGGCTGTTGTCCAGGACAGCCGGGGGGTCATGTATTTCGGCAACGATGATTGCGTGCTCGAATACAACGGAGAGGCCTGGCGGCGGATCGGGCTGCCCAACGGCATGGCCGCCTGCTCCCTCGCCGCCGGCGGAGACGGAACCATCTATGTGGGCGGCTGCGGCGATTTCGGCTTTCTCCAGCCGGATATCCGGGGCAGCTTGCGGTTTGTTTCCCTGCTGCCCCAAGTGCCCGCTCAAACCCGCGAATTTCGCGAGGTTTGGCGCACAATCGCCACCTCCAGGGGCGTCTATTTTCAAACCAGCCATTATCTCTTCCGCTGGAAAGCGGACGGGAAACCGCCGCTGGAAACCTGGCAGGCGGACTTTTACCTGGTCTTTTCCGTCGGGGACACGCTTTACGGCCATATTCCCGGAATCGGGCTGTATAAGGAAAACGGTGACAGCTTCGAAGAGGTGCCGGGGGGGAGGCGTTTCGCGCAAAACCGCATTCACGCAATGCTTGAAATGCCGGGCGGGGAGGCCGCCATCCTCACG
>CAZYUX010000080.1:0-10683 GCA_964650745.1 uncultured Puniceicoccaceae bacterium
GTTCGACCCGGGAAAAGTGTCTTCCTTTTTTCATCATCCCGCCGTCCGTTATGCCACCTAAATGTCCATTCTATTTTTTTCGGAGTAATAACCGCAGTTCCGGCTATCGTTCGGCTGAATTTTTAACCACCAACATAATCACACCATCATGAAAAAACACAAGGCTAACGCTATCCGAAAAATCACTGTCAGCCTGCTTTCCATGGCGCTTCCGGCTCTGCTTTGCGCTCAGGGCAGCCTGACGCCGCCGGGCGCTCCCGCCCCGACGATGAAGACCCTCGACCAGATCGCGAATCGCGCACGCCCATTGAAAGCGTGCCCTATACCATCAGCTCCAGCGGCTCCTACTACCTCACGGGCAACCTGACCTGCGCCAGCACCACGGAGAATGGCATTACCGTGGATGCCAGCGATGTAACGATCGACCTGAACGGCTGCACCCTGACGGGCCCGGGGGACCCCAGCGAGCATGGGATTTCCGGCGGAAACAACTTGCGCGTCATCAACGGCATTATCACCAGCTGGCAAGGCGCAGGCAAGGCCGGGATATACACGTCGGGGGGAGGCAATCAATTGGAGAATCTCAAAATGGTGTCGAACTATAACGGCACTGGTGAACCCATGGAGGCGACATATGGCGCCACCGTGACCAACTGCGCCGCGTATAATAACCTGAATAATGGCATATATGGCGGCATGAACAGCGTCATTACAGGCTGTGCGGCTGGAAATAATCAAGACACGGGAATCGCCGGCGGGGATTATAGCGTTATCAGTAATTGCTCAGCTTGGCTGAACGGCGATGCCGGCATTACCAATTCCTACGGCGTTATCTTTAATTGCACTTCCTATAACAATGGAAGCGTCGGAATTAGCTGCGGCCGCGGAACGGTTAAAAACAGCGTCAGCCACGGCAACCAGTTGGACGGCATTTCCGCCAGCTTCTGCGCCGTCACGGACTGTTCCGTCTACCTGAATGAACGCCGGGGCATCTCTGCCGGGACGGGCTCCACGGTTTCCGGATGCACGGTCAGGCAAAACACCAGCGACGGCATCCATGTGTCAAGCAACTGCCTCATCACCGGCAACACTTGCGACGGCAATGGCTACGACACCGGTGACGGCGCGGGCATCCTGGCCATTGGCGGCTCCAACCGCATTGATTCCAACAACGTCATAAACAACGACCGGGGAATTGACGTGAACGGGACGGTCAACTTAATCATCCGCAACAACGCCCGGGGCAACACCACTAATTACGATATTGCCGGCGGCAACAACGAAGGGCCGATCTCGGCCGGCGCCGCCGGGGAAACCTCGCCCTGGGCCAATTTCTAAAACTCTTGACCGTGAAGCCAAACGCCAGAAAGGCACCATCATGAAAATTCTGCCGGTCTTTTTTTCCATACTCCTGTTTTCCATAACGGCCCAGGCCGCCACGACGTTTAACGATGTCAATAAACACGCTTATGGGGCTAACATCGGCTGGATTAATTGCCAGGGCGACGTGGCCAACGGCGCGGTCATCGGCGAATACGTCTGCTCGGGTTATCTCTACGGGGCCAACGCGGGCTGGATCCACCTCGGTGATGGCTCTCCCGCCAACGGCATCCAATACGCCAACGACTCGGCAACGGATTATGGCGTCAACCACGACGGTTTCGGCAACCTGAGCGGCTGCGCCTACGGGGCGAACATCGGCTGGGTCGCCTTCGAGAGCCAGGGAAACCCGAAAGTCAGCCTGGCTGACGGCTACCTGAGCGGCTATGCCTGGAGCGCCAACTGCGGCTGGATCAGCCTGGCCGGAACCATCCAGGCCGGCGGTGATTTCCATGTCCAGACCGATTTCATCCAGAACGGGGCGGACACCGACGGCGACGGCATCACCGACGCCTGGGAATACGACTGGGCGGGCAACCTCGACGCTTTCACCGCCGCCAGCGACACCGACGGCGACGGGAAATCGGACGCGGAAGAACACCAAGCCAATACCAGCCCTTATGACGTGAACGACAGCCTGCGGCTGATTTCTTTCATCCGCCAAGGCCAAACCAGCTTGTTTGACCTGACCTTCACCAGCAACGAGACGCGAGTTTACGCTATTGACGTCAGCACGGATTTAATCAGCTGGGCGGACAGCGGGATGTCCGTCTTTCCTCCCGATCCCGGCAGCCAGACGATGAAAACGGTGGATCTGGAAGGTTTGCCCCGCCGCTTTTTCCGCGTTCAAGCGATGAAGCCCTTATCCCCTTAAGCAATTGCAGGGCGTCCAATATGTTATTAGGCGGCGCGGCCCGCGCGCGTTCCTGACAGCCGAACGTCTGGGGATCTGATCCGTCCTTGTTTCAATCCTTCGGCGCCGCTTTCTCGTAGGCCGCGATGACGCGGTCCATCATGGCGTTCATGTCTTCGTTGACGGTCATGCGGCTCTCGCCGGCCTCGAACCACGCCAGCGTGCGGCGCGCGCCTTCATGGAAGGGAATGACGGCTTTGAACTCCGGCACGAATGTTTTGATCTTGGTGTTGTCGAAAATGACGCTTTGCGCTTTGTCGCCGTGCAGATTGCCTTTTTGCCAAGGCTCCATGGCGGCGATGAAATCGCTGGGGATGTGGACCATGTTGGCGTCAACGCCCGCTGCGCCGGCCACTGTCTGGTATATCTGGTTCCATGTCAGGATTTCGTCCGAGGTGATATGGAAGGCGTGGCCGATGGCCTGGGTGTGGCCCAGCAGGCCGTTGAATCCGCGGGCGAAATCTTCCGAGTGCGTCACCGTCCACAGCGAGGTGCCGTCACCGTGAACGATGATTTTTTTGCCCTTTCTCATGCGGTCCACTAAGGTAAAGCAGCGCCAGCTTCCGATGGCCACCGGCCAGACCGTGTCGTAAGTCAGCGACGGGCGCGCGATGGTGACAGGAAAACCGTTGTCACGGTATTCGCGGTTGAGCCGTTCCTCGCACAGGATTTTGTTGCGCGAGTATTCCCAGAAAGGATTGCACAGCGGCGTGGACTCCGTAATCACGGGGTGCGCCGGGGGTTTTTGGTAAACCGAAGCCGAGCTGATGAAAATATACTGCTCCGTGATGCCGCTGAAAAGCTCGATGTCGCGCTCGATGTCCTCCGGCACGAACGCGATCCAATTAACAACGGCGTCGAACTGCTGTCCCTTGATGGCCCGGGCCACTTCCCCGGGGTTTTTGATATCCCCCGCAATCGTTTCAGCTCCGGGAATTTCGATTTTCGTTTGGCCCCGGTTGAGGAGATGCAATTCAATCCCTTTTTCCACGGCCATGCGGCTGACCGCCGCGCTGATGTTGCCTGTTCCCCCGATGAATAATACTTTCATGCCGGCTCCTTCTCAAAGTTTTAGTTTTAGACGCCGCGCCCGCGGTTTTTTCAATTCATGGCCTCATGCGCATGAAGTCCAGCCAAAAAACGCCCGGCGGCTCAATACGATAACAGGTTGAGGAAAAAGCGTTCGGCCAGCGGATCGTAAGCGGAAGACGAGGCGGGGAGGCGGTCCGCGATAAGCAGCTGGGTGATGAGCAGCTCGCCGCGGCCTATTTTCAGCCGGGCCAGCACCGGCTTTTTTTCATCTCCGGAGACAGCCAGTGTCTCGCCCGGCTGCGGGGCGATGATGAAGCAATCCTGGGCCAGCAGGTAATCTCCATTTTTTTTAGCTTCATTGACGCGGATTTCCAGACGGTGGCGGCCCGGCGTTAAATCCGCTTTGCCCAGCCGGCTCCAGGCGAAAGTCGTGCCCGCGTCCGAAACGGCGGTTTGGCCGCGCATCGGAATGTCCATACCCGCGCTCCGCCAAGGGCCATCGTCAATCCGCCAGCGGAAGGGAGAAGCCCACGCGCGGCCTTGCTCGAAGACCCACACGAACCCCTCCCGCACGGCCTTCGCGCACTCGAACTCGTAAACGGCGAAATAGTCCCGCGCCGGTTTTTCCCGGGCGCAGAGCAGGCTGCACTTGCCGCCGCGCAGACCGCGGAAGGGCAGAGGAGCCAGCCGGCCGTCCTTTTCCCGCAGGAAGTAGGGATCGGGGTGGCCCGCGGCGAAATTCGTTTCCGCCGGTGATTCACCTTCGATGATAACCGCGTTCGCGATGCAGGAAATGGGGCCTTCGGGAGATTGTTCCGCGGGCGGACAGTCGAGGAAAAACGGCGCGGCCACCGCCTCCTGCGAGATGCAGTTGAAGAAACCGTTCCAGCGGTGGATGCGGCCCTGGGGAATGCCTTGCCAAATCGCTTCATCGCCCGCCGCCTTGTTTTGGAAAGCGGTGCTGGCGCGGGCCTCCATCAGGCCAAACTCGAGCGGGTCCCCGTTCGGGAAAGCCAAGTTCGTGCGGCGGTTTTTCCAAGAGGGCTGGCGCATGAGAAGGACGCGCCCGCCTTCCCAGAGGTAACGGTTCACACAAGCGTCGATGAAAACGGATTTTCCGGCGTCTTCGGCGTTTTCCCAGATCACCACCATCCCCGTTTCCTTGCCCAAAGGCGCAAACGGCGGCCCGGCGTCAAACCGCAGCCCTTTTTCACCAAACCACTTTAGCGCTTCCTTGCCGGCTCCAAGCAGACGGTATCGGCGTTTGGCGGCGGTTGCCGGAACCGCGTTTTTTGCCCAAAGCATAACCGGACGCTGGCTCATGACGGCGGCCCGGCCCTCCGGTTTCAAAACCGCCGCCAGCCAGCACGCGCCTTCTTTGTCAGGCAGTTGGAAAGCCACCGGGAAATGGATAATCTCGCGGGGATTCAATTCCACTGCCTTATGAAACACCGGCGTCAGTTTCTTATAAAAAGATGATTCCGTGGTGAATTCCGGGTTCTCCGGGCAGACATAGCAGGTGAGAGCGGCCCTGGCTTTTTCATTAATGTCATTCATTACCCAGACCTCGACTGCAAGTTTCTTCCCCGCCGGGAAGTTTCGGTCCGGCAGGTCAACCGAGACGGCCGCCGGGGCGAGGGCGCTGCGCAGGGCGGCGAACATCGGGGTCGGGGCGTCTTCGCGCCACCGGCCTCTCGTCCAGGGGCGGAACATATAGGGCAGAATGCCGTCGTAGCCGTGCCGGCGCAGGGCCTCCGTTTGCTCCAGCCCGACAGTCGCGTAAAAAAGCGCGGCCTCGACCGTCCAGTCCTCGCTGCCCAGCCAGCGCCAGCGCCGTTCCGGCGGCAGGTTTTCGATGTATTCGCTGTTCATGACGGGGCGCCTGCCGTCCCGCGCTGCCGTCTGCCGCCGGCAGTGCTCCTCGAAATCCCCCCACGCCCCTTCCCAGAAGCCGGAGTAGCAATGCGTGTCGAAAACATCGGGCGACATCTCGCCCGAGCGCATGACGGGCCGCGTCGGGTCAACCGCCTTCATGGCGGGGATCAATGTTTCGTTATCCCATTTGGCCTGGTTGAAATCATCTCCATGGATTGGCTCGTTGGTGGAAACCCACATGATGATGGAAGGGTGGTTGGCCAGTTCCTCGACCCAGGCCGTGTTCATAAGCACGGCGTTGCGCCGGTAGCGTTCCGTCTCTTCTTCGTTAAAGCCGGTGGGCTGGTAGTTGTAAGTCAGCGGCATCTCGGCCATCAGAAGCGTGCCGCCCTCGTCGCAGATGTCCGCCGGCCAGCCGGCGGGCGGCAGCGTGTGAGTGCGGAAGCCTTTCAGGTTCATCGCTTTGGCCTTGCCGATCAGATAGGTTCTCAGGCCTTCATCGCGGTTGCGGTAAATCTCGTCTCGCCAGTTCCACTCTCCGACAACGTTGGAGCCGCGCAGGTAAAACGGCTCGCCATTGAGAAAGAATTTGCCTTCTCGCGTTTCGAACGAGCGCATCCCGAAGCGCGTCATCTCGGCCGACAGGATTTCACCGCCGCTTTTGAGGAAGACCCTGGCGGTGTAAAGAACGGGATCGTCCAGCGCCCAAAGTTTAAAATCCGGCATGGGCAGAGTTAAGGAGGATTGACCCTCCTCCAGTTGTTCAGATGTCACGGTCCAACTGGCGGCATTGATTTGTTTGCCGCCGGCATCCAGCACCTCGATTTGCGCTTCCAATGGCTTGTCCAGCGCCTGAACCGTCTCAAGCCGCAGCCGGGCTGTGACGGCGCCTTTTTCAATATCCGGCTCCATCAGCAGGCTGCGCAGGCGCGTTTTTTTGAAAAAATCGAGCCGGACATATCCGAGAATGCCGCTGGTCTTCGCTCCCCAGCCGAACAGAGCCGACCCGGCGGGAACGAGCGGCTTGTCATACGTTCCACTGCGGGCCACGGCGGCATAATTTCTGACTTTCAGCAGCAGCTCATTTTCGCCGGCTTTGAGGAGCCCGCGGGGGACGGGCATGGAGCCGGGAGAATACAATTCCGTTTCTCCAAGCGGTTCACCGTTGAGATATGCGGCGAACCCCCACTTGATGATTTCCCAGCGCAGGGCGGCGTCCATGCCAGCCTGTTCCGCATCCAGGTTGAATGAACGCTTTGCCCAAACCCCCGCGCCCGCGTGATAGGGGTCCCCGGCCTGGCCTTTTCCCTTGTCGCCTGTCCAGTAGTGATTCGGCTGCGCCGCTTCTTCCCAGGCCGCTTCCTCCGAAGGCGGCCGGGCTTCCTCCCATGTTTCCTTCGCAACGGGCGCGATTTCCCAGGTTCCTTTCAAATCCATTTCCATGTTCATGCCGGAGAGTGAAATGATTGTGAGCCGCTGCAAAATTAGAAGCGGAAAAAAATTTAACAAGAATCTCATGCCAAAAAAGACTCATGTGCCGCCCCGGCCAAAGTCCAGCCAAAAAGCTCATTCGGCAATCCTCCACCGGCCTCCTTTCCGCTCGCCGCGATGAAAGAGCTTGCCAGGCCGGAAGCGGAGGAGTTGGATAGTCGCCATGGACAAACTCGACGAGATTTTCCGGCTCCAAAAAGAGCTGAATGAACGCATCGGGGTGAAGATGGAGGGGTTGACGGAAGAGGAAAAGATTACCTGGACGCTGAATTACTCGCGGGCGCTCCAGCAGGAGCTTGCCGAGCTGGTGGACTCCGTGCCGTGGAAATGGTGGGCCCGCTACCAGAAATTCGACGCCCAGAACGCCCGCGTGGAGGTGGCGGACATGTTTCATTTTCTCGTGTCCCTGGCTCTGGTATTGGAGATGAATCCCGGTGATGTTTATCAAGCCTACGTCAAAAAAAACCAAGTCAACTTCGAACGCCAGAACAGCGGCTACACTGTGAAAAACGAGGAGGATTCACGCCATGTCTGATTCCCGCGCGCCGCAAGAAATCTATATCAATAACAAATAAATAATTACTGCCTTCATGAAAAAAAACACCCCATTGACACCCATTGCTTTGAAAGGGCCGGGGATGCGGAAACTGTCGCCCCCTTATGATGTGCAAGCGGCGCTGCCGATGGGGGGCATCGGCGCGGGCTGCGTCTGTCTCAACGGCCAGGGCGGCTTGCAGGATTTTTCCGTCAAGGGCCGTCCGCAAGTCACGGAAGTTCCCGATCAGTTTGGCGGTTCGGAGACGGCCTTCGGTCTGGTTCATATCAAGGGGGCCAGGCCTGTCACGCGCCTGCTCGAAGGGCCTTTTCCGAAAGAAAAGATTTACGGCTGCGGCATTCACTCCCACGGCCACGGCAAAAGCGGCTCGGAGGGCCTGCCGCGTTTCAAAAAAAGCGTTTTCCGGGGCGCTTATCCTTTCGGGCAGGTGGAAATGAGAGACCGTAACGTGCCGCTGGCCGTCACACTCACGGGCTACAGCCCGTTTATCCCGCTCGATGATAAAAACTCCGGCTTGCCGTGCGCCATTCTCGAATACACGTTCACGAACAAAAGCGGGAAACCGGCTGAATGCGAGTTCTCATATCACATGGGCCACTGGGCCCAGGGGCAAAAGCATGCCGATGACGGCCGCAGCCGCAACGCGGTCATCCCCGGCAAAGGTGTTTTCTTTTACATGGAGGATGATCCCGGAGCGGAAGACTACGGGAGCGCGGCGCTGGTTGCCCTGGCGCACCGCCCGAAAATCAAAGCCATGTGGTTCCGCGGGGGATGGTTCGACAGTCTCTCCGCTCTCTGGCGGGAGATTTCCGAAGGGAAGTTCAAACCCAACAACGGCAGGGACGCCGCCAACTGCAAAGGGAAGAACGGCGGCTCGGTCATGGTTCCCTTCCGGCTGAAGCCGGGAGAGAGCGCCACCGTGCCGGTGGCCCTGTGCTGGCACTTTCCAAACCGGCACTACACGGCGGGACACCCGCGCAAAGACGCGGCTTGGGGGAGCGGCGCCAGAACCGCCGCCGCGGCGTGGCGGCCCTATTACGCGGGCCTGTGGAAGGACGCCCGGGACGCTGCGCTGTATTTGCATCGTGAATACAGCGGATTGCGGAGAAAAACCGCCGGTTTCCACGGCGCGCTGTTTTCATCGACGCTGCCGGGCGAGGTGCTGGACGCGGTTTCGGCCAACCTCGGGATTCTCAAGTCCCCCACCGTCCTGCGCCAGGAAGACGGCATGGTGTGGGCGTGGGAAGGCTGCTTCTGTGACAAGGGCTGCTGCCACGGCTCCTGCACGCACGTGTGGAACTACGCCCAGGCGCTGCCTCACCTGTTCCCCGCCCTCGAGCGCACATTCCGCGAGCAGGAATGGGAATACTGCATGGATGACCGGGGGCACGTCAACTTCCGCACCTGGCTGCCGCCCGCCCTCAACGACCACGGCTGGCACGCCGCCGCCGACGGCCAGCTGGGCGGCATCATGAAACTCTACCGCGACTGGCAGATTTGCGGGGACGGCGCCTGGCTGAAGAAACTCTATCCGGCAGCCCGGCGGAGCCTCGATTACTGCATCCGGCAGTGGGACCCGGACCGCAAGGGCGTTCTCGTCGAGCCGCACCACAACACCTACGACATCGAATTCTGGGGGCCGGACGGCATGTGCTCGAGCATCTACACCGGAGCGCTTTGCGCGATGGCCGAAATGGCGCGTTGTCTGGACGACCATGAATACGCCGCCGAATGCCTCGACCTGGCGGAAAAAGGAGCGCGCTACCTGGATGAGAAGCTGTTCAACGGCGAGTATTACACGCAGGAGGTGAGGTATAAGGACCTGCGCGACCAGAGTTTCGTGAAAAGCCTGGCCGGGGATTACGCGAACAAACAGGAACTGGCTCTGCTGAAAAAGGAAGGCCCGAAATACCAATACGGCGAAGGCTGCCTGTCCGACGGCGTCATCGGCGCCTGGATGGCGGAGATTTACGGGCTGTCCATCCCGTTGTCGAAAAAACACGTGCGGCAAAACCTGCGCTCGATTCACCGGTATAATTTGAAAAAGGACCTGAGGGAGCACGCCAACACCAACCGCCCGTGTTATGCCACCGGGGACGAGGCGGGATTGCTCCTTTGCTCCTGGCCGCGCGGCGGCAAGCTCACTCTGCCTTTCCCTTATGCCGGCGAGGTGTGGAGCGGCATCGAGTATCAGGCCGCCTCCCACATGGCCGCGGAAGGGATGGTCAAGGAGTGCCTGGACATTGTCAGGGCGGCGAGGGAGCGGCACGACGGGCGGGCGCGCAATCCCTGGTGCGAATACGAGTGCGGCAATTACTACGCCCGGGCGCTTTCCAGCTACGCGCTGCTGCAAGGCCTGTCGGGCTTCCGCTACTCGGCGGCGGATAAAACGCTCCGGCTCGCGCCCAAAATAAAACGGCGGCCTTTCCGCGTCTTTTTTTGCGCCGCTTCGGGTTACGGCACGCTGACGCTGAAAGCGAACGCGCTGGAGATTGATTTGCTGGAGGGCGCGCTGGAGGTGGAAAAAGCTGTTTTGCCGGAAGGGGAGATCCCGGCGAAAATCAAGGCGCGCGCCGGCGTCCCGGCGGTCATTCCGCTGGCGCGGCCAAGGCGCCGTTAATCGTCCTCAATCCGAAGCCACTTGGAAGCGGCATAGCAGTAGAAAAGGCGGATTCCGCCTTCGCGCCCGGCGAACCATACCCAGTTTTTCACGGCCGGCCAGTAGAGGAACGGATAAGCCGCATCGCTTGTCCAAAGCCATTCCAGCCTGCCGTCGTATAGCCAGAACCCGTCCGCGTTTCCGTCCGCGAGGAACCACCAATGGTGCCGGGGGTGCCACACCCAGGGAAAACAGCCGGCGTAAAGCCATCCGCCGCCCCACGACAGCCAGCCTTGAACAGCGGGTTCCAGTTGAAAAAAAGCTTCCGCTTCGTTCAGGCGCAGGCCGCGAACCGGAGAAATAGGCGCGCCGTCCGTTTCAATCAAACGAAAGAGTGTCGTTTCACCAGCTTCCGCAAAGACAAGTTCTTCCGCCGCGCCGGTTCCCGCGCGCGGCGCCCCCCCGTCTTCCCAAGTCCGGCCGTCGGCGCTGGTCTGAATGGAGTAGCTGAACCCGGTTGGAACCAGCAAGTCCAAAACCGCGCCGTTGCCATCCGGGGCAGGTTTCACTTGCAGCAAGTCTTTTTCGCGCAGCAGCTCGATCCAGTCGAGATTGAAGCGTCCGTTTTCCATTTCGAGGCGGAGGACCTGGATTTCCGCATCCGCCCGGCCCAGCGGCATCAGGATAGTGGTGAAAGCCTCATCGTCTCCGGTTAGCGGAACGTCCGCCGTGGCGGCGGGGCGGCCGGACAGGGAAACACGGAGCTTTCCGGTGGCGGTGCGGCTGGCCGAGACCCGGGCGGCCAATATAATTTTTCCAGGGACCGCCGGCGCAATG
>CAZYUX010000081.1:0-3485 GCA_964650745.1 uncultured Puniceicoccaceae bacterium
ATCCTTTTCCGGTTTATTGGGGTTGCGCCCGACACGGGATTTGCGCGCCTGCACCTCAAACACCCCGAAGTTGCGCAACTCGACATTCCTCCCCTTGGCAAGGGCGGCGCCTATCGTGTCCAAAGTCATCTGCACCACCTCGCGCACCTCTTTCTGGGGCAGTTGCGTTTCTTCATACACTCTCAAGACAATATCCCGCTTTGTCAAATTATCCGCTGTTGGGTTCATTAAAATCGTGGCAAAGGTTGAAATTTCCGCTGAAAGTTATTTATTATCTGAAACTTCCGCAAATTTCCGGCAAGCTGTCAAAATAAAAAAAACATGAGTGACAAGGAAACGAAAAATCCGTTCGAAGAGCTGCAAAAGCAGATTCAGGAGGCTTTAAACAATCCCAATGTCTCTTTCCGCGTCCACGCATTCCCGCCGGGCGGCGGCGCCCCGCCTTCCGCCGGCGCGTCATCAAAGCCCGCGGATGAAGATGACGAGGACAAAGAGAGCGGCGAAGCCGTCCGGCGCATCCACGAGTTCAGCCTCAAGCCCCGGGAAATCCGCGATTACCTGAACCGGTTCGTGGTCAAGCAGCAGGAAGCGAAAAAAGTCCTGTCCGTGGCCATCTGCGACCACTACAACCATGTGCGGCAGTGTTTGGAAAACCCCCAGCTGAGGGAAAAGGAATACCAGAAACAAAACGTCATCCTCCTCGGCCCCACCGGTGTGGGCAAAACCTATCTGATACGCTGCATCTCGCGGCTGATCGGGGTTCCTTTTGTCAAGGCTGACGCCACCAAGTTCTCCGAGACCGGCTACGTCGGCTCCGACGCCGAGGATCTGGTGCGGGACCTGGTCAAGCTGGCTCAAGGCAACACCGATCTGGCCCAATACGGCATCATCTATATTGATGAAATTGATAAAATCGCCGCCGCTCCAAATCTTATGGGACGGGACGTCTCCGGCCGGGGAGTGCAGATCAATTTGCTCAAACTCATGGAGGAGGCGGAGGTGAGCCTCTTCAGCCCCGCGGACATCATGTCGCAAATGCAGGCGGTGATGGAAATGAGCCGCGGCGGCAAGCCCCGCAAGCGCACCATCAACACCCGCCACATCCTCTTCATTGTCAGCGGCGCCTTCGGCAAGCTGGCCGAAGCCGTGAAAAAACGCCTCGAAACCTCGCAGATCGGTTTCACCCGCACTCCCGAAAAAGAGGACCGCGAGCCCAGTGAATACCTGCGCCATGTCGAGACGGGCGACTTTATAAAATACGGCTACGAGCCGGAATTCATTGGCCGGCTCCCCGTGCGGGTGCCATGCGAGCATTTGAGCGCGGAGGATTTGGCCGAAATTTTAACCTCTTCGGAGGGCAGCATCCTCGAACAATACCGGCTCGACTTCAAAGGCTACGGCATTGACCTGGACATCAGCTCCGAGGCCGTCCAGGAAATCGCCCGCCAAGCCCACAAGGAAAAAACCGGCGCCCGGGGCCTGCTGACCGTCCTCGAACGCGTGCTGCGGGACTTCAAATACGAGCTTCCCTCGACGGCCGCCGAGAAATTCGACGTGACCATGGACACCATCCGGCGTCCGAAGCAGGCCTTGGATGAAATCCTCAAGGAACAGCAGCACGCCATGCGGGAAGTCATGGAAACCGACCTCGACTCATTCGCCAGGCGCTTCAAAACCGCCCATGGCCTCGCCCTGGAATTCGAGCCGGATGCCCGCGGATTTCTCATCGATCTGGCCATCGAAAGCGGCAAAACCATCCGCGCTCTCTGCGAGGAACGCTTCAGGGATTTCGAGCACGCCCTCAAAATCATCTCCCGCAACATCGGCCAGAAAAAATTTCCCGTCAGCCAGGCCATGGCAGCCAACCCCGACAAGGAACTCTCCCGCCTCGTCGTTGAAAGCTTCAAACAAAAAGCCGAAGAACCGGAACCCGGCAGTTAAGGCGTTTCATCCCGGCCGGCAAAGGTATTCTTCACCGCCGCGGTCGCGGATGATTTTTATTTTCACGCAGGCCGGCAAACGGCAGCGCTGATCCGTCCGGTTTGACTTGAAAACCGGCAGCGGCCGCTTTCTATTCATCTTGATTTTATGAGCGCCATGAATTCAAAAGAAATCGTTCAGCGCACGCTGGACTATGAGAAACCGGAACGGGTGGCGCGCTCGTTCGGAAAGAGCGACTTCGTCTGGAGCCACCCGGCAACGCAAACCCGCGCCACGGACTGGAAGGAAACGGCGCCGGGCCTCTGGAAACGGCTCGATGAATGGGGCAATGCCTGGACGCGAATTGACGCCGCCTCGAAAGGCGAAGTCGAAAGAGGCGTCCTCGACAATTTGGACGCTCTTGACTCTTACGAGTTTCCGGATTTTTCAAAGCAGGAGGATTATGATTGCGTCCGCCAAAAGCGGAAAGAATGCCCGGACAAGTGGCTGCTGGGCGGCCTCCCGGGCTTCGCCTTCAATGTCGCCCGCAAGATGCGCCGCCTCGAGTTCTACCTGGCGGACCTTATCGAGGAGCGGAAACGCATCAGCGGTCTGCATGACCGGATAGACTTTTTCCTGGCGGACATGATCCGCAATTACGCCAGGGCGGGCGCGGACGCCGTCATGTTCCCCGAGGACTGGGGCACCCAGGAACAGACGCTCGTCAGCCCTGTGTTATGGCGGGAGGAGTTTTACCCGCGGTTCGCGAAATTGTGCGCGCTGGCTCACGAGAATGGTGTCCGCGTCTTCATGCACTCGTGCGGCAAGATCGGGGCCATCGTCCCCGGCCTGATCGAAGCGGGGGTTGACCTGCTGCAATTCGACCAGCCCGACCTGCACGGCATTGACACGCTGGCGGCATACCAGGAAACGGCGAAGGTCACGTTCTGGTGCCCGGTGGACATTCAAACCACCTTGCAAACCCGCGACGAAGCCGTCATCCGCGCCAAGGCCAGGGAAATGCTGGACAAGCTGTGGCGGGGGCGGGGCGGTTTCGCCGCGGGCTATTACCCCGGCAACGCCGCCATCGGCCTCGATCCGAAATGGCAGGAGATTGCTTGTGACGCGTTCCGGCGGCATGGCCGGGCCGTTTTGCGCGAAACATAACGCGGCCGCGTTTTCTCAAATTTCATCTTCCTTCAGCCAGCGGAAGGAGAGAATGCGGCAGCGGCGCCCCAAGATCCGGTTGGTTTCGTCCAAACCATCCGCCGGAGCCGTTTCCGGGGGCTGGGAATCGTCCACGTATTCCGGAAACCGTTGGATCGAGGCCTCGCACCAGGCGCATCCGGCCGCTTCACCCGTCACCGGATCTATTCCTTCGCCGTAAGCGCGAATGACAAAGGTGTCGGAACGCGCGGCGAGGAACGGCGACAGAAAAGGCAGGATGTCTTCCTGGCGCACGTGGACCAGGGACGTCAGACCATCATTGACGCCGGAACCGTCAATCGCTTCCCGCAAAAGCCCCTTGCCGGGATCGGATGGCGACGGGCGGGACGCGAAATCCG
>CAZYUX010000081.1:3495-4703 GCA_964650745.1 uncultured Puniceicoccaceae bacterium
GCTACGGAAACGAACGGCCCGTGCTCCTTGACGGCGCCGGCGATGTTACGAGCCAAGGCTTCAAGATGGGCGTCCTTAAGACACCGGAATCCCTGGCGGAGAAGCCTTCGCTGATCCTCGCGCGCGGCTTCTCCGTCCGCGAACCGCAGATCGGCGTCGGCCAGTGGCGACGCGTCCGCCGGCAGGTTTTGAGCGCCGAAAGGCAGACGGAAGACAACGTTTTCCAAATCCCGGCGGTCTTCTCCGTTTTGCCACTCCCATTGTGGAATGGTGTTTTTGAGAACCGCCAGCCAGGCTTTCCCGGATGTGGAATTGATGTTGAACACCCCGCGCGAGAGCAAATGTTTGGCGGCGTCCGGACGGGCCAGCGCGGCGCCGGCGGCATCCGCCAGCGGTTCGAGACGCGGGTATGGCAGCGGCGGCTTCGTTTCAGATTCCAATAGAGCAAGGCCGTTTTCATCCGTCAGCGGACAGAAGAAGTAATCATCGAGCACATGGTTCCAGTCACCTGCTTTCAAACCGCCCGCGCCGCCGGAGCGGTAAACCTGGAGGTGGCGCCAGGCGCAGGAGGCGGGCGGGCCGCCAAGCGGCAGACCGAACAGCCGCGCGTCGCCGTAATCCCCAGCGTGGGAACGCATGCGGCTGTCGTAAAAGGGGAAATCCAAACCGGAAAAGCAATCGGACCGGTGAAAGGCGTCCACCGGATCGCGGTCCACCACATAGAGGGCCGCCGTTTCCGGTTCTTGAAAGTCAAACACCGGCGAGCGCGGATCAGCGGCGCTCGTCATCCGCGTCAGCGCGCCGGCGCCGTCTTCGGGATTTTTCAATCTGAAGTAATAAGCAAAAAGAAAATTGTCTATGGTGTATTCGGTGCTCCTGAGCCGTGAATACTCGTCTCCGCTAATCACCCGGCTGAAGTTCTGGGAAGGGATGTGCTTCAATGTCACCAAGGGCCGCCGGCCCGGCTGGCTTGCGTAATCATCCGGATGCTGGCCCTTGGGAATGGGGCCGTAAAAAGGGAAAAGGCGCACGCGCACGCCTCCGGGTGAGGCTTTGCCGGATATTTCGATGGTGTCGGAAGGATACAGGACGCCCTCTCCGGGCAGGATGAAATGCCTCCTCCGCGGACCGGGCTTCCAGTGCCACCGTTTGCCGCAGACCAGGCGGGCCAGACCTTCCGGCTGAGCTTGTTCCGCCGGCGTTGTGTC
>CAZYUX010000081.1:4713-10506 GCA_964650745.1 uncultured Puniceicoccaceae bacterium
TGTCCCCGGACAAATCCGGAAGGGGCTCGATCAGGTGATAGACTTCCCCCGGCTCCATATAATAATCCTGAAGCGGAATCCATGTGTGAATTTTCCGCTCGTTTTCGTCGTTGTCATAATTGCGCGGCATCGCGAAAAAACCGGGGAACTCGTTCATGTCCACGCTGTAGCGGGCGTTGCGGGTCACGTTTCTGACAGTCAGTTCGGGCAGGCCGTCAACGATGACCAGCAGGCTGCGGCCGGGGTATTTGTCCACTTCTTCCGGTTTGTCTTCATCGGAAGGGAAATAAATCCGGAAAGGATAGGGATTCCACAGTTCGATATCCACGTGAAAACGCAGCCGGTGCAGCATGGCGCCGGAGGCAAAATGACGGTTGTGAGTGTGAAAAACCCCAATGGAGAGTTTGAACTCCGTGATGACCGGCGCGATGGAAAAGACTGGCCGGCCCTCTCTGTCAGCCAGGTCTTCGGGAGGGAGTGTCATCCGCGCCCCGTCCCCGCTGGCGTAGTCACCGCATGAGTAAAATTTCCGGGCTTCCTCATCCGGCCAGCCGGCGGCGCGAGCCCCGGCAAGGTTGATTTTCAAGCCGCCTCTGACGGGATTCGTCAGCAGCCCGCGGGCCAGGAGCGTGACGTCGTGAAAAGTTTCCCGCCACGCCTCCGGCCCCAGCGGATTGCCGTCGTTCTTTTCCCAAAAAGCCGTTTGGGGCAGCGAAACCGTGTTTGGCGCGCCGGCGCGAATTTTTTCGCGGTCAGGATCCAATCCGGGCCATAAAGCTTCGACGCCGTGGCGCCGGGGCATGATTTGGCGCCAGAGCTGAGTCAGCCGCCGGGTTTCTTCCGCGAGCGGCGGTTCCGGACTCCAGCCCGGCAGGCGGCAGACGGCTTCGTCCGACCGGTCCGCCACGGCGGCACTGGCTTTGACGCCCTCATCGGCAACCCAGTAGGCGTAATAGCCTGAAATGTTTCCGTCATTTGTCCGCAGCGGGGTTTTGGGCGCGAAAACATGCCCGTGAGGCCCATCCTTTCCGGTGGAACCCTTGCCCGCCAGCAAAACCCGCGCTTCCGGCTCATCCTGCGGGTTGGGCGCGGCTCCGGAGACCAGCCATGCGGGGTCTTGCCCCATGTCGTGAGTGTTCCACACGCCGGTCCAGTGCCGGTGTCCGGGCAGCGCGCCGGGAAGGATGTCCGCCCGCGCCGTGGCCCGCCGGTCGGGCCCCGCGCCTCGCTGCAAAGCGGCCAGAGCGAGGCGCATTCCGGCCAAGGCGTTGCGCCGCGCCAGCGCGCGCCCGCGGTCCGCTTTAACGGCGCGGGTTTCCGCCTTGGAGAGCAATGCCAGGCTCCAAGCCATCAGCAGCATTAGCGCCAGCAAACCCGAGGCCAGGACAATGGCGAAACCCGCTTTCCGGCGGCCGCCGGAAAAATTCACGCTGGCCTGTCGAACATGCATGACGGCAAATAAATAAAAAGACCGGATTTCAGAGAATCTAACGATAAACAGATTTCCCGGTGCCGTGAAATCCTATTTAGGCTCCAATGAGGTCTGGCGCGTTTGGCTTCTTTGTTTCGGGGGTTATTTTTCCTTTTCGGGCCGCAGGATCAGGACAACCCGTTTCGTCACCGCAAAATGTTTTTTGGCGAACTGTTGCAGGTCCTTCACTGTCACGGCTGATATTTTTTCGCCGTAATTTTTCCAGTCGTTGGGAGGCCGCCCGAAAAGCGTGTTGAGCGCCGCCTGCATGCCGCGGCCTCCGATGGTTTGCAGGCTCATCCGCTTCAATGTTTTAAGGCGGGTCTGACAGCGTTTGAGTTCTTTTTCTTCAATCTGGCCCTTGCGCAGGCGGGCAATTTCGGCGTTAAACTCGGCCAGTATCTCCTGGCGGGTGTCCGGCTTTGTGCCGGCGTATAAATAGAACATCCCCGTGTTCAATCCTGTGACGCGCTCCGCCCCCACGTAATAGGCAAGGGCGCGGTCTTCCCGGACTTTGGAGAAGAGCCGGCCGGACATCTCGTTGCACATTTCCTCGATCAGTTCGCCGGCATAGTAGTCCTCGTCAAGCAAACCGGCTCCGGGGTAAGCCTGCATTAACAAGGCTTGCTCTCGCGGCGTCTCGATTTCCTTCTCGCCGGTTTCGGGTCCGGCGAACGGCTTGTCCGCTTGCATGAAAGCCCAGTCGGGCAAAGCGGAAAGGAGCATCTCCAAATCCTCCGAATCCTCATCGGGGTTGAAATCTCCGGCCACGGCCAGGACAGCATTGGCTCCCACGACTTGGCGTTTGTAAAAGGCCTGCAAATCTTCGACTGTTATGGACCGGAGGGTTTCCTCGGTTCCGTAGGCGTCAACGCCGTAGGGGTGCGGGCCGAAGAAGCGCTGGCGGAGCATCTTCCGTCCCATGTCCAGCAGCTCGTCCATGTCTTCGCGCACTTGGGCGATTTGAGCGTCCCGCTCGAGTGTGAAGGAGGCTTCCTTGAACGCGGGCCGGGTCACGGCGTCCTCAAGCAGTTGAGAGGCGAGTTCGAAATCCTTGGCCAGCACCTCCATGGACAAGCCCCAGGAGTTGTTGCCCGCGAATTCGGCAAAAGAGCCGCCCACGGCCTCGATGGATTGAGCCACTTCGGCGGCGCCGCGGAATTCCGTGTCCTTGGTCAGCAGAGTGGCCATGAGGCCGGTGATGCCGCGCTTGGCGGGGTCCTCATAAAGGGGGCCGCCGAAACTGGCGAACCTCAGGTGCACCTTGGGCAGGGAGGGGTCGCGCTGGCAAAGAAGCCTCGCGCCGTTGTCCAGCGTGCGAAGCTCGAAATCGGGCGGCTCCTTGTAAACGGAGGGCTGCACCGAAGGGGCGGCCGGAGCATCCCGCGCGTTCAGGGAAACGCTGGTCAGGCCTCTTTCGGTCAAATATTTTTGCGCCAGATCTTTGATGCCGTCCGGCGTCAGGGCGCACAGGAGGTTGAAATAGTCCCGCGGATAATTCAGGTCTCCGACCACCACCTCGGTCATCCCCAGGCGGGCGGCCTGGCCGCTGATGGTTTTGCGGGCGTTGATCTCCCCGACCAGCGCTTGCTGACGGGCGTTTTCCAGGCGTTCCTTGGTGATGCCCTTGTCCGCCAGCGCATTCAACTCCTCGATCAGCGCCTTTTGGGTTTCTTCCCGTTTGCCAGGATCGCACAGGCAGGATATCCACAACAAACCCGCGGGGGCCGTGTTCCAGCTGACAGCGTCCACGTGGTGCACCAGTTTGCGTTTTTCCCGCAGGCTTTGAGCTAAAATGGAGCTGTTGCCATGGCCGAGAATGGCGGCCAGCAAGTCCAGCCCCGGAGCGTCCGGATGGGTCAGGCTGGGGATTTTAAAGCCGAACGCCCCCCGGCAGATGAGAACGTCGCCAAGCAGGTGCTCCTCGCGCAGCGCCAGTTGCGCGGGCTCCTCCATCACGTAAGAGGGGGGGATCCGCTTGCGGGGGCTGGCGGCGAAAGCGGTTTTTTCAAGTTCCGCGAGCAGCGTCTCCTTTTCAGCGTCTCCCGCGATGACAAGCACGGTGTTGTTGGGCGCGTACCGGCTTTGGTAGTAATCCCATAAATCGTCCCGGGTCAGGGCTGAAAAGATATCCCGGTGGCCGATGACCGGATAACGGTGGGGCAGCTCGCGGAAGGCGTTGCTGAACAACATTCGGGAGACCGCGCGGTCGGGATCGTCCCGCGCCATGTCAATTTCCCGCAGGATGACATCGCGCTCCTTCTCCACTTCTTCTTCAGGCAGAACGGACTGGTAGAGCGCCTCGCCCAGCATTTCCAAGGCCAGCGGCAGGACTTCGGCCGGGGCGTCCGCGTAAAACACCGTTCGCTCGAAGGACGTGTATGCGTTGATATGCCCGCCAGCCTCCTGGATGGCGCGGGTGATTTCCGGACCCGGCCGTTTGTCCGTCCCCTTGAAGAGCATGTGCTCGAGAAAATGGGACAGCCCGCTGCCCAGCAGCCGCCCCTCGTGGATGCTCCCGGCTTTCACCCAGGCTTGCACGGACACCAGCCCGCTTTCGGGAACAGGTTTGTGGAGCACGATCAGACCGTTGGGCAGGCTGAGCCGCTCCGCCTTTTCCTCGAATAAACGGGCAAGGATCGGGGCCAGGTCCTGTTCCTGCTTGAAATCCGGATGCATTGCCTCTAACAAGCCGAATTCATATTTAATGCCGCGGCGGCGGGCGTTTTCCCGCCACGCCGCCAAAACGGCGCAATCCCCCGGAAAGCGCTGATGCCGTCGGCCATCGTTAACACAAAATCAAAGGAGCCTCCATAAGATGCTGGCCGGAGCGCAAAAATCAAGTATCTTCCCGCCTTTCTTCGCCTTTGCCGCCGCCGCTCTTGCCGGCGGAAGAACGCGCGGAAGGCCCGGGCAAAAAGGGGCGCACAAAAGCTTCCTGAAAATCGTAAACATTCCGGAAATCGCCGGGGCAGTCCTGTTCCGTTTTGCCAAATATGCCGCACTCGATCAGGTTGAAGACAATCCGGCCGAAGTCTTCCCCTTTGCGCACTCCCCAGTTTTCAAATAAAGTCATCGTCATGGGTCCGTATTGCTCCAGCGCATATTCGCGTATGCCTTCGAGCAATTCCCGGCCGGTCACGTGGCGGGGTTTCCCCGCCTTCCCGCTTTTCTTCTTTCGCTGTGTGTAGTCCAGCGCTTCCCGGACAAAAAAATAGGCTTGGCGGTCAAAGCGCGGTTCTTCTTTGACGAGCGCTTCCACTACAGCGTTGAAATCTTTGTTGCTCACGGTCCGGCGGAGGGATCTGGCGGCTGTCCGGCGCCTGGGGAATAACATGGGGCCGCCCCGGGCTCGTAAAGAAAAAAGCGCGGCGGCCGGCGGCCTGTTTGCCGGCACCGTCACCCGGGCGAAGCGCCCTCCTGCAAGGCCAGCCAGTTTTCGAGGCCCACGGTGGCGATGGCGGAAAGCGCCAAGGCCACCGGAGGAACCAGCAGCGCCGGGGCGAGGCCGAATTTTTTCCCGAAATGCTCCGCTATGTGGAAAGTGAATTCGGCTTTGCTCATTTCCGGACGGGCGAGGAGTTTGACCAAACCGGCGCAATCGCCGTGCTCCGAAAGGATTTTTTTGATTTCATCAATGAAAACATCATATGGCACAAAAGGCTCCGGGGTTTTCCCGGCTTGCGGGCCGCGGGCGGAAAGCCAAATTTCCGCCGCTTTCATTTCCTCATGTTCGCGCACCAGAAAAGCCAGATGGTTTTTCTGGAACGGTTTGAGGTTTTCAAACCAATTGTCGCTTCCTTGCGGCAAAACCACCATGGCACGGTCCTTTCATTTTCCGCTCGTTTTTATTTATCTTTATCTTATAGCCGCGCTCTCATATCATCTCCCTCAGGTATTCCGCCGCGATGCAGCAGGAGGCCATTCCCCGGGGCAGTCCCGGTTTGCCCGCGGCCTCGCGCGGCGGGGCGGGAAAGCTGTCCATCAACACGCCTGTCAGCAGGCCCTTCCGGGTCTCAAAGACCGCCGATCCGGAATGCACCGGCGCTGATGCTATGTTCAGGAGGCCGTATTTGCCCGGAATGCCGGCGCATTCCATGTGAATCTTCGCCCCCAGTTCAGCGCTGCGGCCGGTTAACACCGTCTTGCCTTGTCCGGCAAAAGGAAAACCCGCCACGATTAAGGCGTCCCCTGTTTTGAGATCGTCGAAATCGCCAATCTCCGCCATCCGCAGGCCCGGCGCCGCGGACGTTTTGAGCAGAACCAGGTCGCGGATGGGGTCTATTTCGGCCAGAACCGCTTCCGCCACTTCAAAACCGCTC
>CAZYUX010000082.1:0-10354 GCA_964650745.1 uncultured Puniceicoccaceae bacterium
TAGAGATGGGAAGTTTTGACCGCATTGTCATCACAGGCATGGGATTGACCGCCCCTAACGGCAATTCGCCGGACGAGTTCCGAGCCAGCCTGCTGGCGGGCAAAGGCCGCGTCGAGAATATCGAGCTGCGCTACATGGGCGCGGTTCCGGCCGGAGTCTGCCATTTTGACGACCGCAAATACCAAACCCGCAAGGACTTGCGGACCAGCACCCGGGCCGGAAGCATCGCCATCTACTGTGCCCGCGAGGCTTTGGCCGGCAGCGGCATTGATTGGGAGAAGACGGACAAGTCGCGGGCGGGCATCTATCTCGGCATTACCGAGCACGGCAATGTCGAAACGGAGCACGAGGTTTACAACATCTCCCAATACGATTACGACACGCGGTTCTGGAGCCACCACCACAACCCCCGCACCATCGCCAACAATCCGGCGGGGGAAGTGACGATGAACCTGGGAATCCACGGCCCGCACTACACAATCGGAGCAGCTTGCGCGGCGGGGAACATGGGAATTATCGAAGGGACGCAGATGCTGCGGCTGGGGGAAGTGGATCTGGCGCTGGCCGGCGGAGTGAGCGAGAGCATCCGGAGCTTCGGCATTTTCGCCGGTTTCAAAAGCCAGGGCGCTCTGGCCCGGCACGAGGACCCGAACAAAGCCAGCCGCCCGTTCGACAAAGCCCGCAACGGCGTCGTCGTCAGCGAAGGCGGATGTCTGTTCACTCTGGAGAGGCTCGAAGACGCCCGCGCCCGCGGGGCGCGCATCCTCGCTGAAATTATCGGCTGGCACATCAACTCGGACGCGATGGACGCCGTCTTGCCTTTTGCCGAACGGCAAACCGAGTGCATGCGGGCTGCTATCAAACGGGCAGGATTGACGCCGCAAGGCATTGACCTGGTCAGCACCCACGCCACCGCAACGCCCCAGGGGGACGAGCAGGAATGCAAAGCCCTGCGGGAAGTGTTCGCGGATTGCCCCGGTGTGTGGTTCAACAACACAAAAAGCTTCATCGGCCACGCCATGGGAGCGGCCGGAGCCCTCGAACTGGCGGGCAACCTGGGGGCATTCGAGGACGGGCTGATTCACCCCACCATCAACGTGGACGAGCTGGATGAAGCCTGCGCCCTTTCTAATCTGGCCCTGAATGAGCCGGTCCGGCCCGCGCGTCTGGAGACACTTTTGAACAATTCCTTCGGAATGCTGGGAATAAATTCTTGTCTCATTGTCAAAAAGCCGCAAGGGTAAGGGCCGAATTTCAAGCGCGGAGCGGATATGACCAAAGAAAAATGCAAGCAAATCGTCCTCGATATCATCGCCGAAATCGCGCCGGATGAAGACCTCTCCGGGGTCAAACCGGACGTGCGGTTGCGTGATCAGCTCGAGCTGGATTCCATGGACTTTTTGGATATCGTCATGGAATTGCGCAAGAAATTCGGCATCGAAGTGCCGGAGGACGACTACGACAAGCTCGACACTTTAGACAGCTGCGCCGAATACTTGACACCGAAATTCGCGGCCGCCCAGGTTTGATTATTTTATTCATTCCCTCTTTTGGAAGGTTCTTCCCAAGCGCATTACGACGCCGTGATCATCGGCTGCGGGATGTCCGGGCTGGCGGCGGGCATCCGCCTGGCCATAGGCGGGCGCAAAGTTCTCATCGTGGAACGCCACAACGCCCCCGGAGGGCTGAACGGTTTTTTCTACCATCACGGATGCCAGTTTGACGTCGGCCTGCATGCGCTGACGAATTACACGCCGCCCGGCGCCAAAAGCGCCCCCCTTGTCCGGCTCTTGCGCCAGCTGCGGCTCCGCCGGGAGGACCTCGATTTAGCGGAGCAATACGGCTCGAAAATCGCCTTCCCGGGCGCGGAGCTTCGCTTCAACAACGATTTCACCTTCCTCGAACAGGAAGTGGCGGACAAGTTTCCTTCGCAGGCGGACGGTTTCCGCCGCCTGGTCCAAACCATCCGCGGGTATGACGGCTACGCTTTATCGGCTCCCGCCTTGTCCGCCCGCGAAGTGCTCTCGCAACACCTGTCGGAACCGGTGCTGCGGGAGATGCTTTTATGCCCCCTGATGTTTTACGGCAGCGCATGGGAAAACGACATGGAATTCTGGCAGTTCGCGGTTCTGTTCGAGGCATTGTTCCTCGAGGGAATGGCCCGGCCTCCGGGCGGAGCGCGGGCTTTTGTCCGCCTGCTGCTGGACCATTACCGCGCGCTCGGCGGACGGCGCAGGATGAAATGCGGCGCCAGGCGCATCCGGACCCGCGGATGCCGGGCGCAAGCTCTGGAACTGGACGACGGATCGGCAGTCACGGCGGATCATTATTTTTCGACCGCCGGACTGGTGGAGACGCTGCGTCTGTGCGATGACCAGCCGCCGGACGCCGGAGCGGATGCCATCGGAAAACTGTCCTTCTTTGAAACCACGCTGGCGCTCGGGCGGCCGGCGGCGGAAATGGGGTGGAAGGACACGATTGTTTTTTACAACAGCGGGGACCGTTTCGACTATGCGCCGGCCCGCGAGCCCGTGGATTTGCGCAGCGGGGTGATCTGCCTGCCGGATAATTACCATTATGCCGAAAAGAAGCCGCCCTCCCCCTTTCTGCGGGCTGCCGCGATAGCCGACTACAGCTACTGGGCGGGCTTGGGCGCGGAAGAGTATCAGCGCGCAAAAACGCAATGGAGCGCCCGCCTGACGGAAAAAGCCCTGGAATGGCTTCTTCCTCCGGTAAAACCGGAAACGCTGGAGCGCGCCGCGCTTTGCCAAAGTGTTCTCACGCCGCGCGCCATCGAGCGTTACACAGGGCGGCTGGGGGGCGCCGTTTACGGTTCGCCCAACAAGCGCAAAGACGGCCGCACCCATTTGCGAAACCTTTACCTGGCCGGGACGGACCAGGGGTTTCTCGGCATCACCGGCGCGCTCCTAAGCGGCATCGCCATGGCCAACCACCACGTTCTCCGGTCCGGTTAGGAGCTGCCGCGGGAGAAAAGCACCGGCCCCGCTTTCGCCGCCTTTAAAGAGACCCGAAGAGGATGCCAAGGCAGCCGCGGATGCGGGGGCCGGGCTCCGGTTTGCCGCCCTTGAATAATACAACTCCGCGGCAAGACCGGCGGCGCAGGATTTCTTCATCAACACACAGGAGAACTATTTTGCCGAGGCTTTTCCCGGCCAGGTCTTCCGCTGTCAAGGGCGTCCACCGCACGGGCAGGCCGAACCAAGTGAAGCCGATCTCCCATCCGGCCAGATCATCCGGTATGGGATCCGTTAACAGGCTGGGATAACGGCGGATGAAATCGGGCACCGAGGCGCTCCGCACACGCGCGGCGCAAGCCGTTTCAAGTGAGCGCGCGTATTGCCGCACTGAGGAAATCTTTCCGGCCCGGTATTGAGAGTAAAAGTCCAGCGGATCGAATCCGGCCAGGTTGATGCCGTTGTAATTGCCGTGCTGATTGGGAAACTCGTAATCCTGCCGGTCATACCAGGACTGGAAATCATCACTGAGGCGCAGCCCGATTTCGAAGTGCAGGTGGGCCCGCGCTTTGGGGATGCGGTAATTCATGGCGGAGCGCCCCATGGTCCCGATGACGCTGCCCGCCGCAACGTTTTGCCCGGTCTTCAGCCCGCGCCGGACGCTTTTGAGGTGCGCATACAAGGTATAAACCGCCGGCTCGGCCGCCGGATGCTCAAGGACAATGTAACGCCCGTAGCTGCTGCGGCCCGCGATTTTGTTAATCCAGGCGACGCGGCCGTCCATCGCGGCGAAAATCTCGTCAGCCGCTTCTCCCCGGCGGCCGCGTTTGACCGCTTTAAGGTCAAGGCCCTCGTGGAATTTCCGGCCGTTGTTGCGGACGCAGCCGAAGAGGCCCGAGGACGCTTCTCCCCTCCCTGCCGGCTGGACAAACGTTTCGGCGGGGCGCCCTTCCTGAAAGGCGGGGTTGGGCGAGGGCCAGACAAGCTTGAAACCGGCCATGGCCTGGAGATTTAAAAACAGACAAACCCAGCAAAGGCCGGAACGGACATGTCCGTCAGAAATCATTTCGCGCTTTTTCTTTCACGGTCCGGGCCGGATTCCGGATGGCGGATTGTATTTGATTTGCCAATACCGCCAGCTCGGTTTCCGGCGCCTCGACGAAGGTGAACAACCGGCCCCCGGTTACCGGCTCGTTCATCACCCGGACGCCGGCGGGCCGCCCGCCGATTTTCAAAACAAGGCGCCTGCCGCGGTTCTCCGCCGAGACTTCATGCAACACGGAGGCTTTTTCGGGGATGATGGAAAAAAGCAGACAGAGGCCCAAGTCCACTTGCGCCAGCGCCACGGCGGCGATATCGTTCTCCGTCAGAAACGGAGCGCGCTGTATGGGGATTTCAGCGCCGCTGACGGGCAGAACCGCCGTTTCCCGCTGACCGGCGGGAACCGAAGGATCCGCCTCAAGGTAAAAGCGGGGAACGGCATATTGTTTTCCGGCTGCTTCGGGACTCCGGCAAGCCGGGAAGCCGGCGCAAAGGAAAAGCAGCCCGGCGGCCCAAAGAGGAAACTGCCGGAACCTTGCATTCATAACCCGGGCCAAGGCGTCCTGACACCAAAAAGAAGGGTTGAAATTTCCTCAAAGTAAGCGTCCGCCATGGGGTGAAACCATAAAAAATACAGGAGGCCGCCAAGCGCCAGCATGGGGCCGAAAGGAACACGGCCGCGGATGTCCTCTTCTTCATCCCCCGCATCCATCCCGCCATCCGGCGCGGCCGAGGTCCGGTCTTTTTGGAAAGCCAGCACCGGCAGGTAGATGACCGTCCCCAGCGCCGCGCCGCCAAAGACCGCGAATACCGCCCCCTGCCAGCCGCAAAAAGCGCCGATGGCGCCCATCAGCTTGACATCGCCAAATCCCATCGCCTCTTTGCGCAGGATGATTTCGGCGAAAATCATAATCCACAAAATCAGCGCGGAACCGGTGAAAGCGCCCTGAAGTGAAACCGTCAACGCCCTCATGCTCTCCAGCAGGAAAATTTCACCTTCAAACCCGTGCAAAACCGGAACCGCCGCGCACAACACCAGCCCGGCCAGCATTCCGCCGGTGGAAAAACGGTCTGGAATGATCATGTGGTCCAAGTCAATAAACGAAGCTGGAATCATCAGGGAAACATAAACCATTCCGCAGAAAGCAACCCGGGGAGGACACAATATCCAAAAGAGCAGAAAAAGAGCGGCCGTAAGAGCCTCGACCAAGGGATAACGGAAAGAAAAAACGCGGCCGCAGCACCTGGCCCTGCCCCGCAAAAAGAACCAGCTGAAGATGGGGATATTGTCATGCCAGGCAATTGGATGCCCGCAAGCGCAACGGGACCCGGGACGGACGACCGAACGCTCTCGCGGGATACGGCAGATGCAAACATTGAGGAAACTGCCTATGCAGGCGCCCAAAACAAAAACCGCCCCCTGGAAAAACCAAGGCTGCTGCTGGTGCATGAACCGGATTGATTCCCACATGAACTGCACGCCCGCCACTGTGCAAAGAAAACACCCCGGTTCCAATCAAAAAATGGAGCTTGTCATTTTTCAGGCCGCGCCGGCGCGGTCTGAAAAATAAAGGAGCGGTCCGCGGCGCCGACTTTTATCAACGTAAAATGAAGACCGCCGAAATCATGCGGGCACCGCCCCGGCGAAGGGCTTCCCGGAGCCGCGGGGAATGCCTGCGCGAAATGGCCGCCTTGCATGGCCGGGTCGCGGAACTGGAAAGAGCATTGGCGGCGGCCCGCCGCCGCGCCGCCGCCAGTCCCGGGAAAAAACATTCCGGGCAGGAGGAATTCCTGGCCATGATAAGCCATGAGTTGCGCACGCCTTTGCACGCCATCATGGGATTCGCCCAGCTGCTCCGCTCCTGCCGCGGCGCGGAGGAGAAAAACCAATATGCCGGCTATATCGTCAAAGGAGCGGAGGATTTGTCGGCGATCCTCAACGGCATACTGGACTACAAGGATATGTGTTTTGAATATCCGGCCCTGGAGCCTGGATGGATCAACCTGCCGGAACTGCTGGCCGAAATGGACGGATTATTCCACGAAAAAGCAAAAGCCAAAGGACTGGACTGGCGGCTGGAAAGCGCCGAAGGGCTGCCCGCGAAGACGCGGGGCCGCCCCGGCGCGTTGCGTCAAACGCTTCTGCATCTGCTGGACAACGCCATTAAATATACCGTCCGGGGCGGGATCCGGCTGCGGGTGAGAGGCGAATATCGGAGCGGCGAAGATGTTTGGCTTATTGAATTTAAAGTGGCGGACACTGGCGCCGGCATGGCGCCTGAAGAAACGGAGCGCGTGTTTCAGCCGTTTTACAAAGCCAACACGGAGTTGAACCGCAAATACTCCGGCGTCGGGCTGGGCTTGGCCATGAGCCGGAGATTGGCCGGGAGCATGGGCGGCAGGCTCTCTTGCGAAAGTGAGTCAGGGAAAGGCTCCGTCTTTACCCTTTCCCTGCGCTGCCGCGCCGCCGTCACCGCGCGCCCGTAAGCGCGCCGCCCCCTCCGCCAGCGGCGCGCTTTTCCCTCATGAAAAAACATCCGGGCGGTTTCGCCGGACCGCAAAGCTTTTGCAAAGAAGCTGAAAAGAGGTTGAAAAACACGCGGGAATGATATTAACATGAGAATGGTGAAAATGAAGAAGCCGGAAAAGAACAAGCGGCTGCCGGCCGTGCTGGCAGGGCTTCTGTGCCTGGCCGGCGGCTGCGCCAGTTACAATGAGCAGGCGGCTGGATTTGCCCAAGCCTGGAACGCGGGCAACTTTCCGGCGGCCGCGGCCGAGGTGAACAAAACGGCTGAAGCCAGGGCCGGAAGCCGCGACGCCGTCGTCTGGCGCCTCGAGCAGGGCGCCGTGCTGCGCGGCGCCGGCCGTCTGGAGCCCAGCAACCGGGCTTTCGATCTCGCCGACGAGAAAATTTCCGAATTCGAAACACGGGCCAAAACAAGTGTTTCGGAGGAGTTTCAGGTTCTTCTGACCAACTTGAGCAAGGCCGATTACCGCGGTCACGCTTGCGACCGGGTGATGCTGAACACCTACAAGGCTTTGAATTACATGGAATTGGGGGAAATGGAAAAAGCCCGTGTCGAACTGAACCGCGCCCTCCAACGCCAGCGCGACGCCGTGACGGAGAACGCCAGGCGCATCGAAGCCGCCCGGGAGGCCGCCGCCCAAAAAAGAAAAGGCGCGGCGGACCAGCCCGGATACGACATCTCCCGGACACAAAACGACCCGCGTTTTCAAGCCAAACTGGATCAAATTTACGCCAGGCAGGACCAAATCAAACCTTATGCCGACTACGTCAATCCCTTCAGCGTGTTTCTTGACGGGCTGTATTTTCTAACGCAGGGAACCTCTCCTTCGGACGTTGAGCGGGCGCGCAAATCCTTCGAGCGCGTCCTTCAAATGACAGATGACAATGAATACATCCGGCAGGACTACGAGCTGGCGGAAAAAGTGAAAAAGGGCCAGGCGCTCTCCCCTGTCACTTATGTCATCTTCGAGACCGGCCGCGCGCCCGGGCGCGAGGAAGTGCGCATTGACGTGCCGCTGTTTCTCGTGAACAACGAAGTCCCCTATGCCGGAATCGCCCTGCCCCGCCTCGTTTACCACGATGACCACACCCCCTTCCTGATCGTGAACACCCCGGCTGGAGAGGCGCGCACACGGCGCCTGTGCAGCATGGACAGCGTCGTCACCACCGAATTCGACAACGAGTTTCCGGTGGTCGTGACCAAGACCCTCATCGCTGCGGGCGCCAAAGCGCTGGCCAGCTACGGCATTAAAGAGGCGACCAAGGACGAGGGCTGGGCCGGCGTGCTGGCCCAGGTGGCCACCACGGTTTATCAGGCGGCCATGAACCAGGCTGACCTGCGGTGCTGGAAAACCTTGCCGAAAGAATTTCAATACTGCCGCCTCCCCACCCCAGCGGACCGGCGGCTGACGCTGACCGCGCCCGGAACGAACGAAACCAAAATCATTGACTTGGCGGACGGAATCGTGAACGTCGTCTATGCGCGCGCCGTCAGCGCCGCCGCTCCGCTGTCCGGCACCCGGTTCACGCTGGGGCCGAAAGCGCCGGGCATGGCCGCCGCCGAATAATTCGCGCGCCACAATCAACACCAGCCTTCTTCGCTTATGAAAATGACTGCCCGAAAAATGCCGCTGACAGCGGTCCTCATATTAACCGCCGGACTGGTCTGGCTGCCGGGCTGCCAGTCCGTCAACACCGTCGAGCGCGCCGCGCCTGAAGGCCGCAGGCAAATGGTTGACGATAAACGTGTTTCCACGGACTACACGCTGAGCCGGTCGCTTCAAGTCACAGCCGTCAACGAAACCACGGTGAGCGGAGACATGCTGAAAATCCAGGTCGAAGTGCGCAACACATCTTCCCGCCCCAAAAACTTCAACTACAAGTTCGAATGGTTCGATATGGACGGGATGGCGGTGGACTCGCCGCTGTCAGCGTGGAAACCGGCGCGGCTGAAGGGCAAGGAAACGATGATGCTGACCGCCGCCGCCCCGAATCCCCGGGCCAAGGATTTCAAGCTCAAGCTCCAGGAGCCGTAAGGAGCCAAACCGCGTATCATTGCCTAACCCATGAACCACCCGAAAATCATGAAACAGAAAAGACGTTTTATCATCATGGCCTTGGCCGCCGCGGCGGGTTTGCTGCTTGGCGGAGGATGCGCCACCACCGATGCCCGGTACATTGACTCGAAAGGAACGGAGACCGTTGTCACCCTTAATGAAATCAACATCCAGGACTGGACGCGGGCGGCGGAAGAGATGGTTCAGTCGCTTTTGACATCGGGCGTGCTGGAGCGGGCGGCGGAACAGCCGGCCGTCCTCGGCATCAGCGTCATCACCAACGACACCACCCAGCAGGTGGACACGGACCGGCTGACCAAGAAAATCCGCGTGGCTCTCAACAAAAGCGGGAAAGTCATGACCACGACCACGGTGGGGCTGGGGGGACGGCAGGAAGACCCGCTGGCCGCCAGCACGGGTGATTACCAGCGCTACCTGGGCGAAACCGAAAAGAAAGAAAAAATGCCCCACTTCACCCTCTCCGGAAAAATCCTCGAGGACCGCGTGCGGCGGCGCGATATCCGCCAGACGACTTACACCTTCCAGCTCTCGCTGACGGAAGTGGGGAGCGGCCTGGCCGTTTGGGAAGAGGAGCGCGAAATCACCAAACAAGGCGCCCGCCCTTCCGTCGGCTGGTAATATCACTTTCTTTTTTCCCGGAAGCGTCCTGTTTTCCGCCTGGATGTCCTGGCGGCCGGGGAATGCGGTGTCGTAATTGCGGGCAGCTTCCGCGAACTGGCGGCACAAATGACAAAAACGTTACTGCATTGGAGCGAGCCGGCGGCGGTCAAACAAGCCGCCATCCGCCGGGCGGCGGCCTATTACCACCCGGCGCTTGTTCGGGGCGGCCTGGCGGCGGCCGCTCTACTCCTGACTTCCTATCTGCTGCAACGCAAGTTCTGGCCGGAACTGGATATGGCCTGGACGGCCGGAGCCGCGGGCATGGCCGGATTTTACCTGATTGCATGGGCGGCGCTCCTGTCTTTGCGCCTGAACCGGGGCCGCTATTATCTGGGTGACAAAGTTTTCTGGTGGAAAGGCAAAAGGCGGCCTGTTCCCTTCCGCCACGTGGGGGGCTTTTCCATCCGCGACAGCGCGCGGGTTCCTGGCGCGCGCTTTTTGGTGTTTTGCTACACCGAAGAAGAGCGGGAAAAAAAACTCTGGAAATGGCTGGCGGGAAACCACTACGAGCGCCGCAAGTCCTTCCGCGCCATTGAAATCCCTCTGCCGGCGGACGGCGGGTTGCGCGAAAAAATCATGGCGTTCCTGGGCGACCGCATCCCTTTCGACAGAACGGAAACATCGGACTGTTTCCGGCGCGCGCAGGCGGAGGAAGACCGCCCCGAAACAACGTTTTCCGAAAAACTGTGGTTGACGGCCGGCTGCCTCCTTTATTCAGCTTTGGTCAGTCTGGGCGTCCGCCCGTTAATTGCTCTGGGCTGGGATCCGCCGGCCGCTTTTTGCCTGGCGCTGTTTCCCACGCTTGTTGCGGGGCCGGGTTGGCTGACGGGCCTCCTGCTTTTTAAGCGCAAGGTTTTCGGGCGGAAGCGCCTTCGCCGGGCGGCTTTTTTTTATAATATGCTCGCGGCCTTTCTCATTTTCTCCCTCACCTTCTTCCGGGTTTTCTTTTAAAACATAACCGCCATGCGCGCAATCTCCCCATCCCAACCGCGCTCGCGCTGACGGCCGGGATGGAGGGACCGCGGAGAAATAGAGCCTGCCGCTTTTTCAGGACAGCAAGGCGGCGTGGGCCG